>NZ_JBDQZI010000006.1:0-210515 GCF_042920265.1 Lysinibacillus sp. KU-BSD001 | reverse complement strand
CAGGTAGATAGGTTCGAGGTGGAAGTGTGGCGACACATGGAGCTGACGAATACTAATCGGTCGAGGACTTAACCACATTTTGTGTTGTGCACAATGCACCGTTTATCCAGTTTTGAAAGAACAAAAAATTAAAATACTTGAATACTAATTTACAGTATGATATAATTTAAAATGTCTTTCAAAAGTCTAGTGATGATGGCAAAGAGGTCACACCCGTTCCCATACCGAACACGGAAGTTAAGCTCTTTAGCGCCGATGGTAGTTGGGGGCTTCCCCCTGTGAGAGTAGGACATCGCTAGGCTTACTAATAAAAATATTCCGAAGTAGCTCAGTGGTAGAGCAACCGGCTGTTAACCGGTTGGTCGTAGGTTCGAGTCCTACCTTCGGAGCCATTCTTCTTGGAGAGTTGTCCGAGAGGTCGAAGGAGCACGATTGGAAATCGTGTAGGCGGTTAACACTGTCTCAAGGGTTCAAATCCCTTACTCTCCGCCAGCCTAAATATTACATTATTGGCCCGTTGGTCAAGTGGTTAAGACACCGCCCTTTCACGGCGGTAACACGGGTTCGAATCCCGTACGGGTCACCATTTAAATAAACCCAGATGGAGGATTAGCTCAGCTGGGAGAGCACCTGCCTTACAAGCAGGGGGTCGGCGGTTCGAGCCCGTCATCCTCCACCATATCATTTTAATAGTATTATCGCGGGGTGGAGCAGTTCGGTAGCTCGTCGGGCTCATAACCCGAAGGTCACAGGTTCAAATCCTGTCCCCGCAACCAAAAGGTCCCGTGGTGTAGCGGTTAACATGCCTGCCTGTCACGCAGGAGATCGCCGGTTCGATCCCGGTCGGGACCGCCATTTATTTTAAATTATATTTATATGGGTCAGTAGCTCAGTTGGTAGAGCATTAGATTGAAGCTCTAAGTGTCGGCGGTTCGATTCCGTCCTGACCCACCATATTTCCAAATTGCCGGTGTAGCTCAGTTGGTAGAGCAACTGACTTGTAATCAGTAGGTCGTGGGTTCGACTCCTATCGCCGGCACCATTTTGGAGGGGTAGCGAAGTGGCTAAACGCGGCGGACTGTAAATCCGCTCCTTCGGGTTCGGCGGTTCGAATCCGTCCCCCTCCACCATTTAGGGGCATAGTTCAACGGTAGAATAGAGGTCTCCAAAACCTTTGGTGTGGGTTCGATTCCTACTGCCCCTGCCAATTTTTTATCTCAAATAATTAAGAAGAACAATGGCGGTTGTGGCGAAGTGGTTAACGCATCGGATTGTGGTTCCGACATTCGAGGGTTCGATTCCCTTCATCCGCCCCATCCTTTATCTTCATTGATATAGTGGCGATTGTGGCGAAGTGGTTAACGCATCGGATTGTGGTTCCGACATTCGAGGGTTCGATTCCCTTCAGTCGCCCCATTCTATAAAATAATAATTATAAAATATTGTTGGGGTATAGCCAAGCGGTAAGGCAACGGATTTTGATTCCGTCATGCCTAGGTTCGAATCCTAGTACCCCAGCCATTCGCGGAAGTAGTTCAGTGGTAGAACACCACCTTGCCAAGGTGGGGGTCGCGGGTTCGAACCCCGTCTTCCGCTCCAATATTCTCTGGCGGCTTAGCCAAGTGGTAAGGCACGGGTCTGCAACACCCTTATCACCGGTTCAAATCCGGTAGCCGCCTCCAGAATTTTATTGAAATCGGGTATCCGGTTTTTTTTTATCTTAATTTTACTCTAATAAAATTATGCCGGTATGGCGGAATTGGCAGACGCGCACGACTCAAAATCGTGTTCCTTCTGGAGTGTCGGTTCGACCCCGACTACCGGTATCATGAGACTGCTTGCGAATGCAGTGAAATCAACGTTTCTTACACATTGTTGTAAGGAGCGTTTTTTATTTATCTTAAATAAGATTCTTACATAAAATCATATGCGTATCCTGTCATAAACAAGGAAGGATTATTATGGTAAGGCGTAAAAACAAATAATCTACCCAGAAATTATAAATTAATAACATAACAAAAGTGATCAAAGAGATTGATTTTCAAACGGCTTTTTATTTGTTAATGATTGTCTAATCAGAAGTTTAAGATCTCAAACAATCTAGTATTCCAGAAATGAATTATTGTTTTTTTACAAAATGCTTAGAGAAAAAGAGTTTAATCCTGCATCTGCAAGAAAAAAGGAATATCAACAGTAACAATTAACACACGTTTAAAAGCCATTAGAGCATCTTTAAATTTTTGTATCGTAAACGGCACACTATAAGACGGAATAAAAGTAGTTGAGCCCTTTAAGTATGAACAATTATAAGTGCTTTTACAGCAGCCGCATTTACATTCTTTTGTGGGTGTAAGGAATTATATGTTTATGCTGTTATTGCTCGAAACAGGTATGTGTAGGAGCGAATTAGCAGGAGTTTGTGTTCAAGGTATAAGGAATGAATGTAAACTCTATATAAGAGACAAAAAACGTATAAAGAGCGGATTGTGCCTAAACTGTAGTTTCTTTTCATTTGAGTTACTAATTACCTTGTACTTTGATTTAGCACGATAGACTACCAATCCATTTGAGGTGTTTTCACTTATTGTAAAATATCTCTTCACACGTAGATATAGTAACGTCAATAATTGTGTTCGACTGTTTATTTTGGCGCATTAGCTCCTTTCATAAATTTCTTTGGTGATAATTTACTCCTCCGTAGATGATTATTTTTTATTTATAACAATGATTGTTATTGTTCTTCTCATAATATGGTAAATATAGGATATAAGTAGTGGTAAAATAATTCCACACTACCTCCTTTCTTACTCTCCTTGCCACCAGAGAAGGAGTAGAAACTACCTCTTTATATAATCTTCTAATGCTACCTTATTATTTACTTATTTCTAATTATTATCAAAAAAATACTCGAATGAGTCTAATATTCTTTAGAAAAAGTACTAGTATAGAAAAAAAATTACAAATAATTTATACTATTAACATATTAATGTGGTATTATTATGATTTTTCTTTAAATTGAAAAAGGCAAACTTGTCGAAAGATAAGGACGCAAAGCTACGAGTCTAACATCCTTCTGGATAATGATAGTCGGGTTGCCAAGATCATAAGTGATTGGTTGGCTATCCTAATTATTATAAGGGATAGTTTTTTTTTGTTTAGAAAACGTTAGGCAATAGGTGCAATCAGTCATAGTCACAGGTGGAATGCTATCTTGGTGTAGTTGTTTGAGTAGCATTCACATAAAAACATGCAAACGCTATCAATGGAAGGATAGCTAACGATAAAAAGGAGATTAGAGATGATAGTCGTTGATAAACCGAAATATAAAATGGCGATTTATGAAGCAAAAAAAGAATTACACGTTCAAATACAAGGGTTTCTGAAAGCGGAAGTTGTAGAGGAATATTTAAACGATTTGCAAGAGACATTGGCAAAAGTACCGAAACATGCGTATACATTTGTAGCGGATGGCACTTATCAATCACCTGTTCCTTCAAAGATTTCGGCAGAGCTAGGGCAAACACTCATGTTTTATGCATCACTAGGTTTCAAAGATATTGTGATTGTTAATCCACGCTCTAAAATTGCATATGTGCAAGTGCGAAATGCTTTAGAGGGAGTTAACTTCCCAGGAACAGTAGTGGATAATGTTTCGCAATTAGCAATGCGTTAGTCTTGAATGAACTATAATGACATCTTAGAGAGGAATTTTACCATGCAAACGATTGAAGCTTTATATACATATGAAATCCTTACAAAGGACCAGTCTGATTTAATTGAAAAAGCAGCAGCGTGTATCGCAAGCACATTTATTGGAGTAGATGTTGCTGGCAAATGGGTGCAAGAACCAATCATTGGGTACGCCCTAGAATTACCTTACGAAGATTTTTATCAATTTACAAAGGAATATATCGAGACAAATGCTCACCAAGGCTACTGTGCTGTTGCACTAGATGAAGAGAAAAATGTGGTAGGTGCACTGGTTGGGGATACAAATGCCCTTGAAATTATTGAAGGGGATATTTTTGACGGCACGTTTGCTGATATGAATGTAGTAATGCGTGTATTAGAGGATATCGATATTCGTTTCCTAGAAGATTATAAAAAGCGCTATGGGAAAGATATGGAAGATGGAGAAATACTGCATTTATTTTTATTAGGTGTCATTGCGGAGCATAATCGTCATGACATTGTACAAAGTTTAAGCGATATATTAATAGAAAGAGCAACAAAAGAAGGCTTACGACTTGTGTTAGGAGAAGCAACAAATCCGAAGTCCATGCGTTTGATGGAGAAGTATCATGGCATGACAAAATATGTAGACGTAGAAGGAAACTATATTGTTCATAAATACGAAAACAATGAGCGGTTAAGTCATATTCCATCGACTGTAGCAGATGGCATTTACATCATTGTAAAAGAACTTTAAAATTTCATCGTTAATACATTAGTAGAATAGGAGATTTTTTTTTCATGGAAGCGATTATGCTGGGGATTATTGTAGTTTTATTATGTACATCGTTGTATTTTGGTTACCAATATTTTTCGCTTAAACGTCATTCCGATATAACGCATGAGGTTATAAACGGAATGGGGGAATTATCAGTAGATCAAGTAACAGCGCAATTTTATTCATTCGCAAAAAATGTGAATGAAAAAGGTGAGAACCTTACGGAACATGGGGAATATGCAGCTGAGAAGGCTGATATTGTAAGGGCTGCAATCGATGAGGTAGGGAAAGGATTGAAAAAGCAATTAGTTGCTACTGAAGAGAGCTCTACTTCGATCGAAGATATGACAGAAGCGATCGAAGAACTATCTATCAGATCAAACCAAATTTCAGAGCAATCCAATACAACGTTAGAATTGACGCAAGAAGGTAACGAAAAGTTAAAAGATTCGATGGTAAAAATGGAGCAATTTAATCAAACGATTAATACAACATTTGATGCAATCAATATACTTGGGGAAAAATCGCATGAAATTGGTATGATTGTAAAAGTTATTACAGGGATTTCAGAGCAAATTAATTTATTAGCATTGAACGCAGCGATCGAAGCAGCTCGTGCAGGTGAGCACGGCAAAGGGTTTGCTGTAGTTGCTGATGAAGTGCGTAAATTAGCTGAACAATCACGTCAGTCAGCTGCTGAAGTATCGAATATTGTAAAAAATATTCAAGAAGAGACGGACAAAGTCGTCACATCAATGAATCAAGGAACAGAAGAGTTTGCACAAACGAATACAACCATTTTAGAAATTGGCACGATGTTCGAAAAAATTGTAGAAACTATAAAAATTATTGCTGATAATAATGCGAATTCATCTGCAAGTACGGAAGAATTATCGTCAAGCTCTCAGCAAATTATGTCTGCTATGAGAGACATTTCGTTCATTTCCAGGGAATCCGTTGAAATGTTTGAAGAGTTAGTTGAAATTAGCGATGATGAATTAAGTACAATGCAAAAACTAGTTCAAGAGGCACAGAGTCTTGTCGATTTACAAGATGATGCAGAAAAATTACTTTTGGCATTAAATCAAGGTGCTGAAACGGATCAAGTAAAGACAGTTTAAGAGGCTAAAAAGGCTGTATAAAGAAACGCTCAACTTTGTTGATACATACATGCCACTTTACAGATAGATGGAGAGTTCTCATTCATTTGAGAACTCTTTTTTGTTGTTTGTAGCTGAACCATTATGAACTTCAGGGCAGAGGGGCATAAATTTACATTTAATGTTCAATTTAATTAAAAATAAAATATGATATTTGTGTAATCTTATTGAGTATACCTTCATATTGTATATAATGTTGAGTAAAATTAAACTAATGGGGTTATTTCATTAAATGAGAAGGATTAATTTTACAAACAAATAATACTAAATAATAACATAATGCACGGTAAATTAGTTGTCATGTATACGCCAGATTGACTTGCAATACGATAATATTCATTAGGGGGAGCTAACATGTGGAGAAATGTTAAAAGGGGAACGGCAGTAGCAATACTAACAGGGTGCCTTCTTTTTGGCGGAATTAATGCATCAGCTGCAACGTTTCAAGATGTACAGCATCAGTATTGGGCAAAAGAGGAGATTACCTTCTTAGTCGAGCAAAGCATCATTAAAGGCTATAAAGATGGCACATTCCAACCAGAGCAAACGATTACGAAAGCACAAGCTGCGACAATGCTAGTGAGAGCGTTACAGTTACAGACGACGAATAATCCAGATCCGCATTTTTTAGATGTATCCAAACAGCACACCGCTTATCAAGAAATTGCGGCAGCAGTGGCAGCAGGAATTTTTCCAGCAGGGGGAAATTTTAATCCAAATGAGCAGTTAACAAGGGAAGCTGTTGCAGAAGCAATGGCAAACGCTTTTCAACTAGAAAGTATAGGGCAATTTGAATTTAAAGATGTGCCCAAAACAGCGAAAGGCTATCAAGCAATAGCCAGTTTAGCGGAGCATGATATTGCAAAAGGGTATTCAGATGGCACATTTAAGCCAAATGAAAAAGTAACGAGAGCACAGTTTTCAGCTTTTATCGCGCGTGCATTGAGTACAGACTTCTTGCCAACACAATATAATATTCCGTTTAACGTAAACCCGGCTGTGCTATTATTTAGCAACGCTTTAACCAATCCTAGCGAAGCACAAAATCTATTTGTTGATCACAAATTTGATGTAGCTCTGTTAGCAAAACAACTAAAAAATCTGGAGTTAGTGGAAGTAAAAGAAGTAGCAAGGTTAAACGGGGAAGTAGAATTTGCCGTTACAGTGAAAGCGGAATTGGTCCATCTCGAAACGAGTGGATTCCTAAATGAAGGGGAAAACCAATTATATATGTTAATTACACGTAACGGTTATATGGATTATAAGATCGTCTCTATAAGTAAGAACCCGCATTTACATGGGGATGATGGTATCCAATTTACAACAGACAATGCACAGTCATTGTTTGAAGAAGCACAACAAGGCTATTGGTATGTAGTGATGGGGGGCGAAGGAAAACGAAATGAAGCAACCTTTACTTATAAAGGGGTAGATTACCGCTACATGGCTGAAACGCTCAATACGATGGAAAAGTTACAGGCGTATTTAGGAACGGTATATACAGGTGAACAAATAGAAGGATTAATCAAAACATTAGGGATTATTGAACATAGCGGCTTTTTAGCACAGCCGAATGCAGATGGAGGTAGCTTATTAAACTGGCGTAAGGCAACAACTAAAGAAACCGTACGAACAGCAAGTATGAGAAGCTATGAAATGATAGTCCCAATTGGAGAAGAGGGAGAATACGAGACACTCCTAGGGGAACTCCACTTTGTAAAAGGAAAGGGCTGGCGCGTGCATCGTCTTGAAACAAAAGCAAATCATGAGCCAGTTACATTAACATCTGAAGAGGCATTAGCACTGTTTCATCGATCACAAACGAGTTATTGGTATGTCGTAAGTGGTGGTGAAGGGAAGCGAGATAGCACTATATTTACTTATAACGATCAATATTACCGTTACATGGCAGAAACATTAAATACGGCGGAGAAATTAAAAGCATATTTAGGGGCAGTATACACAGAGGAACAAGCAAATCATTTAATTGAAACGTTAGGGATTATTGAATATAAAGGCGTGTTAATACAACCAGATGCGGATGGGGGAAGTTTATTAGATTGGGGTAGGACAACGATTAAAGAACTTTCAAGTACAGGGAATGTAAAAAGTTTCGAGATGACGGTGCCAATCGGTGATTCAAATGAGTTTGCGAAGTATGTTGGTGAGCTACATTATATTGAAGGGTTAGGCTGGCGTGTGCATAAGCTAGAGGGGAAATAAAATAAAGGGCTTAGAAATGTCATCTAAGCCCTATTCATTCTTTATATCTTTAAAATAGCCATATCTTTTACATAGATTATTAAGGGCATTTCATTTAAAATTAACACATACATGTCATATTGATAAACGATAAGAAAGCCTATTGTAACAAGGGTTTACAAATGTTATTTTACGATTATGAGTATAACATGAGAACGAATGAAAGTAGGGTAAACAAAATGAATGCAAAAACAAATATGAAATGGATTGAAGCAGCTAGCTATGAGGAAATGAGTAAGCTAGCGGCAGATTTGTTTAAAGCGCAATTAAAAGAACATAAACAAAGTGTATTTGGTATGGCTACAGGAGGCACACCAGAAGGTTTCTATCAGGAGTTAGTCGCGAGCTATCAAGCTGGTGAAATTTCGTTTGCTGAGGCCATATCGTTTAACTTAGATGAGTATATTGGTGTAGCACCTGAAAATAAAGTGAGCTATCACTATTATATGGATGCTCATTTATTTAATCATATTGATATGAAACGTGAAAACATTCATGTACCAACTGGTAATGTAGCGGACGTTGAAAAAGCGGCTACTGATTATGATGCGGCAATCGAAGCGGCAGGTGGCATTGATATGCAGCTTTTAGGAATTGGTGTGAATGGACATATTGGCTTTAATGAACCAGGTTCTTCCTTCGAAGTAGGTACAAATATTGTTGAGCTAACAGAGTCAACACGTGAGGCGAATAAAATTTACTTCGATAAGCCAGAAGATGTACCGACACATGCGATTACAATGGGTATTAAAACGATTATGCAATCGCGTAAAATTGTGTTATTAATTTCAGGTGCTTCAAAACAGGAAGCATATGATCGTTTACGTTCGGGCGAAGTAACAGAAGACTTCCCAGCAAGTGCACTGCACAATCATCCAAATGTAACGGTTATTTATACAGGTGTGAAATAGTGAAAATAAGCAGGCCGCTAGCGAGCCTGCTTGTTCTATTTTTTGTTCGATAATATAACACCGCAAATAACAGCAAGACCACCGATGACTTGTGCGATGCGTAAATCTTCACCGATAAATAACACGGCAAAAATAGTAGCGAAAAGCGGGATAAAATTCAGATAAATACTCGCCTTATTTGCCCCGAGTGCTATGACGCCCGTGTTCCAACTTAAAAATGCTACAATGGATGCGGCAATCCCTACATATAAAATAGCGCTGATTGTACTGAATGACCATACAATCTCAGCTGATGTTGTCGTTAATTCATAAATCGTAAACGGTAGTAGCATGAGTGCACCTAATGCGATTGTTACGAGAAACGTAGAGTAGCCTGGTAAGCGCCCAGCATATTGTTTGACGAGAAGGGAGTACACACCCCAACAAACGACAGCTACAAGGACAATTAAGTCACCTTTATTAAAGGAGAAGGCAAGTAAACTTTCAAGTGAGCCACCGGAAATAATAAAGGCAACACCTGTTAATGATAGCGCTGTGCCGAACAACTGGAATTTCGATAAACGTTCTTTCAAAAAGATAAAGGATAATATGTAAATAATAATCGGTGTCGATGAATTCATTAAAGAGGCATTAATCGACGTTGTAGAATGGAGCCCGATATAGACAAGTGTATTAAAGCAAGCAACACCTGTCATGGCCATCATAATGACAGCAGGCCAATGTGCTTTGATCATAGACCATTCTTGTTTTGTACGGCTATAAGCAATCGGTAAAAAGATCATAAAAGCGACACACCACCGTAAGAAAGCGAGTGTAACAGGCGGGATATCACCCGTTACAGCTCGTCCAATAACAAAGTTACCACCCCAAAGCAATGTGGCAAGGACGAGCAAAAGCTGTGGTGGGAATTTCATACTAAAAACTCCTTTTTAAAATTATTTCGAAAACTCAAATACAATTATAGGAATAGAACATTACATAATGCAATGCACTTCATATGTTAAAATAACAACATCAACAAAAAGGGGGAATGAGGCAATGAAAATACGCCCAAAAAGAATAAAAAGCGGAGATACAGTAGGGCTCGTAGCACTAAGTAGTCCATTAAAAATGGAGCAACTACAAGCGAAAATCGATTTTATTGAATCATTGGGACTTCATTATAAGCTAGGACAAACTATTGGGATGTCGCGAGGAATGCTTGCTGGGACAGATGAAGAACGAGTGGAAGATTTACATGCGATGGTGCAAGACCCAGAGATAAAAGCCATTTTCTGTGTGTGCGGTGGTTATGGGGCAGGACGGCTGGCAGACAAAATCGATTATCAATTAATCGAGGAAAATCCAAAAATTATTTGGGGCTTTTCAGATATTACGTATTTACATACGGCTGTCAATGAGTTTGCGGATGTCGTGACATTTCATGGACCGATGTTATCAAATGGACTAGAGCCACTTGACGCGCTATCCGCCAAAATGTTTCAACAATTATTCACACCAATCGAAATGCAATATGATGAAATGATTAGTCCACTAGAGACGTTATCAGATGGCATCGTTCGCGGAGAGCTAACAGGTGGCAATTTAAATCGTTTAGTCAGCACACTTGGTACGAAGTTTGAGTTTGATGCACGCGGCAAAATTGTTCTGTTAGAAGATATTGGGGAATCGCTTGAACGAATTGATGGGATGATGAATCAGTTACGTTTAGCACGTAAATTAGAGCAAGCGGCAGGTTTTGTCATTGGAAGCTTTACGAATTTAGGGGAAGGGGAGACGCATGAGCAAGTAGTTGAGATTATGCGAAACTATTTAGCCTCGCTTCAAAAGCCGGTTGTTTCAGGGTTTAT
Source organism: Lysinibacillus sp. KU-BSD001 (assembly GCF_042920265.1). Lineage (NCBI taxonomy): Bacteria > Bacillati > Bacillota > Bacilli > Caryophanales > Bacillaceae > Lysinibacillus > Lysinibacillus sp. KU-BSD001. The sequence goes on along the minus strand of NZ_JBDQZI010000006.1, from coordinate 199,882 downwards.
GATTGGCCATTGTACACCGAATATCGGTATTCCTCTAGGCGTGGACGCCATTTTAGATGCAAATGAAAAAGTATTACGTATTTTACCTGGGGTGGAATAAGTAGAGCGTGACTGCACGAAGGCGGTCACGCTCACTTTGTTACGGGTGTGAAAATAATCAAAATTACCGAAGTAACCTTTAGCAATAGTTGGTTATTTGTTAAAGGTAATAAAAGTAACAGGTGATTGGTCATCGGTTTGCATATAGCCAGTTAAGTTGTGAACTATACAAAAAGCGAAAAACACCCGTAACAAACTCGGTTTGGAGTCTCACCGCGACTCCATAAATATAGTTTAAACTATTTCATACGGTGTGAAAAGCCTATTGTATCAAGCTTTTTTCATCTTGTATAATTCAGGAGATTTCATACAACCGTATTCAGACGTAGTCAAAACCGTATTCAAAAATTCATGTACTGCTCTAACTTTTTGGCAACTTCTTCTTTCGCTTTGTTCGTGATATGAGTGTAAATGTTCATTGTAGTTTTTATATCGCTATGGCCTAATCTATCTTGTACTTCGTTCAGTGAGGCCCCAGCTTCAAATAATAAATATGGTTAGGGCTTTTATTAGCTAACTAAGTCAAAGACTATAGATAGGAAAGTTTTAATCCTACTCCAACTTCTCCTAAATCAGCAACTGTCGAAAGAGCTATTTTCGAGTGTAAATCTGTACAATGACAAGCATGAAGCTTAGTAGGTTTAAGAGCTTTTATATAATGAACTGTATTATCTAACTGCTCTTTAGTTGGATTCAATAGGTGAAATCCTCCGATAATATCAACGACTCTCTCTTCCTGACATACCTCTTTAGCATATTCAATAATGTTACATATTCCAGCATGTGCACATCCTACGATAATAATTAACCCTTTTGAAGATTTATAAACAATTGCTGTGTCATCCTCAACAAAGTCGTCAATACTCCCCTGATTTGTAACAACTTGACCTATCGAATCTTTGCCTTCAAAATCAAATATTCTTTTAATTTCCCCTAAAAACACTAATCTATCTGTTAACCATAATGGTTCTTTAGTTAATTGGACTGGAAAGTGTCTACTTAGCTTTTCATGTGATAAAATACTCCCTATCTCTCCTACAGGATCAATTAGTTTCGTGTTAAAAACCAATGGATGCCCAATAATATTGGGAGTATTGTGGTTTATTTCTTCATTTTTAGCTTCCATATGTAGTCTAATTAAATGTGTCAGTCCCCATGTATGATCCACATGTCCATGTGATAAGACAACATAGTCGAGATTTCTTAAATCAATTCTCATTTTATCTGCATTCTTTATAAAGGCATCTGAATATCCAGTATCAAAAAGGATACGTTTATTATCTTCCTCAATAAAAAAAGATAGCGCAGGTTCCCCTAAAAAATAGCGATCAATTAAAGTATTATTATCTACCAAAACGGTTAATTTCATATAACATCTTCCTTTTTTATTAATTATAACTAAGTAAAGTGAGGTGTGTTCTATATGGTTAAACTTTTCTAGAACAATAAAATTCATACATATTGAACTAAACTGCTCCGTTAATTGAATAGCAACAATATTTTTTGAAAACATCTTAAAAAAAAGATTGAAGCAATAAGCCCCAATCTTATATTTAAAAACTTGCCCCCGACAACGCTATTTTTGATAAATGGCATTCAAAATGGCATTCAGTTAGTTTGGAATACCTTTGAAAAAGCCTTGTATCTATTGGTGTATCAGCGTTTTTATCGAAGGGTGTTACGAGTCTCACCGCCCCGAGCTTAGAAATATTTCGAATCGTCAAAGTCGATTTGTACTTGATAGTTTTTCGCATTGATCGCGTTGGATAGGCGATGCGCGGATTTTTCAAGTTCGTTTGCGTTGACGCGGTATTCATTTGGCTCATATAATGCGACACGGTAAAAGATCGTATCGCCTGAACCGTGGAAGAATGACTCTTTCTCAGATGAACCAAGGTCTTTATATAACGATGCTTGCGAACGAAGTTGAATCGCTAACTCAATCGCCTCAACAAGTGTATATGCTTCATTTTCAAACATAATCGTATTTTGAATATTCGCTTCGTAAATTAAACGGTCCAAAGTACGTGAATCATTGCGTATTTCTTGTAATTCAGCATCAATCACTTGTAAAGTACGTTCAGGTATTTTTGGCTCTTCCCCTTTTTCTACAATCGTATGTGACACACTATGAATCTCTGAAATTAGCTCTTGTTTCTTCTTATTTAAAATCGATTTTAGTTTAACGGCTTCTGCTAATGAAATCATGGAATCGCTCCTTATAAAGAAGTATGTTGTGACTCGGCAGAAAGTACATCGATTATGTAGTCGCCACCATTCACTTGCGTAAACATATTACCAGAAGATGTAAGGAGTTGTCTTGCTTTCGCCTCATCCATCGAGGGTGGTAGGTAGAAAATGTGAAGAGCTTGTGTCGTTTCTTCTGATGTTGCAGTACGAAGTGAATCGACAAACGGACTACCAAATGCCCCTAGCTTGTCTCGCGAATACGGGATGTTTTTTAATATGTTATAACGACCATTCAATCCTTCATAACCTGTTTCCTCATCACCTAAGGCAATGACAATATCTCCTTCTAGCTTTGCGCTATCATAAATCCCAATAGGCATTTCATATTGCAATGAAAAGAAATTATTTAAGTCCACGGCTGCATGAACAGGTGTCAGGTAATTTTGTTTTGCAATTCTTCGCATTAAGCTTTCCGCAGAATGGCGATAACGATTGGGATCAGCACCAAGGGTTTTCCATAATGTACGCCATTCTTGAATACCAGCACGTTCCGTTACAGGTTGTTCTTGCATCTCCAAAAATAAATTTTCCTGATAAAGTTGCATGCGTCCTTTAATCATTTGAGGCGAGTGTGAGACCGTAATTTTGGTATAATGAATAATGCCGATTTTAAATTGGCTATGTTTTTCAATCAGTGATGCATCAAGTGAGATATTCATGTAATCACTCCAACGTTTTTTGTTAATTGTATCATAAGGAAGGTGAGGAAATGCGTATTGCAGAACTGCAACAAGAGCTGATTGCATATGCAAAATCCATCGGTGTAGATAAAATCGGTTTCACAACGGCCTCGCCATTTCATGAATTAAAAAATAGATTGCGCCGTCAGCAAGAGCTTGGATTTCAATCAGGTTTTGAAGAGTCCGATGTAGACTTGCGAACAGAGCCACTGCAGCTACTCGATAGCGCAGAAAGTATCATCGCGATTGCGATTGCGTATCCATCTAAAATGAAGGACGCGCCAGTTGGGAAGAAAGGGGAGCGCCGCGGTATTTTTTGTCGTGCTTCCTGGGGAGTGGACTATCATGTTGCTGTTCGAGAACGTCTGGCGAAAATAGAACAGTGGCTACTAGAGCGTGTACCCAATGTGCGTATAAAGTCGATGGTTGATACAGGTGAGCTAGTAGATAGGGCGGTAGCGGAGCGTGCGGGCATCGGTTGGAACGGGAAGAATTGTTCTATTATTACACCTGAGTTTGGCTCATACGTGTATTTAGGTGAGCTCATTACAAATATTCCGTTTGTACCAGATACGCCGATTGAGGATGAGTGTGGAGATTGTAGGCTTTGTATAGATGTGTGTCCGACGGGTGCCATTGTAGAGGCAGGACAATTAAATGCACAACGCTGTATCGCGTACTTAACACAAACGAAAGGCTTTTTACCAGACGAGTTTCGGGGGAAAATCGGAAATCGTTTATATGGCTGTGACACGTGTCAGACGGTTTGTCCAAAAAATAAAGGAAAAGCCAACTGGATTCATGCGGAATTTACCCCTGATCCTGAAATTGCGAAACCGTTATTAACACCGCTTTTGTCGATTTCAAATAAAGAATTTAAAGCTAAATTTGGCCATGTATCCGGCTCATGGCGTGGGAAAAAGCCGATTCAGCGAAATGCTATTTTAGCGTTAGCTCATTTTAAAGAAGAGGCGGCAGTGCCAGCGCTAATTGACGTGCTACAAAAAGATGAACGCCCCGTCATTCGTGGCACTGCGGCATGGGCACTTGGGAAAATTGGTGGCCCTGAAGCCGAACAAGCATTGCAACGTGCGATGACACGTGAAACCGATACAGAAGTATTAGAAGAAATTCAAAAAGGATTAGCATTATTATAAGAAAGAGGTCTTTACTTTGCCGTTACATGTTGTTTTATATCAACCAGAAATCCCTGCAAATACAGGAAATATTGCACGTACGTGCGCGGGAACAAATACAAGCTTGCATTTAATTCGTCCACTTGGTTTTTCGACTGACGATAAAATGCTAAAGCGTGCAGGGCTTGATTATTGGGAGCACGTCAATGTGGTGTACCATGATTCGCTTGAAGACTTTGTGGAGTATGCAAAGGATGGCGATGTGTATTTAATTGAAACATATAGCGATGAGCCATTTACGACACATGATTTTAGCGATACAGCACGTGATATTTATTTTATGTTTGGGAAAGAGACAACGGGCTTGCCGAAAGACTTTGCCTACGAGCGCCGCGATATGTGCTTACGTATTCCGCAAAGCGATCATATCCGTTCATTAAACTTATCAAACACAGCAGCCATTGTTATTTACGAAGCATTAAGACAACAAAACTATCCGGGATTAAAATAATTTCATAAAATAAAAAGCGGAGGTGTCCAGAAAGTAAAAACTTTCAGAACACCCCCTTCACTTCTTAATCATGATTCATTCAGAAATATTGCTCCTGCGGTGGTCGCATCCACATGCCACCATCCTCGTCGCAAAGGTCCCGTCTCAAAATTTCTTTTCAGACGGGACCTTTAAAATTATGTTATGAAGGATTAATCTCACTTATAGATTGGCTGCTTTTGTGCATTTGATTTGTTGCCGTTGCAGTATCATAAGCAATGAGAATGACGCCGAGCTTATTTTCAAGCGCTGTGATTTCTTCTAACTTATCATTGCTAAGCTGAGCAAATGTATTGTTTTCCAAGATGTCACACCCTTTCTTTAAAAAATATTATGAACTTTTTTAAAGAAGGCTATACTTTTGAAAACTAGACTTCATCTTCAACAGTGAAAATAATACGAATACCGTTTGGGTCCACTGTTGAAAATAGTTGCTTGCCACCGTATGCTGGTGCCTCATCGTATTGTTCCACCGTTACACCCGCTGCTTCTAAATTCGCTTTGACGGCCTGTGCATATCGTTCATCTTTTAATACGACGGTATAGGATTTTAACCCGACCGCGTTTTCAGGTAATGCAGGACGACCAGCGCTATGCCAAGTGTTTAAGCCAATATGGTGGTGATAGTTGCCAGTGGAAATAAATAGAGCTTGCCCGCCGTAACGACAGACCACATTATAATCTAATACATTCGTATAAAATTCCTCCGTTTTGTGAAGATCACTTACTGATAAGTGAATATGTCCCATCACTGTTCCTTTAGGAAGACCATGCCAGTTGCCATCTGCTTCAGCTAAAATGGATTGGAAGTTTAATTGTTCAGTGACCATATGCACGTAACCTTCCCCATTCCAAGTCCACTCGTTTTCAGGACGATCTACATAAATCTCAATTCCGTTGCCATCTGGATCGTTTAAATAGAGTGCCTCACTCACATCATGATCTGCCGCACCTAAACGCACATTATGTTGAATAAAATGTTGCACGATATTGCCTAAGTCTTTCCGAGTTGGTAATAATAAGGCAAAGTGATACAGTCCTGTAAAGCCTTGTGGCGAAATAGCTTCTTTTACTTCTACTAAAGAAAGCAAGCTTGTTTGATGATCAAATGTTAAATAGGCTGTGTTTTCTGTTTGTTTTAGGACTTGAAAGCCAATAGTCGTTGTATAGTATTCAATGGAACGCTTTAAGTCAGATACTTTTAATTGAACATGTGATGTATATAAATTTGGTTTTTCATGAAAGTGTGTAGTCATCGGATAGAAAACCTCTCTTCGTTTATTTTTTGATAGTTACTTACTTTATGTAACTAAATATATGCATGTTAATAAAAAAAGTCAAGAAAAAAGACGATCGTTTAAACGATCGTCTTTTTAGGCGGATAGGAAAGTATAAGTTTCATGGATATCCTCCGCCGAAGAAAACACATCCACGCACTGTACGATAAAGCGAGTTGTGTTTTTCTAATCGGTGTAGGTTAAGGATTAGTTTTCTTTTGAAAACGGTTTACCTTCATACCCAGCTGTGAAGATTGCAGTTAAGAATGCAGCACACACACCAAGAACTAATAATAATCTCATGGAAGTACCCTCCTCATGGAATGAAAAATTTCTCAATATTAAGTATATCCTATCTAGTAAGGCTTGACCATTAATATTTTATGGCGAAAATGGTTCAAATAGCGGAGATGGGGAATCATAACAAAAAGGAGGAATGATGATGACAAAAGAAAATGAGAAAATTTTAAATGGTTATATGGCAAACAACATGGAAGAACTTATCTATTTAGGGAAGCAAATGGAGGATTTACGGGATGGCAAGCAGCTAGAGGAAGATGGGCGGAATCCAGATCCACAACAATTCGATGAAGAATAAGGATGGCAACATAACACCATGATACGATAGGGCCCCTCCGAGTAGATATCCTGCTATAATTGATATTTTATTTCATATATTGTGAAAAAATGGACACAAATTAAGGTGTACAGGAATATCATATAACAGGAGGGGGTCTATACGGATAAGGAGTCTATCGTAAATGGCTATATGGCCAGTACAATGAAAGAGTTAAAAGCATTGGGGAAACAAATGGAACATATTAAGGAACAGCAACGAGGAATTAATCGAAAGTCAGAGCCTAAAGAAACGGATAAGGAACAATAAAAACCACGAAGCATTTGAGCTCTTCGTGGTTTTTTCTGTTAAAAGAATGATTAGCTACGAGAGTATTCGCTTAACTCTTCACGTAGTTTTGCCTTTAAGAATTTTCCTACTGATGTTTTTGGGATTTCTTTTAAGAATAAAACATCGTCTGGAATCCACCAATTTGCAAATTGCCCTTCAAGCGATTGAAGTAATTCTTCTTTTGTTGCTGTAGCGCCTTCATGTAATACGACACATGCGAGTGGTCGCTCTTGCCATTTTTCATGCGGTACCGCAATCACTGCCGCTTCAAAGACAGCAGGGTGTGACATTAACGCATTTTCTAAATCAACTGAAGAAATCCATTCGCCACCAGATTTAATTAAATCTTTTGTGCGGTCTGTAATTTTGATATAGCCTTCTTTTGTCAAAACAGCAATATCGCCCGTATACAGCCAACCATCGCGGAATGCTTCAGACGAGCGCTCGTCTTTATAATATTCCGATGCAATCCATGGTCCTCGAATACGTAGCTCGCCCATTGTTTTACCATCTTGAGGGACCGGACCGTTTTCATTGACTATTTCTGTTTCAATTAGGGAAACCGTTAGCCCTTGTGTAGCACGAATATCGAGTCGCTCGTCTTTGTTATAGTCATCCATTTCTGTCGTGTAGTTTGAGATAGAAACAAGTGGCGACGTTTCTGTCATACCGTAACCGACAACGAAAGGTACACCTAATTTTTCTTCGTATGCTTGAATGAGCCCTTTCGGTGATGCAGAGCCGCCTGAGATGACTAGACGTAAAGAGGATAGGTCACGCGGATTCTTTTCCTGCTCAGCTAGTACGCCTAACCAAATGGTCGGCACCCCTGCTGTTACCGTTACTTTTTCCCGTTCCATTAAATCAAGCAGTAATGGCGGTGTAAACATTGGCCCTGGTAGTACAAGAGTCATACCGTAGTTCACTGCTGCAAATGGGAGCCCCCAAGCATTGACATGGAACATGGGTACAATCGGCATGCTGACATCACGTTCACATACCCCAAACGATTCGGCTAACCCAAGTGCCAGACTATGTAGCACAATACTACGGTGATTATAAACGACCCCTTTTGGCATACCAGTTGTAGCGGATGTATAGCACATACCAGCTGGCAAATTTTCGTCTAGGTCATCAGGGAATGCATAATTTTCATCTGCTTCAGCGAGTAAAGCTTCATAAGAATAGACATTTTCAAAGCTAGATTCAGGAACGACTGTATCATCGCGCATGACAATAATATGCTTCACCGTTTTTAAATGTGGAAGGGCTGGCTCTACTAGTGGGAACAAATCGCCATCAATTAATAAAATTTCATCTTCCGCATGATTAATAATATAAATAATGTGCTCTGGTGCTAGGCGAATATTAATCGTATGAAGGATAGCACCCGCACAAGGAACAGCAAAATAAGTCTCAAGATGGCGGTGGTGATTCCATGCAAACGTACCAACCTTAGTGCCACGTGTCATCCCGAGTTTTGTTAAAGCGTCGGCTAGGCGACGTGTACGCTTAGCATACTCTGCATATGTGATACGATGCGTCATTGTGTCACTTGTACGAGAAACGATTGTTTTGTTCGGGAAATATCTCTCTGCCCGTTTTAAGAATCCTGTTAATACTAATTGTGTATCCATCATTTCTAACCATCCCCTTTTAGAAAAAATACGTACAAAGGATAAATATTCTACTTTATTAAGAATATTCCTTCATAAACACGGGTGATTTTCAAATAATTGTTTGAAACAAAAAGAAAGTGTCCCGGGAATCCCGAGACACTTTGATTAATGCGGTAAAAAGACAAGTTGGATAACAAATAGGACAGCGAATAAATAAAGCAGTGGATGTACTTCACGTGCCCGTCCTTTAACGACCTTCATTAATGGGTATGAAATGAATCCTAATGCAATACCAGTCGCAATACTTGATGTTAACGGCATCGTTAAGATGACAAGGAATGCAGGGAAGGCTTCATCGAATTTGTCCCATTCAATATTTTTCACTGCGCCAATCATTAAGCTACCAACGATAATAAGCGCTGGTGATGTAATGGCTGCCACGCCAGATAGTGAGGCAACGAGCGGTCCGAAGAAGGATGCAATCATAAACAGTATAGCGACTGTTAACGTCGTTAAACCAGTACGTCCTCCAGCAGCAACACCAGCAGAAGATTCGATATAGGCACTCGTCGGGCTTGTACCGAACATCGATCCGACTGTTGTTGCGACAGAATCCGCAAGAAGTGCATGGCGTGCTTTCGGTAATGTATCACCTTTCATTAAACCAGCTTGCTTTGCTACGCCAATCATCGTCCCTGTCGTATCAAATAGTGTAACTAAAATAAAGGAAAAGACAACGCCGTATAAACCGTAAGAAATGACATCCCCGATTGCAGCAATCGGGTTCCATACTAAAATTCCTTCTGGTAAGTGAGGGCGTGCTATAATTTCGTCTATTTTTAGATGACCTGTCATACTAGCGACGATAGATGTCGCAACCATTCCTAAAAATAGAGCACCGTGCACATTTAGGGCCATTAAAACAACTGTAATGGCTAATCCAAATAGCGTTAGTAGAACAGCAGAGCTAGACAAATCTCCAAGTCCAACTAAGTTTGCTTCGTTTGCTACGACAATGCCTGACATACGTAAACCGATGAATGCGATGAAAAGACCGATTCCCGCTGTAATCGCCAGCTTTAAATTTGCTGGAATCGCTGTAATTAATTTTTCACGGAAAGAAGTTAAACTTAAGCCGATAAAAATTAAACCCGCTACAAAGACAGCAGCAAAGGCTGTCATGTAATCAATCGTACCATTGGAGCCTAACACGACAGCATAAGTGAAGTAGGCATTCAAGCCCATACCAGGCGCAATCGCAATTGGATAATTCGCCATGAAGGCCATCCACAAAGTACCGATAATTGCTGAAATAATCGTTGCTATAAATACTTGATCAATCGGTACACCCGCATCAGCTAATATAATCGGATTGACGACAACGATATAAACCATTGTTAAAAATGTTGTTAAACCTGCTAACAGTTCTGTTTGGACAGTTGTGTTATTTTCTTTTAGTTTAAACATGTAAGGAACCTCCCTAAACACGAACGATATTAAAAACATTTTATATAATATTCGTTTTTTAGAGTAAATGCAACTGTTTTTATTAAATTTTTGTGTGTTGCCTAAAATTGTTATAATAGAAATAGTGAGAAAAAGGAGTGAGAAGCTTGAATTTACAATCGACAAAGACATTAGCAAACGGTGTGGACATGCCCATTTTAGGTCTTGGTGTATATAAAATGACAGATCCACAAGAAACAGTTGAAGCGATTACAAAGGCATTAGACGTTGGATATCGAGCGATTGATACAGCTGCTCTTTACTATAACGAAGAGCAAGTAGGCGAGGCGATTCGCCATTCGGGTGTACGACGTGAAGATATTTTTGTCACAACGAAAGTGTGGAATGCTGACCAAGGCTATGACAATACATTACGTGCATTTGAAGTATCATTGAAAAAGCTAGGCATGGACTATGTAGACCTATACTTAACGCATTGGCCAGTAGAGGGAAAATATCCTGATACGTACCGTGCGATTGAGCGTTTATACGAGGAGAAATTAATTCGTGTGCCCGGTGTATCGAACCATCATGAGGCGCATTTGCAAGAAGTGATGAAAGTGGCCCAAATCCCGCCAATGGTCAATCAAATCGAAGCACATCCATATTTATCACAAGAGCCTTTGCGTGCATTTTGTGCTGAACAAGGAATTGCTTTCACGGCTTGGTCACCGCTTGGACGAGGTGGCGTTTTACAAGATGAAACGATTGTGAACATCGGTGAAAAGTATGGTAAATCAGCGGCACAAGTTGTACTACGTTGGCACATCCAAAATGACATTCTTGTCATTCCAAAATCGGTCACACCAGCTCGTATTGAAGAAAACGCCACTATTTTTGATTTTGAACTTTCCAATGAAGACATCGTAAAAATCAATCATTTAAACCGTAACCAACGTTTTGGTAAAAATCCAGATAACTTTCACTTTGATTTTTAATGAAAAAGAAGCGCTACAAATGTTTAGCGCTTCTTTTTTATACATGAGAAGGAGTTGGTTATTGATCTTTCACCGTAATAATTTGATTCAGAAATGGATGTGTAAATTGTAATTGAATGGCATGTAGCTCATAATCACCAGTTGCTGTTTGGCGTGCATTGTACATGGTATCGCCGACAATTGGGTGTCCGAGATGTGCTAGATGAACACGAATTTGATGTGTTCGACCTGTCTCTAGCACTAAGTGAACGACACATGTTCCTTTGAAGCGTTTGATGACTTCATAATGGGTGATCGCGTGTTGACCTGATGGTGATACAACGCGGCGTGTATTGTGATGGCGGTCTTTGCCGATAGGGGCATTGATTGTACCGCTGTCTGATCGAATATTGCCTTGTACTTCTGCTTCATATGTGCGAATAATGGATTTTTCTTCAATCATTCGGTCAAAAACAGACTTCGCAATCGGATGCTTTGCCACAAGGAGTAAGCCTTTTGTTCCTTGGTCAAGACGGTGAACATGCTCGGCATATGTGCCACCATTTGCTTGAATATGTGCCATTACATGATTCATACAAGTATTTACATCAGATGCATCATTCGGATGTGTCGCCATTCCTTTTGGCTTCGATACAATTAAACAGTGTTGATCTTCATAACGAATAGTAAGATGACAGCTCTGTGTTGGTTTGTAATTGGAAGCAGGCATATCAAAGGTGAATGCTAACTTTATCCCCTTTGGCAGTGCCTCCTTCCAGTTTACTGGTTCACCGTCTTTCGTAATCGCCTTTGCCATACGTAATTCATGTACTTGTTTTTTACCTAGTCGCCACTCGTTACGAAGTAGCTCTTCTACCGTTTCACCGTCGCGTACGATTTCATATTGAAACATCTTTATATTCCCTCCAAAAAAGAAAGTACCCTTACTATGAAGGGTACCCTACATTGATTATTTTCCTACACTTTCGAAAAATTGTCGAACATCATCTGCGCTATGATTGCCGCCATATAAACGTGTAACCTCTTTACCGTTCTCGAAGTAAATTAATGTTGGTGTTCCCTCTAACTTATACGTTGTCCAAGCATTTTCAAACTCTAACACGTTTAATTGGTCAATTTGAATGCCCTCGTCTTTAGCGACAGGCATTAACGTTGGCGTGAATTGTTTACAATACCCACATAATGGGCTGAATAAGTAAGCGAAAACCCCTTTACCTGAGTCGATTTTTTTCTGTAAATCTTCCGGTAAAATAATGTTTTGATAGTTTTCATCATCTAATAAATCAATAGTTGATTGCTGTAACTCCTCTGTGCCGTATGGATTGTTTTTTAGCTTACTCGAATTGGATTGGCTTTGTAATACGAGCATAGCTCCAAATAATAATACGACGACTGCGCCAATAATACCTAATTTTTTCAATTTATTTTTCCTCCTTTAAACCCTTTAACATATAAAAGCTAATACCCGCGATGATGATAAATGCAGTAAGTGCAAGGAACGGGATTGTAATAAAGCCGAGCCAATTAATGTATGCTCCTGTACAGGAAACTTGTCCACAAGAAGGTGCACTTTCCTGTAAAAACGTAATTTTTTGAATGCCATAATGATAAAGTGAAATACTACCACCTATACAAGCAAATACGGCTGTCGTTAAAGCGATACGCGCATTTTTTTGTATGTACGCTACAGCTGAAATAATGACAATCGGATACATTAAAATACGTTGATACCAGCACATTTCACACGGGATATAGCCACGTACTTCTGAAAAATACAATGACCCTAACGTAGCGACGAGCGACACAGAAAAAATTGCTAACAAACTATTTTCCATTTTCTTGTTCATAAAGAAGACCTCTGTTATTTTTTATAATCTATAACGCAGCCTTACTTAATTTGGCTGAGTTGTATCTTGTTAATTCTTTCTTGATTATAGAGGGTCATGCTTGAGATGTAAATTCTTTCGATTTAAAGATATTTCATTTAGGTAAATAGATAGAAGGAGTGTGAAAAATGAGTGAACTAAATATGTCACAATTTGAAAAAAAGATGATGATTCGCCATATGGAGTTTGATGATATTGAGGCTATTTTAGAAATTCAAAGCTTATCATTTCCAGGGATGGTCCCTTGGGAAAGAGCCCATTTATATAGCCATTTAACGATTTTTCCAGAAGGACAAATGGTGGCAGAATTTGAGGGGAAAGTTATTGGCTCTTGCTCCAGTCTGCGAATTAACTTTGATGAATATGATGACCGTCATACATGGAACGATATTACCGATAATGGATTTATTACCAATCATGATCCAGATGGTTACAATTTATATGGCATTGAAGTGATGGTGCATCCGAATTTCCGACGGATGAAGGTGGGGCAACGGCTTTATGAAGCAAGAAAAGATTTAGCCAGGTCATTGAATTTGAAATCCATTATTATCGGTGGGCGAATCCCGAATTATCATCTTCATGCAGATGAAATGAGTCCACGTGAGTATGTCGATGCTGTGAGCCGCCATAAAGTATATGACCCAGTATTAACATTCCAAATGATGAATGGCTTTATATTGATGCGTATTAACCCGAATTACTTATCCGATGATACAGCGTCAGGGAAGTATGCAACATTAATGGAATGGAATAATGTTGATTATAAACCGCAGTCAAAGCGTCATTTTAAAACGAGCTATCCAGTACGTATTTGCGTTGTACAATATATGATGCGAAAAATTAGCAGCTTTGATGATTTTGCGCAGCAGTGTGAGTACTTTGTGGATGTGGGCTCCGATGCGGCAGCTGATTTTGTTGTATTTCCAGAAATTTTCACGACACAGCTCATGTCGTTCTTACATGAAAAATCTCCATCACAAGCGATACGAAAGCTAACGGAATTTACCCCCCAGTATATTGAATTATTTACAAATTTGGCGGTACGCTATAATGTCAATATTATTGGCGGTTCACATTTTGTAGTAGAAGAGGACGAAGAAATTTATAATATTGCGTATCTGTTTCGGCGAGATGGCACGATTGAAAAACAGTATAAAATTCATATTACACCGAATGAACGAAAATGGTGGGGTATCTCCAGTGGTGATATCGTAGAAGTATTTGACACGGATTGCGGGAAGATTGCGATTCAAATTTGTTATGATATTGAGTTTCCTGAGCTTGCTCGTATTGCCACAGATATGGGGGCTAATATTATTTTCACGCCGTTTTGTACAGAAGATCGACATGGTTACTTACGTGTGAAGTATTGTGCGCAAGCGCGTGCAGTAGAAAATCAAATTTATACGGTCATTTCTGGAACTGTCGGCAATCTGCCAGAAACAGAAAATATGGATATTCAATATGCACAGTCGGCAATTTTCGCACCGAGTGACTTTGAATTTGCAAGAGACGGGATTGTAGGCGAGACAAACCCCAATGTAGAAATGGTACTCATTGGCGATGTCGATTTGGAAATCTTACGACGTCAACGTCAAGGCGGCACCGTAAAACATTTAAAAGACCGCCGTCATGATGTATATAGAATAGATTATTTAAAAGACGAATGAAGGATTGTCCTATAGGTGAAAGCTTATAGGGCAATTTTTTGGATCTGTTTATGTGAATGGCACGTGAGTAAATTTTCATAAATATATAGAACGAGCAAAATGTGGAGCTATCCGGTCAAAATGGATAGCTATGCGAGCAAAAAGCATACGTAAACGGTCAAAACATGTAGCTATCCGAGCAAAATAAAAAACGTATCACCCAAATAAATTTTTCATAGCCGAAAATGAGAACCTTTCAAATTCGTCCCACAATTTGTTTATGATATGATAAAAAATAGAAAGGGTGGAATCGATGAACGACCATTCGAATATTACGATTTTAAAAGAAATTGCAGAATTGCTTAATGAAGAAACTGAAATGATTCCGATGCTAAAAGGGGCATTACATAAATTTTTAACGGGTACGAAATTTGATACAGGCTGGATTTTCTTTATTAATGAAAAAGGAAAGCCAGAGCTTGTCGTACATGAACACCTGCCAGAAGCGCTGGCATTTAACGGCTGTGAGTATTTACGTAAAGGCGGCTGCTGGTGTGTGTCAAAGTACCGAAAAGATGAGTTAAAGCGTGCATCCAATATTATTGAATGTCAGCGGATTGAAGCAGCGATTGAAGCGGAAGTTGGAGATCCACAGGGTATTACGCATCATGCGACTGTACCGCTACAATCAGGTCAGGAAAGGTTCGGTATTTTAAATGTTGCATCGAAAAATACGATACGTTTTTCAGATGAAGATTTAGAGCTCTTAGAATCTGTCGCCTTTCAGCTAGGTTCAGCGATTAAACGGATTTTACTTGTGAATGAGCAACAAGAAATTGCACTTGTCCAAGAACGAAATCGTTTAGCACGTGATTTGCATGATTCGGTCAACCAATTGCTGTTTTCCGTGACGTTAACATCAAGGGCAGGCGTTGAAATGACGGATGACGCACATATAAAAGAAACATTTAAAGAAATTCAAAATTTAACGCAGGAAGCATTAAATGAAATGCGGGCACTCATTTGGCAATTGCGTCCACGCGGGTTAGAAAGTGGTTTAATCGAGGCCATTAAAAGCTACGCAGAGATGTTAGGTTTAAAGTTAAATGTCAGTGTTTCAGGTGTACTTCAATTTCCGTCTCGTGTAGAAGAAGCACTGTTTCGTATGACACAGGAAGCATTAAATAATGTACGCCGGCATGCCGGGGTGAAAGAAGTGGACATTTTTATGACGGTTACACCAACAGATGTACTACTCGTCATTAAAGATGAGGGCAGGGGATTTGTGATTGATTCGAATGTAGCGCTCTTATCAATTGGTTTGCAATCTATTCGAGACCGGGCAAAAGCAATTGGTGGTACAGCAGACTGGGTAAGCGAACTCGGAAAAGGAACAGAACTATTAATTCGTTTGCCATACTAGAAGGGGGGATTCGATGATTCGCGTATTAATTGCGGATGATCATCACGTTGTGCGTCGAGGGTTATTATTCTTCCTCAAAACACAAAAAGATATTGAAGTGGTGGGAGAGGCCAAAAATGGTCTTGAAGCAGTGGGAATGGTTGAGGCATTAAAGCCAGATATCGTATTAATGGATTTAGTTATGCCAGAGATGGACGGGATTCAAGCAACGAAAAAAATAAAAACGAAGTGGCCTCACGTTCAAATCTTAATGCTAACAAGCTTTTCAGATAAGGACCATGTATTGCCAGCGTTAGAAGCAGGGGCATCGGGCTATCAGTTAAAAGATATTGAGCCAGATGAACTTGTCGAATCGATTCGCACGATTATGCGTGGTGAAAACACAATCCATCCTGAAGCGACGACACAGCTTGAGGAAGGCTTACGTGCAGAGGAAAACTTACCACATGTGCTAAATCCATTAACACCACGTGAACAGGATGTATTGGCGGAGCTGACGAAAGGAAAAAGCAATCGTGAAATTGCTTCTTCATTATTCGTGACAGAAAAAACGGTAAAAACACATATATCTAATATTTTTACAAAACTAGAAGTACAGGATCGTACACAAGCGGCATTGTATGCAGTGAAGCATGGGTTAACGGAAGGCAGCGGGCTACAATAATGGTTGAGTAGGCAAGTAAATCCTGAAATGAAGCAAATAAAAGCGAAGCGGCATAGTGCCCGCTTCGCTTTTTCCTTTTATATGTAAAAAACTTGATTTCGATAAATGTTCTAGTGTACTATTTAAATAGTACACTAGAACAGAGGAGTTTACAGGATGAAAAAATTTGTGAGTTTAGTCAAGAAAGAGTGGCACGATTATAAATTATGGTTGATTTTACTCATTTTTGCAGGTGCCTTCTTTATCGGCGTATTCCCAACATTTGCAGATCGTTTATTAAATTTAGTGCTGTCACCAAGTGATGTGCGTTTAACAGCCATCTTTATGGGGATGACGGTGTTATATTTTGTTGCAACGATTCAATTTATCTTGAGTATTCGTCGAGACATAAAAACGAAGGAAATCTGGCTGCATAGTACGAGAAAGATTACGACATTAATTGGAGCAAAATTATGTTTTTCGGTTATGTGGGCAACAGCTTTAAGCTTTATTTACGGTCTAGCAAGCTATTTCGTAGGTGATGCATTACAGGGGGAGATGCACCAATTAATCTTTTTTCACATGATGTATGTGTTATTTGCTTTTCTCTTTGTCATCTTATTTACAGTGACGGCATTAATGTTTTACGCAATTTATTTACAATTAAAACGCTATATTGGTTTAGCGAGTATTGTTGTAACAGGCATTTCCTTTTTCCTATATATTTATATTTTTGTTAAATGGGTAGAATCAGAAGGATATGGAAAAATAATGTATGTTGGGGAAGTCTCTTTAGCCCCCTTAGAGAAATTTTTCCCGTCTATGTATAGAAGCGGAACTTTCGTTGTAGGTCATGTATATGTGATGGAAGAATTATTTTCAATCGTTTTATTAGTAGGTTGCTTTATCGTGGCGAGTAAGTGGATTGAGAGGGTGATTACACGATGACGCAAGATTTTGCAAAGGATAAACCCATTTATTTGCAGCTAGTAGAGCGAATTTGCGGCGAAGTACTAAGAGGCGAGTTAAAGCCAGGGGATAAATTACCTTCTGTGCGAGAGTATGCTATTGAATCTGGGGTTAATGTGAACACAGTACAACGGGTATATAAGGAGTTGGAAATGTTGGAAATGACCGAAACAAGGCGGGGACAGGGTACATTTATTACAACAAATGAAGAGCGCATTAAGCATTTGCGAGAAGAGATGAAGGAGCAAGTGGCTACTCAATTCATTACAGCCATTCAATCACTCGGTTTTTCGACGGAGGAAATGCTTGAAGTGTTAAAGAAAAAGGGGTAAAGCTTTATGCAATTACAGGATGTATCGTTTCGTTATAAAAGTGCAGACATATTAAATAATGTGACGCTCTCTATTCCAAGTGGGCAAATGGTAGGGATTATAGGGGAGAACGGGAGCGGCAAGTCTACGCTATTAAAGTTAATGGCGGGCTTACTTGTACCAACGACAGGCACCATTACACTAGAAGGTGAACAGGTAACACGCCGTTTAGCCAATAAAATTGCCTACCAGCCAGACATTGATTTGTTTTATGAAAATTATACAGGTGAGCAAGTATTTCAATTTTATGCCGAGCAATTTGACGATTTTTCGATTGATAAGGCACATGTGATTGCATCGCATTTACAAGTGCCGACAACAGAAAAACTAAAAAAGCTATCCAAAGGAAATCGTGGTCGTGTGAAAATGGCGGCCACTTTAGGGAGGGAGACACCTCTTTATATATTAGATGAACCTTTTGCGGGGCTTGACCCGTTAGCAAGAGAGGCGCTCATTAAAGGACTCATTCGCTTTGTCGATTTAGAAACACAATCGATTATTTTATCTACACATGAAGTCAATGAGGTCGAGCCAGTACTTGATCAATTGATTTTATTGCAAAATGGGCAAGTACGTGCGATGGAAGAGTTGGAGCTTATTCGTGATGAGCGCGGAGAAGATGCAGTGCAGTGGATGAAATCACTTTATGAAAAGCAGGTGGATTAAATGACAAAACCAGTTGTAGAGTTAAAAAGATTATCAAAAACCATTAAAGGGAAGCCAATTATTAAATCCCTCGACTTGGCGTTTTATCCGGGACAAATTACAGGTTTTCTTGGCCCAAATGGTGCAGGGAAGACGACGACTATTCGTATGATGACGGGGCTGATGTATCCAACAGAAGGAGAAGTAATCATCGATGGGGTATCGCTTGCGTCCAATTATGAAGAAGCCATCAGTAAAGTAGGCGTAATCGTTGAAAATCCTGAAATGTATAAGTTTATGACAGGCTATAAAAACTTAGTGCATTTTGCACGTATGCATAACGGGGTAACAAAGGAGCGGATTGACGAAGTAGTTCGTCAGGTTGGACTTGAAAAACGCATTCATGAAAAGGTCAGTACATATTCCCTTGGGATGCGTCAACGGCTAGGGCTTGCACAGGCATTATTACATCGTCCGAAGTTTTTAATTTTGGATGAGCCAACAAATGGCCTGGACCCAGCCGGTATCCGAGAGTTTCGTATGTACCTTCGTCAAATTGCGCAAACAGAAGGCGTATCTGTCATGGTGTCGAGTCACTTATTATCTGAGATTGAACTGATGTGTGATCGTATTGCTGTCATTCAAAACGGGACATTAATTGATATTCGCGAAATGAACGGTGTAGAAACGAGCATGTATTATATCGAGGCAACACCGAAAGAGCAGCTTGCACAAATGCTTGCATCTTACACAGTGGAAGAGCAAGGAGATGGGTTTGCTGTAGAGATAAATAAAGAGCAAGTGCCTGCCTTAGTAAAAGAGCTAACTGTAGCAGGATTAGATATTTATGCATTACAACCAACACAAAAAACATTAGAAGATCAATTCCTTGAAATGACAGGTGGAGGTGCGATTGATGAAATACGTTAAAAATGAATGGATGAAATTATGGGCAAAGAAAAGCTCATGGGTGATGCTTATTATTATGCTACTGCTTGTTGTTGGGCCAGCAGCCATGATGAAATACTATGATGAGCCGGTTAATGATAACTGGAAAGAAACATTACAGCAAGAAAATGCAGAATATCAAAATATGCTACAAGATGAGACGCTAACAGCACAAGATAAAGTCTATTTCCAAGAGTTATTATTAATGAATGAATATCGTATGGAACAGAATATTCCACCTCAAATGGCGACGACAATCGATAGTTTTATGAATTTTGAATTAAGTTTATCAAGAATGTTTATTACAATCTTTGCCGTTGTGGTAGCAGCGGGGATTGTTTCGAGTGAATTCTCAACAGGGACAATTAAAATGTTATTAACACGTCCAGTCGCGAGATGGAAAATTTTATTATCCAAACTTGTGACAACCATTTTCTATGGGTTATTCATTTATGGTGTGACACTTGCCTTTTCAGCACTTGTCGGTGTCATTTTGTGGGGGACGACAGCTTCAACACCACTTGAAGTAGTGGACGGTGTCGTGAAAGAAGTGAATGTCTGGGGGAACTACTTTGAAATGCTCGCGTTATCTTTTAGTGATTTCTTCATGTCGATTTTCCTTGCGTTTATGATTGGCTCTGTCTTTAGCTCAAGCTCACTTGCTGTTGGGTTAACATTATTTATTTCGTTTATGGGTGCGACAGTAGTGATGTTGTTAAGTAAATATGAAATCGCGAAATACATTTGGATTACGCATACAGATTTAACGCAGTATGCAACAGGCTCTTCGCCAATTATTGAAGGCTTAACATTATCATTCTCTTTAACGATGAATGTAATTTATGCGGTACTGTTTTTAGTCATTACCTTTACGTTCTTTATGAAGCGTGACGTCACAGCCTAATCATGTATAATGTACCTATGAAGTTAATAGAGGTGCTACTATGAATATTGTTATGGCAGGATTGCTCATATCGGTGTCCGGGATGACTGTGATTGCAGCAGCTATTTTTGGGGTGATTCCACCTGAAAACAAACCACTCCAATATGCTTTTATCGCAATTGGTTGGGTGTTTGTCATTATTGGAATGATCGTACGCTGGAAAGGCATGAAAATGGAGCGCGAACAAGAAAAGCGTCGAAAACAGAACCGAAAATAAAAAATGCGAAATGGGCATAAAAACTCATTTCGCATTTTTTATTAAAAATGATAATCCTCTTCGACAGCGGTTGGAATGTAATGGGGTTCAATATGCACAAGCACAATACAATGTGGATTAAAGCGTTGTACTGTCGCTTCAATTGTATCGCTAATTGTATGGCTTTCAATGACATTTAAGTTTGGATTTACTGTGACCGTCACATCGACAAAGCTCATATTGCCATGTGAGCGCCCTTTTAAATCCAGTAAATCAATGACACCATCAACATTGGCAATTAATTTTTTGAGTGTTTCTGTTTCTTCCGCGTCAAAACCATCTGTCAGTGTCACCACCGCTTCCCAGAAAATCTCAATCGCTGTTTTGATAATAATGAGCCCGACAATTAACGCTGTAATCGTATCGATAATAGGGAAACCAAAGATTGCTCCGAAAATACCGATGGCTGTACCGATACTTACAAGTGCATCGGAACGATTATCATAAGCGGCTGCGCGAACAGCGGAGCTTTTAATTTTGTTGGCAAGTGCTAAATTATACCGATAGACCACATACATAATGAGTGCACTAAATAAGGCTACGATAGCCGTTAGCATAGAAGGTGATTCTTCAATCGGTTGAAATAATCCACGAATGGATGTGGATAGTACTTGTAAACCGACCACCATCATAATAAATGAAGCGATGAGAGAAGCAATCGTTTCTGCACGCAGGTGTCCGTATTGATGATTTACATCAGGTGGTTTTTGTGAAATACGTAAGCCAATCAGCACTGCGATGGAGGCAATAATATCAGTCGTATTATTTAGCCCGTCCGCTTTTAAGGCAGCACTCATGCCAATGTAGCCGACAATTAATTTCATCGCACTTAAAAAGATGTATGTACCAATGGATAGCCAAGCACCTTTTTCCCCAGCACGTAAGTTTGTATATAGCTCCAAAATGTTTCCCCCTTGAAAAAGTTCTAAAGACACGAAAACGACTCTCTAATGCGAGAGCCGTTTAAACGTATGCAAAATTATTCTAAGATGTCTTTTTCGGTCGCTGTTTCAGGAATCTTTGTCACTTCAAGGTAAAGGATGTGGTGTCCGTCAAGCTCTTTAATTTTAAATTCATAACCATGAGCTTGGATACTATCTCCCTCTACCGCATCGAAATGCTGTGTCATGAACCAGCCGCCAATTGTATCAATATCTTCGTCTTCAATAGTTGTACCTAGAAGATCATTTACTTCTTGCAGTAGCATTTTTGCATCTACAATGTAGTGTTTTCCTTCTGCGATTTCTTGTACTTCAGGAATTTCGTCTTCATCGAACTCATCTTGAATATCCCCTACGATTTCTTCGATAATATCTTCGATTGTGACTAACCCTGACGTACCACCATATTCATCCATTAAAATGGCCATATGAATACGTTCTTGTTGGATTTTTAATAGTAAATCACTAATTGGAATCGTTTCAATGACGCGAATAATAGGCTGCATATAGTCCGTAATTAATTTATCCCCATTTGTTGGGTCTTTTATATAAGCAGTGAGTAAATGTTTCATGTTCACAAGACCGATTACATGGTCTTTATCGCCATCGATAATTGGGTAACGTGTATACTGCTCCACACCCATGACCTCGAATACTTGACGTAATGTTAAATCTTTTTCGATACTAATAATTTCAGTTCGAGGTACCATAATTTCTTTCGCAATACGGTCAGAGAATTCGAAAATACTGTTTACGTATTCGTATTCGGAGTGGTTAATTTCGCCACCCTTTAAGCTGTCCGATAAAATCATACGAAGCTCTTCCTCAGAATGGGCTTCTTCTGATTCCCCTACCATTTTTAACCCAAACAAGCCTGTTAAAGCACGTGCTGATCCATTTAACGTGCGGATAAACGGATACATGATGTTATGGAATAAAATAAGCGGTCCTGCTAAGCTTAAAGTAACAGCCTCTGCCTTTTGAATTGCGAGAGTTTTCGGTGATAATTCCCCTACGACAACGTGTAAAAACGTTACGAGTGCAAATGCAATAATGAATGAAAGAAGTGACGTAACACGACCTTCTAATCCAAGTATTTCAAATAATGGATGAAGAATTAGCTCAAATGTTGGCTCACCTAACCAACCGAGACCTAAAGCAGTAATAGTAATACCTAACTGGCAGGCAGATAAGTATTCATCTAAGTTTGAAATCACTTTTTTGGCTTTTATAGCTTTTTTGTTTCCTTCAGCTACAAGCTGGTCAATACGAGTCGTTCTTACTTTAACTATTGCAAACTCAGTTGCAACGAAAAATGCCGTAGCGGCAATTAATAGAGCGAATGCTCCAAACCTTATGGTTAGCTCAACTATGTCTACGTCCAAATATGTCCTTTACTTATGGCGCGAATGGGCGAGATAAGTAAAGAGTACACCTCCTATGAGAAAAAATGTTAATGACATAATCATAAAATATTTCAAAGAAAAAAACAAATCTTGTCTTTATATCGAGTGCAAATAACGCTTATGTTTTTCGGGGAATTTTTATAATCATGTATTTTATCACGCGTGTTGATTTACCTCTTATTGTTAAAGAGAACATTGAAATACGTTGATTTCCGCTACGGCTGACTCGCTTTCCGCAGGCACGGCTTCAACTAATTTATTTCGGCTAATGCCGAAATAAATGGATTTTCAACTCGGGGCAACATGATGTTGCTCACAAAGGCGTTGCGCTCGTGACGTGGCGACTTTAGCCTTTGATCTTTCTCCTGCAGGAGTCGAGTCGCCTCCGCTACAATCAACGAGCAAGCGCCTTTTTATTAATCATTTCATTAAAAAGCACGCTTATGATCTACTAGTATTTGTATAATCAACACATCTGGTATTTTATAAAAAAATTTACAATTTAATTTTCTGTATGCTAAAGTTAAGGCACGCTAAATAATTTAAAGGAAATAGAGAGAACGGATCATGATGAACATGAATTTACAATCGCCAGCAGTTCAATATCACCAACCGAACCTGATAACATTTCTTTTGTTATTTGCTTAAAAGCGCGCATAATAGAGGAGTACAGGTAAGGGCTACCTGTACTCTTTAGGCACTTATTCTAAAAGGGTAGGTGTTTTTTGTGTGGAATAAAGAAAATCCACATAATAAAAGACATCAACTCGCGTTATTTTGACGCGCGTTGTGTTTTTCTAATCGTCAAAAAACTTAGTGTAGGTTGAAAAGGCGCTTGCTAGGGATATGC
This sequence comes from Lysinibacillus sp. KU-BSD001, assembly GCF_042920265.1. Lineage (NCBI taxonomy): Bacteria > Bacillati > Bacillota > Bacilli > Caryophanales > Bacillaceae > Lysinibacillus > Lysinibacillus sp. KU-BSD001. Next base: position 175,987 of record NZ_JBDQZI010000006.1, on the reverse strand, counting down.
CTCTGCATTTTCGATTACAGGGTGCTTATATTTAATCGCTTCTACGTACTTTTACATCGTCTTTGGTCGACGTTATATAAAAACAAAAAGACTTCACTCATGAGCGAAGTCTTTTTCTTAGTAAAAGATTAATAGAAGTGTACCGACGATAAAGCAATAGTAAGTAAAGTAGATAAGTTTACCGTGTTTCATAATGCCCATAAACCATTTCAGTGCAAAGTATGTCATAAACAGTGTGGCGATAAATGTGACTGTATACGGTAAAGCAAGCGCTGCTTTATTTGGCTCATGAATAAAGTCTGAGAAACCAAGTACTACACCACCAAGGCTAACAGGGATGTACAGCATAAACGAAAAGCGGAGTGCTGTATCTTGCTTCATGCCAACAGCAATGGCTGAAATAATCGTTGCCCCTGAGCGACTAATCCCTGGAGTCAAAGCAACTGCTTGCCCAAGACCAACTAGAAAAGCATCTTTTGCTGTCAAATCGGCATCGCCCTTTTTACCACGCATATTGCGAATTATCCATAAGGCAGTTCCTGTTACAAATAGCATGATTGCAATAATAGTCATGCTTACATTCTCAGCGATGACATCACTTAAAAGCACACCGAGAACACCAGCAGGAATGGAACCGATGATGATTAAAATCACAAATCTAAAATCTGCCGCATACTTCCGGTTTTTAGTGCGTATATAGCGCAATGAATTCGTAGCTAAACGCATCACATCTTCTCTGTACATAAACAGTACAGCAAGTAGAGAGGCGGTATTTGTTAAAATAGCGAACGTAAAGCCTTGTTCCCCAAGGCCTAAAATTTCAGAGGCAATCATAACATGTCCGCTCGAAGATACGGGAATGGGCTCTGTAACACCTTGTACAAGCCCAATAATCAAATGCTTAATGAGTAAAATCAAATCTTCCATATGAACCTCCTTTGATAAAATGAAAAGGCGAGCAATTTTGCCCGCCTCTTTATGCATCCACTCTAGCTTGAGGCAAGTGGTGCTTGTTTATTAATCTGTTACTAGCTCTTCAGGTGCCTCGCCTTTTTTCACTTCAAGATAGTGAATTTGGTGACCTTCTTTTTCTTTGATAGAGAACTGGTAGCCTTCATAGTAAATGGACTTTGATGTGTCTAAATCCATGTCATTTGTAAAGTACCAACCACCAATTGTATCAATTTCTGGTTGCTCTAATTCAATATATAACAGTTTTGCTACATCATCGAGCAGTACTTTCGAGTGGATTAAATAATGACCTTCGCCAACACGACGAACTTCAGGAATTTCATCATCATCGAACTCGTCACGAATTTCTCCAACAAGTTCTTCTAAAATATCTTCAACGGTTACCATCCCACTTGTACCGCCGTACTCGTCTAGTAAAATCGCAATATGTGTACGTTCTTTTTGCATTTTTTGTAGCAAGTCGTGAATAGGCGTTGTTTCAATTGTACGTATGACTGGGTTGATAAATGCTGATAGTTTAAATGTGTCCGGTTGAATACGATTTTTCATCCCTAAAGTTAAGAAATCTTTAATATTCAGAAACCCTAAAATCGTATCACGGTCTCCTTCGAAAACAGGGTAACGTGTATAACGTTCTTCAGATATTTGGGTTAATACTTCTTCAAATGTCGCATTTACTTCGAAACCAACGATATCTGTACGTGGTACCATAATTTCTCGTGCGATTTTATCGTCAAATTCAAACACATTATTAACGTATTTTAATTCATTGACGTTAATTTCACCTGATTTATAACTCTCAGATAATAGTAAGCGTAATTCTTCCTCTGTATGGGAAAGCTCATGTTCACTTGCTGGCTTCATGCCAACTAATTTTAGTAATAAACGAGCGGATCCATTTAATAACCAAATAAATGGATACATCACTTTATAGAAAAATTTGATTGGTTTTGCAAATGCAAGTGTGACCGCTTCTGCTTTTTGAATAGCAATTGTTTTTGGTGCTAATTCACCAACAACTACGTGTAAAAATGTGGCGATGGCAAATGCAGCTGCGATGGTAAACCAGTGAATATAATCTGTTGGAATACCGATTGTTTCGAACAATGGGTGTAAAATAAACTCAAATGTTGATTCACCGACCATACCAATACCGAGCGCTGTTACTGTAATACCAAGCTGACAGGCAGATAAATATTCATCTAAATGAGTCGTTACTTGTTTAGCCGCAATAGAGCCTGCCTTACCTTCTGCTACAAGCTGATCGATACGCGATTGACGTACCTTTACGATAGCGAACTCAGTCGCTACGAAGAATGCTGTTAAAGCGATTAAAATCGCAAAGATTGTTAAATTAATTGCCGTGGACAATTAGTCGTTCTACTCACTAAAGTAGAACGTTCACCTCCTAGTTGTTTAAAATTAATAATAGTGATTGCATGAGTGCCACACTTTCTGGTGACACTTTTTTGCGTAATTTTTGTTTTTCTGTTTCGTCCATCTGCTCCATTAATTTCGCCACATCATGTTCAAGTTTTCGCATCTGTAGGCGAATTTCTTGAATATCAATCTCTTCTTCAATTGGCGCATCAATCGTTAACAGTGTACGAATTTCATCAAGGCATTTCCCTGATTTCTTCTGTTCCTCAATCCAATGAATCCGTTCAACCATTGCACGGTCGTAATAGCGATAATTCGATGCGGAACGCTCGACTTGTAATAAGCCAAGATTCGTATAATAATCGATTGTTCGCTTTGTTACGCCAGTTTGTGCAGCCAACTCACCAATTTTTAATTTCTCGTTCCCAAACTATCACCTCCAAACCGTAACGTTATAGTTTAAAGTATAACGTGTTAAAATGAATTTGTCGAATCATTTGTTTTACATAAAAAATACGAGCTAAGTATTTTCTTAGCTCGCATTTAAGTATGTAGAGATATTAATCGTATACATGAAATAGCATTAACTCGTGAATCATTTTTTCCACGTTTGCTAAATCATTTGGTGATGGTGCTTCTCCAATGAATGTAATGCCACCATCTTTTTTATATTCTGCACTGTAACGCTGTTGTTTATAGAAAAATGTGAGTGCCCATCCTGGAAGCTGTGCATTTTCGTACAAAGGTTTAAAATTAAAATGCTGAATCATGAATCTTCCCCCTTTCTGTAATCGTACTTGATAGAGCATGTGAAATGCAATCATCAAAGAGTCTATCATTTCCATAATAGTGGTATAATGAGTAAATGAGAAAAAGGAAAAGAAATGAGAGGGTACAATGGATAATTTATTCGTCCTAATATTATTTTTAGCAGGTGTTGGTGCGCTTGTTGGTGCAGCAACGAACTATATGGCCATTAAAATGTTATTCCGCCCGTACAAGCCGATTTATTTTATGAAGTGGCGTCTACCGTTGACACCCGGTTTAATCCCAAAACGCCGTGATGTGCTTGCGGTGCAATTAGGTAAAACGGTATCGGATTATTTATTGACGCCCGATACAATTAAAAAGAAATTCTTATCTGACGATGTGCGAAATAGCGTCTTACAGTTTGCGCAATCAAAAGTAGAGCAGGAAATCTTTTTAAACGAGAAAACGTTAAAGGATTGGCTTAAGGTAGCGGGGTTCAGTCATTTACCAAAAACAGTTGAAGGAAAAATCGATGTCATTATTTTCAACCAGTTTGAAAATATGAAGCATACATTATCAACGAAAAAAATTCGAGAGTTATTGCCGAAGGATTTAGAAGCAGTAGTGGATCAAAAAGTTCCTGAAGCAGTCGAGCAGATTTTGAAAAAAGGGGAAGATTATTTTTTATCGCCAGAGGGGTCGTTGACGATAAAAAATATGCTGGATGACTTTTTATCGTCAAAAGGGTCAATTGGTGGTATGATTCAAATGTTCGTTGGCGATTCAGCATCACTTGTAGAAAAGGTGCAACGAGAGCTTGTGAAGTTTTTGCAAGCACCAGGGACAAGCGCACTGCTAAATCGAATTTTCACAGCAGAGTGGGAAAAAATAAAAGATCGACCGGCAATGGATTTTATGCATGATATCAACTTCGATACGATTGTGGCAAATATTCAAAGCTATGCGAAACACGAGTTGGCAATCGATGATCGATTAAATAAAACGATACAAGACTATTGGCCACAAGGAAATGACTGGGCAAAAGATGAATTATTGCCGGCTTTAATGAATAAAGTATTCAAGGAAGCAGAAAGCAAAATAGAAGACGTATTAAAACGTTTAAATTTAGCTGAAGTCGTGCGTGAGCAAGTAGACTCGTTCCCGATTGCGAAGCTAGAAGAACTTGTCTTAGGTATTATTAGCCGTGAGCTTCGAATGATTACATGGCTTGGTGGTATAATCGGCGGTATAGTGGGAGTTGTGCAAGCCGTTATCGTGTTTGTAACGAACTAAATTAAAAGAGAGTAGGCATATTACATGACAATTTATAATGAGATTGCAAAGTTAGAAGCGGTGTTCCGTGATACAAAGGAATTTAAGGCGTTACAAGAGACAGTGCAAGAAGTGAAAAAAGATGATGAAGCTCGTACATTATTTACAAACTTCCGTGATATTCAAAAAAAGCTACAGCAAAAACAAATGGCTGGCGAAGAGCTTCTAGAAGATGAATATGTCTACTTACAAAAAGCAGCACAGCTTGCACAGCAAAATATGAAAATTTTAGCAATGCTTGAAGCAGAAATGGCGATGAGTACAATGATTGAAGAAGTCAACCGTATGTTAGTTGAACCAATTCAATCCCTTTATGAAGGACTTTAAGTATTGTCAAGGATCACAATGTATGTGGTCCTTTTTTAATGGAAAAACTTCGATTGTACATGTTTTGGATAAAGTTTCGCGAATCGTTCAAGGCAGTGTTTGAATTCCTTTGTTTGACAAATCATTTTCGCGATGATTTGTTCGTCTGAATATAAAAGGTCGTAGTTAAAATGCGTTTTAAAGAAATTTCGTACAGTATCATATTTTTCATTTAACGAAATGGCCCCATATAAATCATTTTTATCAATTAAATAAATTAAGTCGCAAATTGCATTGCCTTGCTTGGAAGAAATAGAAATTGATACATAGAGCGTACGTTCATCACAACGATTCATATTAAATTCAAAAAATCTCAAGTCAATATGCTTTAAAATCTCTGTAAAAGGCACTTTTTGTATCGTTAATGTCATTATAAAAACCTCCATTTTCAGAATATTTAAATAAATTATACTCTATATAGCGAAAAAATATAATAACAAATATCTGTTATATGAGATGTATTGATAATAAAAAATTAGCAGATGATACGCGTGATTTTTTAGTGTAATGGTTGATAAAAGGCCCTTGCTCGTTGATAGGAGCTAAGTCAGCTATAGTGAAAATCAATGTATTTGATTAAAACTACCTGGTATGAGCAAAACCTTGCCGTATCCGAGCAAAAGCCCAGGGGAAACGGTCAAAAAGCTACCGTATCCGAGCAAAAAGCCGTTGTATCCGAACAACAGCTCGCAAGGTGTAGGTTGATTTTTAAAGTCAATCGTTACACTTGAACATTAAAGTGAACTTATATACCTCATACTATATACCTCTACTATTAATACATCATAAAATGGATTTGAAGTAATTGTAAATTTTTTCACGAGTATTCATCGCTATGATTTGAGCATTTTTTTGATACAATAGAAAAGATGTTTTGAAAGGCAATGAATTATTGAATATAGATGAATTTAGTGAAGGTAGAGAATAAAGATGAAAACGATACACATTAACGAACAATTTAAAGAAGACTGGAACCGTGTATTAAATCATATTGCAAATTTATTTTATGAGGACTCGGTCATTCAATTTACACAAGACGGATCCGATATGTCCATTTCATTTGAGCATGCAATAGATGATAGCTACACAATTACAACTGCTGCTACACTTGTAGTAGATGGGCAGGAATATAACAGTACGTATGCAATTGGTTATACAACGGAAGGAACGGAAAAAGAGCAAAGCATTCGGATGAAGCGTGCGCTATCTCATGTCATGTTAGATGTATTAGAGCAATACACGGGGATGACACAGCAGTGGGGGATTTTAACAGGGGTACGCCCGACAAAACTTTATCATAAATTCCGCAAAGAAGGCTTAACGGAAGAACAAATTTTTGCAAAGCTCAAAGCTGATTTCCGTCTATCTGATGCGAAGATTAGTTTATTAAAAGAAATTGTTGCGTGCCAATTACAAGTCATCCCAGATTTAGACGAGCTCGGGCGTGAAATTTCCATTTATATCGGTGTGCCATTTTGTCCAACGATGTGTGCCTATTGTACATTCCCAGCCTATGCAATCCAAAGTAATCGAAAAGCAGGGCGTGTGGAGAAGTTTATAGATGGACTTCATATTGAGTTGCGTGAAATGGGGAAATGGTTAACAGAAAAAAATATGCGCATTACATCGATTTACTGGGGCGGAGGAACGCCTACTTCGATTGAAGCACATGAAATGGATGCATTATATCAAACGATGTTCGAATCGTTCCCAAACACAGATTCTATTCGTGAGATTACAGTAGAGGCAGGTCGTCCAGATACGATTACACCTGAAAAAATTGAAGTGCTAAAAAAATGGGGCATCGATCGTATTTCTGTCAATCCGCAATCGTACACGCAAGAAACATTAAAAGCAATTGGTCGTCATCATACGGTACAAGAAACGATTGATAAGTTTTGGCTATCGCGCAATATGGGCATGAATAATATTAACATGGACTTAATTATCGGCTTACCAAATGAAGGAATTGAAGAATTCCAGCATTCGTTAGAGGAATCAGCCAAGATGCAGCCCGAAAGCTTAACAGTGCACACGCTGAGCTTTAAGCGTGCCTCAGAAATGACGCGCAATAAAGATAAATATAAAGTAGCCGACCGTGATACCGTTTCACACATGATGCAAATGGCAAGCGATTGGACGAAAGAGAATGGTTACGTACCGTACTATTTATACCGTCAAAAAAATATTTTAGGTAATCTAGAAAATGTCGGATACTGTAAACCGGGTGAGGAGTCCATTTACAATATCGTGATTATGGAAGAAGTACAAACGATTTTAGGGATTGGCTGTGGCGCTTCCTCGAAATTTGTGCACCCAGAAACGGGCAAAATTACGCAATTCCACAATCCAAAAGACCCTGCTGCCTATATCATGACATTTGAAGAAGCCATTCAAAAGAAAATCAATATTTTAAATGAGTTATATCGTTAAGTTTTGAAAGGGGGATAGTGTATGCTATTTCTCTTTTATTTTTGTACAATAAAAAGAAAGGTTTAATACCAAAATATGTTCTTGATTAAAAAATGTAGAATTTTAAAAGCACATGGAGTGAAGGGCGGTGACTCCAGCGGGAAAAGCGAGAAAGTCGAGACCCCGCAGGAGTGAAGAATGAGCGACGAGGAGGCTCGACCTCGCCCGCGGAAAGCGTCCGCCCGTAACGGAATGTGCGGTCAAGTACACGTTTACGTTTTGGTGAAGAGCCATAAAAAGAAAAGGATTTTTGAAGATGAAAAAATTATTAATCATATTAATGATGCTCTTTTTAGTTGGTTGCACAGAAGCGGTACAACCTACTGAAACGGTCACTGTGCCAACTGGTAAAGAGATGCGTGTCCATTTTATAAATGTGGGGCAAGGGGATTCAATTTTTATTCAATCACCGAACGGAAAAACGATGCTAATTGATGGTGGGGTAAAAGGAGAAGGGAATAATATTGTTGCTTATTTACGGGCGCAAGGCGTGAAGCAGTTGGATTATGTTGTGGCGACACATCCTGATGCAGATCATATTGGCGGACTTATTTCGGTATTGAACTCCATCTCCGTTAAAAACTTTATTGATTCCGGAAAAGTACATACGTCTCAAACATATGAGCAAATGATTACACTCGTTGGTGATAAAGGGATTCCGTATACCGTACCGAAAACAGGAGAAACAGTAAATTTAGATGAGGAACTTGATATTATCGTAGTCAGCGCGGATGAACATGCTGCAGATAATAACGAAGCATCCATTGTGTTAAAGGTGACATATGGAGAAGTATCATTTTTATTAACAGGGGATGCAGGCGTTGAGATGGAAAAAGAGATGATGGCTACACAAAATGTACAGGCAACCATTTTAAAAGCAGGCCACCACGGTTCCAATACGAGTAGTTCGCTCGCCTTTATTCAAGCAGTACAGCCAGAAGCGACGATTTTAAGTTACGGGCAAGATAATAAATATGGTCATCCTCATATTGAAGTTATTGAAAGCCTGCAAACAGTACATAGTCAAATTTATAGTACAGCAGAAGGGGGACATATAGTTGTGACAACAGACGGCAAAGTCTATTCAGCAAATACACCTGAATGGATGGGCGTTGGGTCAACAAGTGCTGTACCGGTACAATCGACAGGTAAAGTGGAAATCATTAGTAAAGATGTAGAAGCAGAGTTAGTTAAAATAAAAAATAACGGCAGCGAAGCAGTAAATCTAAATGGTTGGCAATTACTATCCGTCGAAGGTAATCAACTATTTACCTTCCCGAATATTACGTTGCCACCGAGTAAAACGATTACCGTATCTAGTGGACCCGATGCAAAAGAATCGAGTACAGTACTGAAGTGGACAAATAAACAGATTTGGCTAAATTCTGGCGATGCGGCGAAGCTAATGAATGCGAAAGGAGACGTTGTTAGTGAGTTTGAATAAGTATACACTGGATCGTTTTGAAGGGGACTATGCGATTTTTCTTAAGCGCCCAGATGAGGTAGAACAATTGCTCATTCATCGCTTTGATATAGATGTGGAGCTAGAACAAGGAGCTATTGTGGAAATTACAGATACAGGCGAAGGCTATCATTTTTACGTACTCCATGAAGAAAAACAGCAAGCAGAAAATCGGATAAAAGCATTAATGGAAAAGTTAAAGAAAAAGTAGGAAATAGGCTCAGAAGCGCGCTTCTGAGCCTATTTTAGTTACTGTACTTTTGAAATAAATCAGTTGAATTTATTCTTTATTTCATAATTAATGGTCAGCCTCGAAGTATTGATTATAAAAATATTGGTAGATAATCATTATGATTTTCAGTGGAATGGTTGATAAAAGGGGCTTGCTCGTTGATTGGAGAGGAGGCGACTCGACTTCAGCAGGAAAAGCACTAGCCGAAATAAACTAGTTGAAGCCGTGCTTGCGGCAATCAATGTATTCCAATACATTCGTTAACAATAAATTTACAAGCATGTTGTTATCAAAAAAAATAGCTACTAAAACTTTTTAGAAAAGTACGAGAACTTGTCATAAAGAGTGGCATTAGAGAACACATAATATGCTAAAATAAAAACGTACATATTTTGATTTAGGAGCGAAAAGAATGACAATTAAAACAATCATTTTTGATCTAGATGATACACTTTTATGGGACCAAAAATCAGTAAAAACAGCGTTTGAAAAAACGTGTGAATATGCGGCGACAAAATATGAAGTAGCGTGTGAAAAATTAGAAGAGGCAGTTCGTGCGGCTGCTCGTGAGTTATATGAAGCGTATGAAACATACGATTATACAGTGATGATTGGGATTAACCCGTTTGAAGGCTTATGGGGAACATTTGATGACCCGACAGATTCTTTCCAAACGATGAAGGGCCTTGTGCCAGGCTACCGTGCAGATGCATGGACAAATGGCTTAAAGGCATTAGGCATTGACGATGTGGAGTTTGGTAAAGAATTAGGGGAGCGCTTTGTGGAAGAACGTAAAAAAGCGCCATTCCTATACGAGGATACATTTGCGGTATTAGACGAGTTAAAAGGCAAATACCAGTTAGTATTATTAACGAATGGTGCACCAAGCTTACAAAACTTAAAGCTTGAAATTACGCCAGAAATTGCCCCTTATTTTGACCATATCATTATTTCAGGTGACTTTGGGAAAGGCAAGCCAGATGCATCGATTTTCGAGTATGTGATGGAAAAAGCAGGCGTGACAGCAGAGGATGGCATTATGGTTGGTGACAACTTAATGACAGATATTTTAGGCTCATCACGTGTTGGGATGCGTAACGTATGGATTAACCGTGAAAACAAACCGCAAAATCCAGATGTAACACCAACATATGAAGTAACGTCGTTAACAGAGTTGTTAGAGCTTGTACAAAAGCTTTAAAATAAATACGTAAATAATATTCCATGTAAAAAGCATTCGTGTCCATAGCACGGATGCTTTTTCACCGTTTCGTCACTTTTTTTCTGAAATAAATGAATTATCTAATTATTTTTGTTAAACTACAAGTAGACAATAGTATTGAAAGGATTTTGCGTATGAAGACGTGTACATGTGAAAATTGTGGTCGTATAAATTTAGAGATGGAGACGTTCCGAATGGAAGGACATGTAGCACAACTTTGTGTAACATGTGCATATGTATTTGCGCAAAATAAAGAACGCTTTTGCCAGATGGTGCGTTCGAAAACAGCAAAGCAATCAAATGCACAAATGAAAAAGCAACATCAATTGCTATCGAGCCTCATTGCGATTGGTTCAGTTGCTATGCTTGCTATTTTAGGCTGGGGTATAGCAGATCAAGTACATATTTTTGCAGCAGCTGAACAAACTGAATACTTATCGTTTGTGCACTTAAAACAATTACAATAATAACGTCAATATAGTTCAATATCAAAAGGGATGTTTGAAAAGCTAAGCTTTCCAAACATCCCTTACTGCTTATAATTGGTGTAAAGAGACGTTCTAGAATTCATTCTAGAACGTCTCTTTTCTATTGATTAAAGTGTAATTGCTTTTACTTCATCGATGTTTTCAAGTGTAGCAACTGCTGCTAAATCTTGTGGTGTTACAGCGTTGTCAATACCAAGCATCATAACTGCAGAACCGCCAACCTCGTCACGACCTACTTGCATCGTTGCGATGTTCACTTGGCTCTCAGCTAATTTCGTAGCTACGCGGCCAATTGCCCCTGGTTTGTCAGTATTTTTGATGTATAAGAAGTTACCAGTTGGTACTACGTCTACTACAAAGCCTTCTACTTTTACGATACGAGCACCTAAGCCGTTTAGTAAAGTACCTGCTACAGAGTGTGTTTCTTTTTCTGTTTTGACTTCAACTGTTACTAAGTTTGTGAAACCTTTAGCAGTTGTTGTTTTATGTTCGTTAATTTTGATGCCAACACGTTCAGCAAGGTAACGAGCATTTACATCGTTTACATGTGTACCGTGGTTTGTTGATAATAACCCTTTAATAGCGTTTGCTGTTAATGGGCGAACATCGTAGTTTGCTACTTCGCCAGCATAAGAGATGTTTAATTCTTTTACAGTACCTTCAGATACTTGGATTAGGAATTTACCAAGTTTTTCAGCTAATGCGAAGAATGGTTCAACTTCAGCAAGCTTTTCTTTTGGAATAGAAGGCATGTTTACTGGGTTTGTAACCGTACCCGTTTTAAAGAACTTGATAATGTCGTTAGATACGTCAACCGCTACAGACTCTTGTGCTTCGATAGTAGATGCACCTAAGTGAGGTGTTGCGATTACTTGTGGTAAAGTAAGTAATTTGTGATCAGTTGCTGGCTCTTCCACGAATACGTCAAGTGCAGCACCTGCTACTTTACCTTCTACGATTGCATCGTATAAATCGTCCTCGTTAATGATACCACCACGTGCACAGTTGATAATGCGTACGCCGTCTTTCATCATCGCGAATTTTTCTTTGTTAATTAAGTTACGTGTTTCTGGTAATAGTGGTGTGTGTACTGTAATGAAGTCAGCAGCTTGGCAAATTTCTTCAACAGTTGCTTTTGTTACACCTAGCTCTTGTGCGCGCTCTTCAGATAAGAATGGGTCATAAGCCATTACGTTCATACGAGAGCCCTTTGCGCGGTATGCTACTTCAACACCGATACGACCAAAGCCAACAACGCCTAAAGTTTTGTTTTTAAGTTCCACACCTACGTAAGATTTACGATCCCATTTTCCGTTTTTTAGTGTGTTGAATGCTTGTGGAATGTGACGTGCTAAAGATGTCATCATTGCAATTGTATGCTCAGCAGCTGAGTTTGTGTTCCCATCTGGCGCGTTAACAACGATAATACCGTGTTCAGTTGCAGCAGTCAGGTCGATGTTATCTACACCTACACCAGCACGTCCGATTAATTTTAAGTTTTTAGCAGCTTCGATAATTTCACGTGTTACAGTTGTTTGAGAACGTACTAATAACACATGTACATCAGCAATTTTAGCTTTTAATTGCTCTGGTGCTAAACCAGTATCAATAATGATGTTTAAGTCTAAACCTGTTTCTTGGCGAAGTGGTTGGATACCATCTTCACTAAGTGGATCTGCGATAAATACGTTAATTGTTTTTGTTGCTTTTTCAATCGTTTCTGTTGCCATTTGAATGTTTCGCTCCCTTAAAATGTAAAATAAAAAGCCTTTCGTCCCTTACAACATTGTGTAAGGGGCGAAAGGCTGTTAATAAACAAGCTTACGCGGTACCACCCTTTTTCGTTGTAAGGAACATTAAAAAATGTTATATACAACCTTTACCAAATGCGTAACGTGCATGTGACGTATAGGCATACTCAATTTCCGCCTATCTATTCGGGAGTTGAACTCGATTCGAACCTTACACTGATTTGCACCAACCATCAGCTCTCTAAAGAAAGAATTACGATGAGCGTGTCTCCGTCCTAATATTTTGCGTGATTAATTTTGTAAACATCATAATCCCGATTGTTCACTTTTGTCAACAATTTTTCGAAAAAAAATAAAGAAAAAGTATTGGATAATGTCTAAATATGAACAAAATACGAATGAAAATCATTATAAAGTCCATTAATGTTCGTGTTTGGTGTGTTTTCATGTAAGCGTTATCGATATATGAAAACATTGATACCATTGAATTAGCAGAAAATTTAAAAATACATTTTTGTTGATCGTTTAATAGTAAGACGAACATTTTTATTTTGACACAGTTTTGACAAGATTAGAAGGGGAAATATTAATAGAGCCTGAATGTAACAATGAACAAAATACAAAGGGCGCTGTTTGTATCAAATACGACGTGATTGTGAATGGAGCGGGATTAGCGAGACTTCCTACAACGTGTGAGTTCATTGAAGCGAAGAAGGTTGATTAAGAACCTATGAACTGGATGAGGGCAAGGAATTTGGTCATTGTGGGGAATGTTTTTAGTTGATTCACAAGAACAGCGACGTCTTGGTACTAAAGATAGTTAATGGTAGCCCGTCTTACGATTGTAATGTGTAAAACGTTAAAAGGTTTGCAAACAAATTTAAAGGATTACAGGTTGGAAAATATTTAAGTAAATAAAGGTTTTTTCGAGCAAATGTCGAATTTAATGAATGAAAGTTCATTTTTAAAAAAGGGGTGTTAAAGATGGATTATGAAACAATTAAATTAGAAATTTTAGAGCGTAAAGCAGTACTAACATTAAATCGTCCGAATGCGATGAATGCGATGGATTCGAGAATGATGCGTGAGCTAGCGGATTGCTTTGAAGCGCTACATAATGAAAAGGGCGTACAAGTACTTGTCATTAAAGGCGAAGGCAAAGTATTTTCAGCGGGCGGTGATGTAAAAATGATGGTCTCTTCCACAGATTTCGCTGATTTTGGTGGAATTATGGACGACGTTTCGCGACTAGTACGTGCATACTATACATTGCCGATGATTACCATTGCACAAATCCATGGTGCTTCAGCGGGGCTTGGCTTTAGTATAGCTTTAGGCAGTGATATTGTTGTTGCTGAGGAATCGAGTAAGTTAGCAATGAACTTTATTGGTATTGGATTAATACCAGATGGAGGCGGGCACTTCTTTATGAAAGAGCGCGTCGGTACACCGAAGGCGAAGCAAATGATTTGGGAAGGTAAAGTGTTAAACGGCCAAGAAGCATTAGCACTTGGGTTAATTGATTACAATGTACCACCAGGAACGGCAGCTGCGACGGTGGATCAAATTGTAGGTAAATTACTCGCATCACCAATTGCTGCGATGATTGAAACGAAGAAGATTTTACACGATACTAAATTGCCAGAACTTGAAGCCATTTTAGCAGGAGAAACAAAGGGGCAAACAGCGATGCGCCAAACAAAAGATCATCTTGAAGGTATTCAGGCATTTGTCGAAAAACGTACACCGGAATTTACCGGGAAGTAACGACTTTATTTTTGTGAAACGTAAAAACGACGTACTGTCTTGAAAGCTTTTATAAATAGTATAAGGGCATCTCTCATGTATGGGAGATGCCCTTTTTTGGCAGATAGGAAAGTATAAGTTTCATGGATGTCCACCTATGTGTAATCGCATTTTGTGTTAAATATTTTGCCTTTTAGTACGTTTTACCACGCATTAACAGATTGCATTTATAGCTTTACACATGGAACAAAATTAATTTTCCAGTTGTATTTACTAGGCGGTGTGTTTTTTCAGCAACACCTTTTTCTTCGATTTTCTTTTGTCCTTCGATTTTAGCCGTTTCATCACTATCAAAATTCCATACTTCATCGAACAATGTTTCTCCAGTTTTTTCGAATGCAGTGAAGCGATAATTCTCCATTTTAACCACCCTTTATTATGAAATATAACTCTATTATACATGAAATAGTTTGATAATTCACGAAACCGATTACATAGCTTTTAAGATTTTCTAAAATATTACATGTCTATGACGAATATGCATTATCATGTTAAATCCTTTTTACTTGTAATCCACCAGAGCAAATTTCAAATTTGTGCAAATAACCCTTTTCAATCGAAAATGCTGATCTAAGCGTGATACAATAAAAAGGGATAGAATAGGACAGTTAGTAAAGGAGCGATTGTTCGTGAATGGGATTACGAAACTCCAAGTAGGGGAGCAAGTAGATCAATATTTATTAATTAAAGAAGCGAAAAAAGGTGTGACAACGGTAGGGAAACCGTTTATGTCGCTTATTTTACAAGATCGCAGTGGCGACATAGAAGCGAAACTTTGGGATACAAATGAAGAGCATGAGCAAATGTACTGTGCACAAGCCATTGTACGAGTAGGTGGGGAAATCCATGATTACCGTGGGAAAAACCAACTACGCATTAAACAAATTCGTGTGGCACGTCCAGATGAAGGGATACAAATTAGCGATTTATTGCCGACAGCTGCGATTCCAAAAGAGCAGATGTTTGAAGACTTAACGCAATTTTTCTTTGAAATTAAAAACCCCAATATTTCACGTATCACACGCCATATCATGAAAAAGCATCAAGAGAGTTTATTAATTTTCCCAGCAGCATCTAAAAACCATCATGATTATGCATCAGGTTTATTAGATCATGTGGTATCGATGCTTCGTTTAAGTCAAGCGATTTGTGATTTATACCCAACGTTAAACCGCGATTTAATGTATGCAGGCATCATTTTACATGATATCGGTAAGGTGATTGAATTAACAGGACCTGTTGGCACAGCGTATACAGTGGAAGGGAATCTGCTTGGGCATATTACCATCATGGTCGATGAAATCGGTCAAACGGCAAAGGAATTAAATATTGAAGGCGAAGAAGTCATGCTATTGCAACATATCGTATTATCGCATCATGGAAAAGAAGAATGGGGTAGTCCGAAAAAGCCAATGATTCAAGAGGCGGAAATCATTCATTATATCGATAATATTGATGCAAAAATGAATATGTTAACACGAGCACTTGAAAAGACGAAGCCAGGCGAATTTACAGAGCGACTATTCCCGCTAGATAACCGCTCATTTTATAAGCCAACTATTTAAAATGGCTGAGGGGCATGATAGACCCCTCAGTCATTTTTTTGCATAAGAAAAGAATATACATCGTGCAGCATCATAAAAAATAAACCCCAAAGGCATTGCCTTTGAGGTTTAACATACATTATTGATTATCTTGTTGGAATTTTACCATGAAGTCAGCAAGCGCTTGGCAAGCTTCTCGTGGTACAGCGTTGTACGTAGACGCACGGCAACCACCTACAGAACGGTGACCGTTTAAGCCAACAAAGCCAGCCGCTTTTGCTTCTGCTAAGAATTTTTTCTCTAATTCTTCGTCAGCTACACGGAATGTAATGTTCATTAATGAACGAGAGCCTTCTTCTGCATGACCGTAGTAGAAGCCGTTTGAGTTGTCGATTACGTCATAAATTAATGCCGCTTTTTCTTCGTTGTTTTGTGCGATTTTTTCTAAGCCGCCTTGATTTTCAACCCATTTTAATACTTCGCCTAACATATAAATGCCGAATGTTGGTGGTGTATTGTATAAAGAGTTGTTATCCGCATGTGTTGTGTATTTTAACATTGTCGGAATATTCGTATTCGCTTTTTCTAATAAGTCTTTACGGATAATCACAACTGTTACGCCAGATGGACCTAAGTTTTTCTGAGCGCCCGCATAGATGATACCGAACTTAGAAACATCTACTGGTTTAGAAAGGATATCAGAAGACATATCCGCTACTAAAGGTACATTACCAGTCTCAGGGAATACTTTCCACTGTGTACCGTAAATTGTGTTGTTTGATGTAATGTGTACATAAGCATCGTCAGCGTTAAAGTTGATATCTTCTACAGTAGGGATGTTTTTGTATTTGTTTTCTTTTGTAGAAGCAGCTTCTACTGGTTTACCAAATAATTTAGCTTCTTTCACTGCTTTTTCAGACCAAGAACCTGTTAATACATAGCTAGCCGTTTGATCTTGCTGTAAGAAGTTCATCGGAATCATTGTGAATTGAAGGCTAGCACCACCTTGTAAGAATAGCACTTCATAGTTTTCAGGGATGTTATAAATTTTGCGTAGACGCTCGATTGCACCGTTATGTACTTCTTCGAATGTCGCACTGCGGTGACTCATCTCCATTAATGACATACCTGTGTTTTGGAAATCTAGTAATTCTTTTTGTGCAACTTCTAATACTTCTAGTGGTAAAGCAGATGGACCAGCGTTGAAATTGTAAGCGCGTTTAGTCGTTGTATTCATGTGGAACACTCCTTAAAAGTTTATTTCTCCATTATAATATACTGTTTTCAAAAATAAATGGCAAAATTGATAATAATTTTGTGTGAAAAGCAAAAAATAAAGAAAAAACCGTACTAATAGCGCTTGCTTAGTTATTAATGTTCGTTTTTAGGGTGAAATATTACGATTTATTTACAAAAACAAATGCGATTGTTCACTTAATTGTTATAATTAACGAATAAGTAGTGCAATCATTATAAAAAAAGTGCGGGAAGTGAGAAGATGAAAGAAACATTTGAAGCGCTTAGTGCCGCAGCGAAGATGAAAAAGATGACGTGGGAGCAGAATAAACTAGGGTATTTATTTTTGACAATGCTTGGTGGGATATTTGTTGGTTTCGGGATGATTTTGTTAGTCACGATTGGGGGCTTGCTTGATCCAGTAGGGGCACCAAGCATGAAAATCATACAGGGAATTTCATTTGGTGTAGCACTCAGTATGGTCATGCTTGGTGGAGCGGATTTGTATACAGGTAATAATTTAGTCATGACAGTAGGGGCGCTTGAAAAACAAACGACCTGGGGCGATTTAGGGAAAGTATGGGTGGTTAGCTGGATAGGGAACTTTATTGGTTCGTTTGTTGTCGCATGGCTCTTTTTTATGGCAGGTTTAGCAAGTGGCGAAACAGGTGCCTATATCGAAAAAATTGCAGGGATTAAGATGAATATTCCTTTTACTGAACTTCTGTTTCGAGGTATTTTATGTAATATTCTTGTTTGTATGGCGGTTTGGAGCTGTTATAAAGTGAAAAATGAGGCAGCGAAAATTTTGTTGATTTTCTGTTGTATTTATCCGTTTATTACAGCAGGCTTTGAGCACAGTGTAGCAAATATGACATTGTTTTCTCTGGCGTTGATGATTCCACATGGAGAGCTTGTATCGCTTAGTGGGCTTATACATAATTTAATACCTGTATCTATTGGAAATGCGATTGGTGGAGCTGTTTTCATCGGCTTTGCATTTTGGTACAGTCAAGTGCGAAAGTGACGGTCTTGTATCAATTGTAATAATTGTAATGAATAATGTTATAATCAAGGCATTTAGAGAACGCTTATTGAGGTGAATGCTTTGGCTAGAGAAAGAAAATTTTCAACAACAGAAATCTTCCGAGAAACAGAGCGACTATTATTAACGGTCGGTTATGAAGGGTATAATATTAGCTTGTTGGCAGAAGCGTTAAACGTTTCACGGGCAGCCATTTATAAATATTATACAAATAAAGAAGAGCTAGTCGTGGATTTTATGCTGGAGCATATTCAACAAATGATTCAACAATTTGCTGCTGTCGATCACGAGCAAGCTTTTGAGCATCAACTCGATGAAGTACTTGATATTATTTTAGCTTCAAAGGATTTACATCGTATCTTTTCAATGGCACATGTCATTGAACCAAAAGGAAAACAAGAAATCGTGGACAAGATGGAGCATTTAAGTAGGCTACATCAGGATATGTATGCACCACTGCAAGCGATGGTCAACAAAGGAAAAGAAGAAGGCGTAGTAGACGACACAATCCCGAATGCACTTATCATTGCGTTTGTTTTTCAAAGTATCGATTTACCGAACTATATGAATGTCCCAGATGAAGTGTTTTTACCGGCATTAAAAAAACTTGTCAAAACGGGGATTTATAAAGGGGCTTAATGGAAATTTGTTTTATACTCTGAATGAGCAAAAATACATCCTAAAAATACCAGTTGAATAGTAAAAGACATGTATCATAGCCTCCGCGCTTTGCCACAGCCTACACAGGAGCTAAAACAGGCGTGGCCTGTTTAGATCTCCTGTTCCTGCTCCTGACGCTTGCGCTTTCGTCGCAAAGAAAATCTTGGCTCCTGTGGCTACGGCGCGCTACGGCAAAAGTGAATACTTCTCTTCTTTAAAAGAAATCATTTTCTTTCCGTTTGCATGTATAATTGCCCAGCCTCTACCGAAATGGATGAGAATCTCTCTTTATTTTTAACAACTGATCATTGTACTCAACCAAGTGTATTGATAAAAAAATATTTCCTTTATAGAAGCATTTTTTTAGAAAAACGTGATCAAAAATGACTTGCCAGTTAATTGAAGCGGAATCGGCGAGACTCCTACGGGAATAGCATGAGCTGAAGACCCCGCAGGAGCGAGGTACGAGCGACGAGGAGGCTGAAGCCATGCCCGTGGAAAGCGAGCCGAATGGAGCGGAAATCAACGGTTACTTAACTGGTAATATATGTTTGTGAATTTGCTCGTTATAAGTTTATATAGTAAATGAGGGACTATTTTTTCTATCTTGTGATAATGCTGAAGTTATGTCAGTATAGAGGGGACAAGCGACAAGGAGGAACTCAAAAAGTATGGCTAATTTACCAAACTGTCCAAAATGTAATTCTGAATACACATACGAGGATGGCGTGAATTACGTATGCCCTGAATGTGCTCATGAATGGCCTATGACAGCAGAAGAAGTTACAGAAGAGGGCTTAGTTGTACGTGATGCAAACGGCAACTTACTTCAAGATGGCGACACCGTTACAGTGATCAAAGATTTAAAGGTGAAAGGTAGCTCGCAGAATCTAAAACAAGGTACGAAAGTAAAAGGTATCCGTTTAGTAGAAGGCGACCACAATATTGACTGCAAAATCGATGGCTTCGGTGCGATGAAGTTAAAGTCTGAGTTTGTAAAGAAAATCTAAAAAAAGGGCCGTCTGAAAAGACATTTTGAGACGGCATCTTGCGACGAGGATGGTGGCATTTTGATGTGACCACCGCAGGAGCAATATTTCTTAATGGATCATTATTAAGAAGTAAAGGGGTGTCCAGAAAGTTTTTACTTTCTGGACACCCCCATTTTTTGTTTATATTATTGCTCTTTAGATTGGAATGCGTCTTTTAAGTCAGCATCTTTTACTTCTATTTTTGCTTCTTCGATTAACTGCGCTTCGATTGTGTTCCAGTCAGCTTTTGTTGCTTTTAAAGCTTCAGTAATTTCTTCTTTTTTCTCTTCTAACGTACCGTAGCCTTCTACTTCACGCTTGTCCGTTACTTCGATAATATGGTAACCGAACTGTGATTTTACGGGTTCAGATACCGTATTTAACTCCAGTGCATAAGCAGCGTCGTTAAATTCAGGCACCATTTTCCCAACTGTGAACCAACCTAAATTGCCACCTTCTGCAGCAGAACCGTCTTTCGACTTTTCTTTTGCCACTTCAGCGAAGTCCGCCCCATTTTTTAATTCTTCGACAATCGCCTTTGCTTCTTCTTCAGTTTCGACTAAAATATGACGAGCGTTTAATTCATATTTGGCTTGATCATAGTAAGCCTGAATGTCTTCGTCCGTTACCTTTACGTCCTCTGTTGCTTTTTCCTGTAATAATTGGAAACGTATATTTTGCTTGAACGTTTCTTCTGTTAAACCGCTCGATGCTAAAGCCATTTGGAATTGGTCACCGTACTGTTCTTTAATTGCATCATATTCAGCTTGAATCTCTTCATCTGTCACTTTGTATTTGTCATTTAAAATTTTATTGACGACCACTTGTTCAAGTAATGGAGCCCCAGCTAATTTTTTGATTTCAGCATAAAATTCATCTTGTGTAATGTCACCTGATGCTGTAGATACAACTACTTCATCACCAGGATTACTACATGCAGCTAAGCCGATTGAAGCGGCTAGCGTCAAAGCAAAAACTGTCTTTTTCATAAACGAAACTCTCCTAACTATTTTTTACAATGCATTAGTTACTATAACATAAACGAAAAAAAAACTAAACGGTTCCACCTGTCGATTGCCTATTCGTACTGTTCGTCTCAGCATAGCATAAAGGGTAGTAAGGGAGGTGGCAACATATGAGCGGTGGAGGCTACGGCAACGGTGGCGGTTATGGCTCAGGCTTTGCTTTAATCGTGGTTCTATTTATCTTATTGATTATTGTAGGAGCTGCGTTTCTTTATTAATCAATAAAAAAGCGAAATCCGTCTAACGGATTTCGCTTTTTATACTGAAAATAACACTTCCACATAAAACGATACTAATAAAATGGTAATGAGCACATTAATCGTGCGGAAAATTTTGGGGTGTCGTTCTTCGGGAATTTCGCGACGTACACATAGTGCGTATGTCATGCGATTAATTTGGAATAAATAAAATACCGAGAATAGCACTACGATTAAGAGTAGCAATTCTATTCCTCCCCTCTATCACTTCTTTCAGAATATCAAATGACCTATTAGTGAGACAAGTGTGAGCTATCGTCCGTATATGTTGGAATTAAGATTTCATACCCCTTAGGTGTTTCCTCGATTATAGCATTTTTAGGTGCTCGCCATATATCTTTTACAAACAATAAATCAAGTAAACAAATACTACAATGAAATGCTAATGATAAGCAAAAATAATGTGAAAAATGAGGCCATTTGATTGCGCCTAAAATAAAAAAAGTATTTAAGACAAAAAATGGCGTAACTAATGTAAAGAGATAACGATTTTTTGGGATCGTTCCTGTTATGCGCATATGCAAAATAGGGATAAATGTATATTTAATCTTTAAGCCATATGACAGCGATTTTCGATAATTAAACAGCGAAAAATAATGAATAAGTTTGTGCATTGGATACAGCAGAATGAAGGCGAACATAAAACGCAAGAAATAGGCATCTGAATGGGGACTACTATATCGAAAGCTTGTTAGCGCATAAGATAGGCAAAAAACGATGACAAACGTTAAGCTAGTCAATAAAAAAAGCCGTGTTGTTCCATATTCATATTCGATGTTAATGGTTTTAATACAGTTCATAAATGTACCTCATTAATAAAAATTAAAAAGAGTGTACGTAGCTTATACACCCTTTTTCTTGGTTATTGTGTAATGGAAGCTTGCGCCTGTGCGTGATCTAAACTTTCTTTAAAGTCATCAAATGAACGCTCAAAAATATCAATGAAGTCTTCGCCGTAAATATTACGAATGACCGCCATAACATCTAAAAACTCAGGGAAGCGTCCGTATAATTCTTTTAGTGGCAATGAGCCATCGATAATCGCATGTTGTGTATCATGATAATGCTCATACATTCGAAGGATTAATGAATTACCTGCTCCTGTTAGTTCTACATACGTGTTTCGTTTATCATCATCACGTTTTGAAAACTTTAATAGTCCGCGTTCTTCTAATTTTTTAGAGAAGTTAAACGCTGTTGATACATGCATTACACCAAACTTTGCAACATCGGAAATAGAAGCACCTTTTAAATGGAATGAAATCCATAAAATATGATGTTCATTAATGTTTAAGTCGTAAGGTTTAATCCAAGTTTGCCAGTCTTTTTCGACAGCTTTCCAAAGAGCTTTAGATAGCTGAGCAATGCGTTGACTATATAACATAGCCTCTTTCATTGTGTATGATCCTTCAGACATTGCAATCACCTTCTTCTTTCATAGCGTTTTGAAAATATTATAGCAGTAAAAGAAAAAAGTTTAAAGTTGGAAAAATTAAATAATTGAAATGTGATTTAAAATTACAAGTTTTTGGATAAAAACTAGTGAAAAACACAAAAAGCGAGCCCTTTTTATAGGACTTTTGATATATTCGTGTCGTAGTGTATATTATTCTTTATTTTCTAGGTTGAGGAATATTTTTCTCGATTTCGTTAATGGAATTCTGTAAATTTTCGATTTCTTGTTTTAGCTTTTCTGTTTCAGGTTCGATCTCGTTTTTAAACGTTACAATCGTCTCTTTTAAATCATTTATTATTTTAGGCATATTATTTTTCGTTTCTTCTGTAAAAGTAATGATAGATTGTTTTACATTACTTGTTTCATTTTTTACATCAATCAGTTGATCTTTGAATGTTGTAGCATTACGTATAATAGTAGAGCGTAATTGTTTACCAGCCTGAGGAGCTGTTATAATTGTTGCTACCATACCTGTAACAAGTCCGACGCCTAATCCTGTGAAAAATGTTTTTGCCTTCATTTTGCCAACCCCTTTAACATAACATAGATAATGATAGAAGATTTTATACACATACAAGTAGATTTCCCACTCGTATTCTTAATTAAAACATGAAACAAAAAATAACATAAGAAAAGCGCAAGCGTCCACTCTAGCCCCGACATGCGTTGGAGATAGGCTCACAGTGTGCTTGCACACGAAGAGACTTTCGAAACGTCACGAGGGGCTGGGCGCTGGAGCTAGACACGCTTCCAATTAAAAAAAGTTTATATTTTCTTATCTTTAAATAAAAAGAAGCTACGAAATTCGCAGCTCCTTTTTCAGCTTAAGCTTGAGATACTGAAGTTTTGAATCGTGAGCGCTTTACTAGATTTGTTACGATAGGATAAATAATCAGGAAAGCTACTACGTTAAATGCGATAGCAGGTAATACAACCCCAGCAAATAATACAGCGAATGTAGCACCTACATCTGAGCCGATAACAAATAATGCTACCGATAAGAAAACTACTCCTGATAATACCGTTCCTAGTCCAACTAAAATAGCTGATACAAACATACTGCTTGCTAACTTTTTAATAATTAATAACACAATTAAAAATGCAAAGCCCGTAATCGCTTTATCAACTATGTTCGGAATAAAGCCACCAGGGAATGTTGTAAACAATCCTGATAAAACACCAGTCGTTATAGATAATAAGAATGTTTCTTTTACAGAGGGGAATAGTAAAATGCCAATAAACATCATCGTTAACATGAAGTCAGGCTTCATCCCTTGTACTAATCCAGGTGTTATAACATAAAGTGCTGCACCTACACCGACTAAAAGCGCCATTAAAACTAAGTTCTTCGTATTCATTTTTCTCGTCTCCTCTAAACTTTCTAATCTTTTGTTCTCCTAATGTGCACTCATTGCCATTAGCGAAAACTTATACTGAATTTTACGTCTGAATTGCTGAAAAATCAATGACTCTAGCTATTTTTTCTGAAAATAGCTAAAATAATAGGCTTAACTTAACTACTTCGGTAAAATTTGTAGTGAAAACACGTAGATCCACTTTATTTTTCCTGTAATCTACGTGTAGTGTTCGCTTAAAGATTTGCTTGAATAGCTTGTGCAAAGTTTGCTAATTCGTTTATTTCGAATTTTTTTGTATGCCATTGTAAGTGTAATCCATCTGTTTCGTCGTAACGAGGGATTAAGTGTAAATGGTAGTGGAATACAGTTTGACCAGCTGCGGCACCGTTATTATTGACTGTATTTAGTCCAACTGGATTGAATGCTTGCTTGATGGCATTGGCTACTTTTGGTGCTGCTTTGTAAAGGTTAGCGGCCACGTCTTGTGGCATTTCAAACAAGTCTTGGCAATGTGTTTTTGGAATAAGTAGCGTATGGCCCTTCGTTAAAGGCATAATGTCCATAAATGCGTATACGTGCTCGTCCTCGTATACTTTCGAACTTGGAATGTCTCCATTGATAATTTTACAAAATAGGCAATCGCTCATTTCAAAACATCCTTTCCATCTATTTTCATCTATTTTAACATATGTACACTGAATGTTTTCCAACTTTTTGATAAACTAAGGACAAGCTCTAAATGAGTAAAAATACATCCTAAAAATACCAGTTAAATAGTAAAAGACATGTATCATAGCCTCCGCGCTTTGCCACAGCCTACACAGGAGCTAAAACAGGCGCGGCCTGTTTGGATCTCCTGTTCCGGCTCCTGTGGCTATGGCAACAGTAAATACTTCTCGATATGCTAGAAAAACATTTTTCTTCTTTAAAAGAAATCAATTTCTTTCTATTTGCAAGTATAATTGCCTAGCCTCTACCGTAATGAATGAGAATCTTTCTTTATTTTTAGCAACCAATTATTATATTCCAGGTGTGTTGATTATTAAAGTATTTCCTGTATAGCAGCGTGTTTTTTTAGCAAAAACGTGATCAAAAATGACTTGCCAGTTGATTGAAGCGGAATCGGCGAGACTCCTACGGGAATAGCATGAGCTGAAGACCCCGCAGGAGCGAGGTACGAGCGACGAGGAGGCTGAAGCCATGCCCGTGGAAAGCGAGCCGAATGGAGCGGAAAGCAACGGTTACTCAGCTGGTAATATATGTTTGGGGATTTGCTCGTTATGAGGACAAGAATAGGAGTGACATTATGACGATTTTACAAGTATCTAATGTGTCAGGTGGCTATACGAGAAAGCCTGTCATTAAAGATTTATCATTTACGATTGAAAAAGGCGAGCTTGTTGGGCTAATCGGGTTAAACGGTGCTGGCAAAAGTACGACGATTAAGCATATTATTGGCACGCTGCTACCGCGTGAAGGCGAAATTCGTTTAAATGGCGTGACGTTAAAGGAAAATATGGACACATACCGTTCTAGCTTTTCATACATTCCAGAGACGCCTGTTTTATATGAAGAGTTAACATTAAAAGAACATTTAGCTTTAACTGCGATGGCTTATGGGATTGATGAAAAAACATTAGCAGAACGGTCTGACAAACTATTAAAAGAGTTCCGAATGGAAAAACGCCTGAATTGGTTCCCATCACATTTCTCTAAAGGAATGCGTCAAAAAGTAATGATTATGAGTGCATTTTTAGTGAATCCAAGTTTGTATATTATCGACGAACCATTTGTTGGACTTGATCCACTGGGCATCCAATCATTGTTAGAACAAATGGATATGAAAAAACGAGAAGGTGCTTCCATTTTAATGTCAACGCATATTTTATCGACAGCAGAAAGGTATTGTGATCGCATTATTTTGCTACATGAAGGGCGTGTGCGTGCACAAGGAACGATGGATGACCTGCGCCGTGCGTTTCGTATGCCACATGCAACACTCGATGATTTGTACATTGCGATGACGAAGGAACAAGCGGGTGAATAGCATGCAAAATATTTGGTCAAAGCGATTTCTCCATTATATAGGTGAAGTACAAAAATATATGCGCTTCGTTTTTACGGGACATATAGCGATTGTCCTTGTATTTGTCGTCGGAGCAGGTGGTTATCAATATAGTGAATGGTTAAAAGTAGCACCAAATGATTTTCCAGCTGAATGGCTTGTCGCCGTTCTTGTAGGTGTCATTTTAGCGTTTAGTGCCCCGACAACTCTTATTCGTGAGCCGGATCAAGTGTATTTATTGCCACTTGAGACGAAAATGCCAATTTATTTTAAAAAAGCGCTAAACTGGACATTTATATCGCAATTGTTGCTTTCTATAGCGACTTATATTGTAGCGATTCCACTATTAAATACGGTGACAGCGCTACCAGTAAGTCAAATTTGGATAGGTCTTTTTGTCATTATCCTGTTGAAATATTTGAATGTGCAAATGGAATTTAATTATCGCTATAGTAATCGTGGACAATTGATATGGATTGACCGCATTGCACGTATGATCATGTCGATTTTAATCATTCATAGCATCTTAACAAGTGGATTGGTGCTAGGTGTCATTCTTTTGGTTATCGTCACTACCTATCATGTATTTTTAATAAAACGTGTAGCCGATGAACCTGTACCTTATGAACACTTTGTAAAGTTAGAACAAAATCGCATGATGCGCTTTTATCGCTTTGCCAATTACTTTACGGATGTACCACATTTACGAGGCTCGATTCGCCGCCGAGCATGGCTGGATTTTGTGTACGCATGGATTCCATTTAAGAAGGAAAAAACACAACATTATTTAGTATTCCGTACATTCGTTCGAACGGATGATTATTTTTATTTATGGTTACGTTTAACTGTTATTTCAGCGGTCATCGTAGTATTTGTCGATATTCCTGTTGTGACTTGGATTGTAGTAGGGGCTTTATCGTTTGCCACAACACTTCAATTAAAATATGCCCTGTTATCATCAGGGGAGTTTCGAATGGATATGTTATATCCTGTACCGTTCAAGCAACGTGGCTATGCGGTTGAAACATTACTACGCTTCTTTATGGTTATTCAAGCAATCATTGTAACGATTTGTGGCATGACGCAGCCACTATTTCTCTTTATCCCACTTATTATTCTCGTGGTAAGTGAATTAACGTTACGATTAACGAAGGGCGCGTCTGAAAATGCCCTTTAAGACGCGCTCTTTGCTACGGGATGAAAGTGATTGTCTGAGGGCTATCCATAATTGGATAGCCCCTTATTGTTCAAGTTGCGGTGCAGTAAAGGTTGTCGTATACGTTTTAGAAGTAAAGAAAGTTTGGGTGGGCGAGCTGGATGAATCGAGTAGCTGTGCTAGTTCCGCATGAAAGACGTTGGATTTTGTCCATACTTCAAATGACGCAGGCCCTGCCCATTGTGTGACAACAACATAGGTTTCTGCTTTGATAGGACGTAATACGCGGTAGGCGATGCACGATGTATCTTGTTTTAGGTGAGCGATGGCCTTGATGATGCGTTCTTCAAAAAGTGGGCGCGATTCCTCCATGACAGGTACATTTTGCATGGCGACAAAGCCGCGTTGCTCAAAGTGACCTGCTCCGTCGATTACTTCAAAACGGCGTGGTGTTGCGAAAACGGATTTTTTTTCGGATTCGTGCATGACGACAGAGTTGCCTTGTCCGTGTAATAAAATCATCTTTTCCTTTGCATATTTTGTGAGTAAACGTTCCATAAACTCCGGCGTCCCCGATGTTAAATAAAAATTCATGTTCATCCCCCTTTAATCAATAGTTATTTCCATTAAAAAGCGATTGAAACGTATTTGTCAAAGTCGAGCATCGATTAAAGAACAATTTTATGACATTTAGGGCATAAAACTATACAATAGCTAAGGAACAGTTTATATTGATAACGGATATTAAGAGTGTTACAGATAAAAAATAATAACTATTTGAGGGGAAGGTATTCGTTTCATGAGAACAATTAACGATACATTGTTACGTGCAGCACGTGGCGAGAAAACAGACTATACGCCTGTATGGTACATGCGTCAGGCAGGTCGTTCACAACCCGAATATCGTGAAATTAAAGAAAAATATTCACTAGAAGAAATTACAATGCAACCAGAACTATGTGCATATGTAACACGTCTTCCAGTTGAGCAATATGATGTAGATGCAGCAATTCTTTATAAAGACATCGTGACGCCGTTACCAGGTATGGGTATCGATGTGAAGATTAAAGCAGGCGTAGGTCCTGTTATTTCTAATCCCATTCGTTCAGCAGCAGATGTTGAAAAATTGGGAGAATTCAATGCAAAAGAGCATACACCATATGTATTAGAGACGATTAAAATATTAACGGAAGAGCAGTTAAACGTACCGTTAATCGGTTTTGGTGGTGCACCATTTACATTAGCGTCGTATATGATCGAAGGCGGACCTTCTCGTAACTATGCAAAAACAAAATCATTTATGGTTTCACAACCGCAAGCTTGGTTTGCATTAATGGACAAGCTTGGGGACATGATTATTGCAGATATTACAGCGCAAGTAGCAGCTGGGGCAAAAGCGATTCAGATTTTTGATTCTTGGGTTGGTGCATTGAATGTAGAAGATTACCGTGTATTTATTAAACCGGTCATGACACGTATTTTTGGCGAGCTACGACAATTAAATGTGCCATTAATTCAATTTGGTGTAGGTGCTTCTCATTTAGTGAATGAATGGCATGAGCTACCGATTGATGTAGTAGGTCTTGATTGGCGTTTACCAATCCGCGAGGCAGAGGCACGCGGTGTAACGAAGGCAGTGCAGGGGAACTTAGATCCAACGTTATTATTAGCAGATTGGAACGTCATAGAAGCACGTGCAAAAGATATTATTGACCAAGGTATTGCGCACGAGGGTGGTCACATCTTTAACCTAGGACACGGCGTTTTCCCAGAGGTGGATCCAGCTGTATTGAAACGTTTAACAACATTCATTCATGAATACAGTCGTGAAGCGAAGGCAAAGAAATAAGGTAAATTTAAGTACTAGGTAATAATACTAGTGATTAAGTTTTCGCAGGACATTAACATAAGTCTAGGCTACCATGTCTTCCGAATGCGGCGGGCTTGTGTAACTGTGCGATTACATAAGACATTTATAAAATTCCAGAGGTGATTCTTTCATGAAACCAGTACGCGGTTTATTAGTAATGGCATACGGAACGCCATACAAAGAAGAAGATATCGAGCGTTATTATACACATATTCGTCGTGGTCGTAAGCCATCTCAAGAGCATATCGATGACTTAACAGAACGTTACCGTGCGATTGGTGGGATTTCACCGCTTGCTAAAATGACAGTTGCGCAAGCAGAAGCACTTGGTGCACGTTTAAATGAAGTACAGGATGAAGTAGAGTACAAAGTATTTATCGGTTTAAAACATATTGAACCATTCGTAGAAGATGCAATCGAAGCAATGGTGAATGAAGGCATTAAAGAGGCTGTATCGATTGTGTTAGCACCACACTTCTCTACATTCTCGATTAAATCGTATAACGGCCGTGCACAGGCACACATCGAAAAACTGGGTGCCGATTTAACATTAACGTCTGTTGAATCTTGGTACAAACAACCAAAATTCATTGAGTTCTGGAAAAATGCCGTGAACGGTGAATTAGCGAAAATGTCGGAAGAAGAACGTGCAAACTGTTGCTTAATCGTATCGAACCACTCATTACCAGAGAAAATTAAATTAGCTGGTGACCCATACGAAGAGCAATTAATTGAAACGGCGCGTCTAATTGAAGAGGCTTCTGATATTGAAAATGTAGAAGTAGGTTGGCAATCGGCTGGTCAAACACCAGAGCCTTGGTTAGGGCCAGACGTACAAGATTTAACAAAAGAACTATTCGAACAAAAAGGTTATAAAGCATTTATTTATACACCAGTAGGTTTCGTAACAGAGCATTTAGAAGTACTGTACGATAACGATATTGAATGTAAAGTGGTATGTGATGAAATTGGCGCAAGTTATTACCGTCCAACAATGCCAAATACGAACCCACTATTCATCAATGCTATGGTAGATGCAATTCACGATAAATTAGCGAAATAAGATAGAAAGTGATGATGAGGGTGACGAGGAGAAGGAAGATAGTCGTCATAGGCGGCGGGATAACAGGGTTAACAGCAGCGTTTTATTTACAACAAATCGCAAAAGAAAATCAATATCCGCTTGATGTCGTTATTGTCGAATCTTCTCTTCGCCTTGGTGGAAAGATTCAAACGATACGCAAGGATGGGTTCATAGTAGAGCGCGGGCCAGAGTCATTTATCGATGAGCAAGGTAGTGTTCATCAATTAGCACGGGAACTGGGGATTGCTGATCAGCTTGTGCATAATAAGAACGGGCAAACATATGTCGCTGTGGGCAAAGATTTGTACCCGATACCGAGCAGTTTATTGTTTGATGGATCGCCAAACGTCTCCTCACTCATTACGACCGGTTTAATTTCTGTAAGTGGTAAAATTCGTGCAGCAGGTGATTTATTTATTCCGAAACCTTCTCAAGAGACAGATGAGCCCATTGGTCATTTCTTTAGACGACGCTTTGGGAAAGAAGTTGTAGAAAATTTAGTAGAGCCGCTATTGGCGGGAACGTTTGCTGGTGATATTGATCATTTGAGCATTCAATCCATGTTCCCGCAATTTTATCAATTAGAGAAAGAACATCGGAGTTTATTGCTTGGATTGAAAAAGCAAAAAGTAAGTCATTTGGCTATCAAGCATTTTGAGGAGCAATATAACCACTATGGCACATTTGAACGAGGGCTGGAAACGTTAATCGAAAAGTTAGAGGAAAAGCTAGCACCTACTAGTACCATTTTAAAAGGTGTCAAAGTAGAGGCGATTGATTCTATTCAAGATGGGCAGTTGAAAATTGAGCTCAATAATATTTCGCCGATACAGGCGGATGCTGTCATTATGACGACACCATTTAATATAGCTAAATCCGTATTTAAGAAGCATAATGTAATGCAACATTTACCGAATATGAATTATGCGACGATTGCTACAGTGACGATGGCATTTAAGCAAGAAGAACTGAACAAATATAAAAAAGCGTTAAACTTTTTCGTATCACGCAATAGTGATTTAGCCATTACGTCTTGTACGTGGAGTAACCGAAAGTGGGATAATGTTGCACCAGAAGGCTACGATTTGTTGCGTGTTTATATTGGGCGTGTCGGTGACGAAACGATTGTCGAGTTGTCAGATAGTGAAATTGAACGGATTGTGTTAGCTGATTTACGGAAAGCAATCGATCTACAAGGAACGCCACTATTTACAATGGTGACACGCTGGAAGCAGGCAATGCCTCAATATACAGTGGGGCATGATGAGCGTCTCAAGCAATTAAAAGCTGAATTGTATAATCAGTTTCCACAAGTGAAATTGGTGGGGAGTTCCTATGAAGGCATTAGTGTGCCTGATTGTATCGAACAAGGTCGACAAACCGCACAAGAAATGCTCAATACACTATTTGAACGACAAACTGTACAGTAGATACACGTATCTATTGTGCAGTTTTTTTATCTCCTTATGACGAGTAAGTTTATAAATATATCAAACTTGTTGATTTACCTTTTATTGTTAATTTAATCTTGTGAAATGTTGATTTCCGCTCCATTCGGCTCGCTTTCCACGGGCATGGCCTCAGCCTCCTCGTCGCTCGTATCTCGCTCCTGCGGGGTCTTCAGCTCATGCTATTCCCGTAGGAGTCTCGTCGATTCCGCTTCAATCAACTGGCAAGTCATTTTTGATTACGTTTTGCTAAAAAACATGCTTCTGTACTGGGGATGTTTTGATAATCAACACATCTGTAAATATATATTACCATTTTTGTAACTGTGGCTTTCCACTGCAACACTCGCTTTCCCGTAGGAAGCTTTGCTCTGTAGCGAAAGGCGCATGCCGTCAACTACACTCTCATGCCTCCGCTACAAGCAACTATTGTTCAATAAAAATGGGTTGCTAAAAACAATAAATATCCTCATAGATTACAGGGGGGCTAGGCCACGATATGTGTAAATAGAAAGAAAATGATTTCTATTAAAGAAGAGAAATGTTTTTCTAGTATATTGAGAAGTATTCACTTTTGCCGTAGCGTGCCATAGCCACAGGAGCCGTAACAGGAGATCCAAACAGGCCGCGCCTGTTTTAGCTCCTGTGTAGGCTGTGGCGAAGCGCGGAGGCCACGATACCACTATATCTCTTACTATTTAATTAGTATTTTTAGGGTGTTTTTTTTTTACTCATTATGGATATTTATTAGGATAAAGTTTAGATTATTGAAGTTCACAATTTTACCGTACATACTTCATTGATATTTCACATTTGTAAAGTACGATTGAATGGGAGTGAATGAATATGAATAAGTCAATGATTGCCTTATTAATGTGCCTATTGCTGTTAACTGGGTGTAGTGAGCAGCGATTTACACCGATTAACCCGCATCAGCCTTTCGTTGCATCGGTCAATATTTTGCAACCCTCATTAACGTTTTTTGATCAAAAAGGAGATCCGATTACAACGTGGGAATTTGAATCTGCTTATACCGGAGGCGTGCTCATTCAACATGACCGAGTGCTCATGTATGGGCATGAACTAACGGAAGCCCATTTGTATGAAATTTCAACAGGTAAACAAGTGGCGACAATCGAATGTGGAATGGGCACAACTAATGCTTATTATGACAACCAGTCAGAGCAATTTTTTATGACAAACAGTAAAACAAATGCGGTTATAAGTTATGACTCGCAGGGGAAAAAATTACATGAACAAAAATTATATAACTATCCGATGTCGATGGTGGCTAGTAACGGCTATTTATATGTAGTCAATTACAAGGATACTGTTTTATCCGTGTTGGATATTGAAGCGTTTACTGTTGTAGATGAATGGGAAATTGCTAAATCCTCGCACGGCATTGCTGTTCTCGAACAACAAAACAAGCTTTGGATTGGCGGACACGGTGAAGGCAGTAAACCAAATGAAACGATTGATGTCTATGATTTAACGACAGGAGAAAAACAGACGCCCATTAGTATGCCGCTCATGCCGGTTGGAATTGCTAAAAAAGGGGATGAAGTCGCTGTTATTAGTCACGGCGAGAGCATGTTATATGTAGCTGATATAGACGGTGAAATTTTATGGCAACAAAAAGTGGGGGCCAATCCCTTTGCTGTGCAACATTTTATGGATTTTATTGTCGTAGCAGGTTATGACGATCAAACCATTTATTTTTTAGAAGACGAACAAGTTATTCAAAAAGTACAAACGAACAAGGGGCCATTTCAATTGTTAGTAAGGGAGGGTACAACGTGACGACTATACTTATTGTAGACGATGAACTAGATATGCGTAATTTAATCGAAGTAATGCTATTAAAATCAAATTTCCGTACATTAACCGCAGCTAACGGGGCAGATGCTTATGAAATTTTAACAAGAGAAGAAGTCGATATTGTATTGTTAGACGTGATGATGCCGGAAGAAGATGGCTTCCAAGTATGTACAAAGATTCGCTTTACTTCAGACGTACCCATTATTTTTTTAACGGCACGTGATGCCAATGAAGATAAAGTAAAAGGATTAACAATTGGCGGTGATGACTACATTATTAAGCCGTTTACAGCAAGTGAATTAGTAGCCCGTCTTCATGCTGTCCTGCGTCGTACAGGGCGATTAATGTATGAGGTGGAGCAGAAAATAGTAACACGTGGCTGTATTAAGTTAGATGAAATATCGCGTAAAGTTATGGTAAATGATGTGCATGTCCCTTTAACACTCAAGGAGTACGAGTTATTGTATTTGTTTATGCAAAATCCTGATAATGTGTATTCAAGAGAACAACTGCTTGAACGAATTTGGGATATCGATTACGGTGGGGGAACACGGACGGTGGACACACATATTAAAACGTTACGTTTAAAACTGGGTAAACAATCGAAGGAAGCAAGCGAATACATCCAAACGGTTTGGGGTATCGGTTATCGCTTTGAAAAACGTAAATGATCACATTTGCACGAAAAATATGGGTATTGATTGTTGTTTTTTTAGTCATCACCATCGCGTTTATGTATTTGTTAACCGATTTTTTATATGAACAGCTCTACGTAGAAGATACAGAGGCTTCTATGATTGAATATGGCGAACGGCTAGTGACCAAATATAAAGGTGGTCAAGTAACAGATGAGCTAATTGCTGAAATTGAGGAGCATAATAGCTATGGGAATTTTAGCGTCTTTGCTGTACGTAATCCACGTGAACTAAGTGCCTGTGTCCCCTTTGATATCGATTACGAAACACTCATCGGGCCAGATGAGCGTCAGCAACTGCTAGCAGGACAAGCGATTATAAAAATTGGTTACGAAGAACGATTTGAACGCCAAATTATTTCTGTTATTTTTCCATTTACAGATGAAAATCGATTAGAAGGTATTTTATATTTATACTATCCGTTAGCGAAAATTAGTGAGTTAGCCAAAGAGGAAGTATTCTTTTTAATTGCTTGTGTTGTCGTCTTTGCTGTTGTCATTGGGTATTTTGTTTTTAAGGCACTGCGTCATATTATGCGCCCTCTGCATGAGTTACAGCAAGCAGTGCAGCAAATGTCAACAGGTGATTATACAGCCCGAGTTTCCGTAACGTCTAAAGATGAAATTGGCCAGTTATCAAAGGCGTTTAACGATATGGCACAGGCCATTCAGCAGGAAGATGAAGAGAAAAAGACGTTTTTAGCTACCGTTTCACATGAGCTTCGTACACCGATTAGTTATGTAAAAGGGTACAGTGAATCCATTCAAAATGGATTTATTGAAGGGGAACAAAAAGAAGAGGCCATTCGCCTTATCGCTCGGGAAGCAAATCGAATGGAACGCTTAACGAATGAACTGATGCAATTAGTTCATGTCGAGGAGGAGCAGGCAGTTGAAATGTACCCGATTGTATTGGCTGAAACATTACGGGATGCCATTCAAATTATTCACGTAAAGGCGAAAGAAAAGCAAATTGACATTATGCTAGAAGCAGATGAAGAATTAATTGTAGAAGCAGATGAAGAAAAGCTCAAACAAATTTTAATTAACTTATTAGAAAATGCTATTCGCTATTCTGATGAAAAGAAGACAGTACGAGTGGAAGCGAGGGCCCATGAAAAGATGGCCGTTATGAAGGTGATCGATAAAGGAATCGGTATACCGCAAGAGGATTTACCGAAAATTACAGAGCGTTTTTACCGTGTTAATAAAGCACGTAGTAGAGCGGATGGGGGCAGTGGACTAGGCCTATCCATTGTTGATAAACTTGTAAAACAACATCAAGGGACATTACACATCGAAAGTAAAGTTGGAGAAGGAACGGTGGTCACAGTCCAAATACCGTTAATGGAGGAATAAGGAATGAAGAAATTATTTTTAACGTTAGCAGCAACAGCTGTATTAGCAGCTGGGTGTGGGCAAGAAAAAGTAGATACAATAGATAGCGGTGAAATGCCAGTTGAAGTGATTGTAGACGTATTAACACCGACGGAATTACAACCAAATGAAGCGGTAACTCTTGAAGTGAAGGTGACACAAGGGGGCGAAGTAGTAGATAATGCCGACAGTGTAGAGTTTGAAGTATGGGAATCAGGTCATAAAGACGAAGGAACAATGCTTGAAGGCGAATTAACAAAAGACGGTGTGTACGTAGCAGAATATACATTTGACCATGATGGTGTCTATTATATGTACGCTCATACAACAGCACGTGGTATGCACGTGATGCCGAAACACGAAATGGTTGTTGGGAATCCAGATATGAGTCAAGTGTTAGAAGATAACAGTTCAAATTCGATGGAACATATGGAGCACGGAGAATCTACCGAGCAAGAGGGTCATGCTGAACATGGCGAAGAATCTGAGGAAGAACATAATCATTAATGGGATATTGTTATGCCAAAGTAGTTGAAATGATAAAGAAAAGTGTATTAGTACAGAGCTGTACTAATACACTTTTTTAAGTAAAAAAGAAAAAACCCCCGAGCATTGAGCGCACTCGAGGATTGAATTGTGTAAGCGATATAGTGTTACTAAATCATAAGGATGAAGCGTCAAGTAGCAATAAGTTGTGAATTAAAGAGTGTTGCATTTCTCACAATTGTTGCTGTAGCACTCGCTTTGTTCTTCGATTTTGTCACCGCATTGAACACATACTTTATCTGGTAAGTTTTTGAAAAACTCAACTACGTTTTCTAACATTGTGGATAGCCCCCTTTAATCAAACTGTTATATTACTGTCTTGTTATTTCAAATTGTACTATAACAGTTTATGTTTCGTCAACACAAAATGTGCATTTTAGGGTAAAATAATTATGTACATTTTGTGAAGGAGTGAAGTGAATGTATTTCATCGATAATAAGGGAATTACAGATCCACGGGTGAACTTAGCGATCGAAGAATATGTGTTGAAAAATATGGATATCGAAAAAGATGATTTCCTACTTTTTTACATAAATCAGCCATCCATCATTATTGGTAAAAATCAAAATACGATTGAAGAAATCAATACAGATTATGTAGAAGAGAACGGTGTAATTGTCGTACGTCGTCTATCTGGTGGTGGTGCTGTATACCATGACTTAGGCAACTTAAACTTTAGCTTCTTAACAAAAGATGACGGGAATAGCTTCCACAACTACAAAAAATTCACGCAACCTGTAGTAGATGCTTTAGCGAAGATGGGGGTGAATGCAGAGTTATCAGGTCGTAATGATATTTTGGCGGAAGGGCGTAAAGTATCTGGGAATGCTCAATTCGCGACAAAAGGCCGTATGTTTTCACATGGTACATTACTGTTTGATACAGAAATTGATGCAGTTGTATCAGCTTTGAAAGTGAAAAAGGACAAGATTGAATCAAAAGGCATTAAATCCGTTCGTTCACGTGTAGCCAATATTTCAGAGTTTTTAACAGAGCCGATGACGGTAGAACAATTCCGCATGGAAATATTAAAATCGATTTTTGGTGGCGAAGAAAACATTCAATATTACGAGTTAACAGAGCAAGACTGGGCGAACATTTATCAGCTATCAAAAGAGCGTTATCAACAATGGGATTGGAATTACGGCAAATCACCACGCTTCAATATTCAAAAGCAACATCGTTTCCCATCTGGTAGCATTGATATTCGCCTAGAAGTAAATCGCGGTACCGTTGAAGAAGTAACGATCTTTGGTGACTTCTTTGGTGTTGGTGATGTAGCGGAAGTCGAGGCATTATTAGTCGGTACGCGTTATGATCGGAATGCGATTGCTGAAAAGCTGGGGGATATCGATATTCCAAAGTACTTTGGTGGCATTACAAAAGAAGAGTTTTTACAGTTAATTTATTAAGTTTTAACTTTATTCAGCGGTTGTCAAAACACCGACTAAATGAAGATACAGCTTGTAACGGTCGAGGACGTACTTTCAGAGTTTTTGAGTACGTCTCTTTTTTATTGTAAAATAAAAAGGAGCTCGCAAGGTCAGGTGTTTTGATTATAAAAATATTTCCTTTATAGAAGTATGTTTTTTAGAAAAACATGATTCAAAATGACTTGCCCGTTGATTGAAGCGGAATCGGCGAGACTCCTACGGGAACAGCATGAGCTGAAGACCCCGCAGGAGCGAGGTACGAGCGACGAGGAGGCTGAGGCCATGCCCGTGGAAAGCGAGCCGAATGGAGCGGAAATCAACGTTTCACAATATTGCATTAACGATAAAAGGTAAATCAACAAGCTTATGATGAGTTGGAAAATAGGGAATTACTATATATGGAAGTACTACTTTAATGAACTAAAGGGGTGATAGGATGGAAAAGCACCGGATTTATATAGTCGAGGATGATATAAAAATTGCTTCGTTGCTCGCAGAAACGCTGCGGAAATACCAATATGATGTAGCTATTGTTGAAAATTTTGAAACGATTATTGAAGAATGTAAACGTTTTAATCCGCATCTTGTGTTGCTCGACATTAATTTGCCTACATATGACGGTTATTACTGGTGTCGTCAGTTACGTCAATATACAACGTGTCCGATTTTATTTATTTCTGCACGGTCAGGTGAGATGGATCAAATTTTTGCGCTTGAAAATGGTGGCGATGACTTTATTACGAAGCCGTTCAACTACGAAATTGTACTGGCAAAAATTCGTAGCCATTTACGTCGAACATACGGAGAATACGCACCAAAACAAGAGGAGCGTACGATTAAACAAGGGCAGCTGACGTTATATTTAGAAAGAATGGAGTTGCATGTAAAAGAGACGATTATTCCACTACAGAAAAAGGAGTGCACCATTTTAGATTTATTAATGGGCAATGCACCAAAAGTAGTGTCGCGTGATCAGCTGCTTGAGCATTTATGGGATGATCAAGTGTTTGTTGACGAAAATACATTAAATGTAAATATGACACGTGTTCGAAAAAAATTAGCGGATTACGGTGTTACATCGAGCATTGAAACGATGCGCGGAGCAGGATACCGGTTTATTTTAAGTGCGGAGGAAATGTAATGGGGGCAGGATTAAAGCTATTTATGAAAGAACATCTGTCATACCTTATTTTCCAACTATTGATCGTACTGTTTACTTTAATGCTGTACTGGTTGGAAGGATTTCGAAACTTCGCAACAGCGATGTATTCCATCGTGATGAGCGTTATTTTAATTGGGTCTTTTTTAACGATTCGTTATATGTTGCGTCGGCGTTATTTAAAAAAAATTGTTCATTTACCAACACAGATGGATGATGCTTTACAGAAAAATGCCAAAACGCTGGAGTACTATCAAACGGAAAGCTATATGCATGAGTTGTACAAGTTGTATCAGCAGGAAGTGCAGGCGCTCTATACGAAACAAACACGTCAATATAAATTTACTAATCAGTGGATTCATCAAATGAAAACACCGGTAGCGGTTTTAGAATTACTACTGCAAGAAGAATCACTCGATAAACGAAGTGTTCAAGAAGAGGTAGATCGTTTAAAGCGTGGCCTTGAAATGGTATTAATGAATGCACGACTTGAAAATTTTCAAGAAGATTTACAAGTAGAACAAGTGAACTTAAAGCAACTTGTCACGTCTACAATTAATGAAAATAAACGTTTGTTTATTGCCAATAAGGTATTTCCAGAAATGAAAATAGACGAAGAAATCGTTGTGATGAGTGATTCCAAATGGCTTAAGTTTGTTATAACTCAATTTATTACAAACGCAGTTAAATATACGTTTGAAGAGCATAAGAAAATGAGTATTGAAGCGACAAAGCAGGGAGAACGTGTAACGCTTTGTGTAACGGATGAAGGAATCGGTATTCCCAAGTCAGACTTATCACGTGTGACGAAGCCATTTTTCACAGGTGAAAATGGACGTAAAACAGGCGAGTCAACGGGAATGGGGTTATATATTGCACAAGAAATTTGCACAAAGCTCGGACATGAACTACTGATCGAATCAGAAGTAACTAGAGGAACAACCGTTAAACTCATTTTTCAACACTAGGGGTGATGATGTGGAACCAATTCAAGTAGAAGAGTGGACATTAGTAATTGATATTCCAAAAACAAAAGAAGTATATAAGAAAATTAACTATAAAAACGATGTTGTAGAGTGGTTAAACTACATGGAAGTATGTAGCATTAAGGACCCGAAAGTTCTGGCATTTTTTGAGCGGTTAGGAATCGATATTTTGAAGCCAAGCCAACTATCTTACTACCCTGTAGAAGAGGGCACAATGATGATGTATACAGGAAGTTATCATCTTTGTGGGGAGTTAGTAGAGGGGGAAATGGACGGATGGGACTTAGTAATTGAGGGGCATTGTTTTTCATTAACACAGGAATATGATGCAATTCCACAAGAAATGTCAGGCGATATTTTAGAAATTAGTTTTGAAGTAATTCTTCCGTGGATACTTGATATACCAATACATGTTGAATAAGGAGAGAATATGTCCATTTTAACGATTAATGAAGTAACGAAAGTGTATGAAGGAAAAGTAACGACGCGGGCATTAAATCAGTTGAGCTTTGAAGTAGAAAAAGGTGAGTTCGTAGCAGTGATGGGCCCATCTGGCAGTGGTAAAACGACGCTCTTAAATTTAATTTCCATGATTGATACACCGACGAGTGGAGAGATTATTTTTAATGGTATGCGCCCGCAAAGTTTAAATAGTACCGAGTTAGCGTATTTTAGGAGACGTGAGCTCGGTTTCGTTTTTCAGGATTTTAATTTATTGCCCATGTTAACGGTGGAGGAAAATATTATTTTGCCATTAACATTAGATGAAAAGCCCATTGCATTTATGGAAGAACGATTAAATGGGTTAGTCGATAAACTCGATTTATGTGCTATTTTAGCGAAGCGTCCAAATGAAATTTCAGGGGGACAAGCACAGCGAACAGCGATTGCACGAGCGCTTATCCATGAGCCGTCGCTTGTTTTAGCAGATGAACCGACAGGCAATCTTGATTCGAATGCAGCACGCGAGGTATTAGAGTTGCTTTCGGACATGAATAAAGAAAAACAAGCGACCATCATTATGGTGACACATGATCCGATTGCAGCAAGTTATTGTGATCGGGTGCTTTTCATAAAAGATGGTGAATTTTTTAATGAAATTTATAAAGATGAGCGTAGACAAACATTTTTCCAACGAATTTTAAATGTGCTCAGTTTGTTAGGAGGACAAGTAGGTGACTTTTCAACAATTCGCTTACCGTAATGTCTTTCGGAATTTCCGTAATTATGCAGCCTTTTTTATGGCCAGTTTTTTTTCTGTATTTGTGTTCTTTTTATATTCTATGCTGATGTTTCATCCGGATATGGAAAATGGCTTTTTAGGGGAAGCATCAATTATTGGCATGGTTTTTGCAGAAGTTATTTTAGTGTTGTTTTCATGGTTTTTCATTTTTTATTCGATGAAGGCTTTTTTACAAGCTCGCTCTAAAGAGTTTGCGATTTTACTTCATCTTGGTATGGAGAGGCAGCAACTGGGGCGGCTTGTGTTTTTGGAAACGATGCTAATTGGCGCTCTTTCAAGTATTAGTGGCATATTGTTTGGATTTGCCTTTTCCAAATTCTTTTTTATGATTATCCGTGAAATGTTAAGTTTAGAGGATTTGCCATTATATATATCATGGGGTCCGTTTTTATTAACATTTGCTGTATTTATGGGTGCTTTTATTATTATTTCGATTGGCAGTGTAATGTACACACCTGAGCATAAATTGACGCATTTATTAAAAGCGCGTGCTGTAGATGTATCGGATCGTTATTCAAAGGGACGTGCTATTTTAGGACTTGTTTTAATTGGTATTGGTTATATGTTTGCGGTGATTACGACGAAAACGACACTCTTTACCTTTACGCTATTGATTCCGATTGTTGTGACATTTGGAACATTTTATTTTTTTACAGACACTGTTTTTTTTATTTTTGATTTATTGAAAAAGCGAAAAGATATGTATTGGCATAAGGCATGTATGTTATCGGTTGCTGAGCAAATCTATACAATGCGTCAAAATGCCAAAATGTTTTTTGTTGTCACCATGGTGTCCATGCTAGCCTTTTTATGCGTTGTACTGCTTGCTGCGCTTTCTTCTTATACGGCCCAGTATGATAAGCTCAATCCACTCGGCATTGTGTACAAGGGACATTTCGATAATCCTTACGAAAAGGAACATGTATCCAGTATTATCAATGAGCTAGAGGAGCAAGGCTTTTCCTATCATGTGACACGCTTTCAAGTGATTAAACAAACATCGCTTGCCACATCAAATGAGGTAGAGGTATTCCGCGAAACGGACATTAACCGGATGTTATTTTCATACGGTCTGCCGCTCGTTAGACTGAATTTAGGGGAAGGGATGTTTATACCGTATTCAGATGAGTCCATTAAAATGCTGGAAGAGATGACAGTAGAGACGGTGCTGACAGAAAATAATGTGCCGATTACAATCGACCGGGTATATCCTAAAATCATTTTTCCGACATCCATTATTAGCCGAAATTCCATCATTATTAGCGATGAGGATTATAAGCTATTAACTAAACCTTTAGCTATTCCTGAAGAGGTACCGAGCTATCATTTATATGCATTTGATATTCCTCACTGGATAGAGGCGAAGGATATTGGCTTATCTATTCAACAATTAGTATCACAAGAATATGTGAAAAATACTGTCTATTCATTGCCTTTTTATTTTGAAAATACAGGTTTAAATTATTCTTATATATTAGCGATGTATTCTTTATTTACTGTGTCAGGTGTATTAGTGGTTATTGTGTTTTTAATGGCCGCGGGGAGTTTTATTTATTTTAAGTTGTATGCAAACCTCGAACGTGAACGTCAACAATTTGCAGTTTTAAAGAGAATGGGATTAACAGATGCAGAACAAAAACGATTGATTACAAGGCATTTAGCACCGCAATTTTTCTTGCCGTGGGGTATGGCACTTCTGCATAGTACGTTTGCATTTATCGCACTTCAATCTGTATTGAAAGATGTGATTAACCTCATTATTGTCAAAGAAATTATTGTCGCCTTCTTTCTATTTGTTTGTGTGCAAGTTGTTTATTTTTATATGATTCGTTGGCGCTATATTGCTCATGTGAATGGCTAGGGTGATTGAATAAAGCAGAAAAAAGAGTTTGTTTCTGACAGAAAAACGGAATAAAATACAAACTACCTATTGTTTTACTAATATACCTATTTTATAATAGCAATAAAATGAATATTCAGTTCATTTACGCGACAAGGGGGATGGGTGTATTGAATTTAGTTGAACAAGTAAGACAACAGGCTTTCGAACAACCAGAAAAGACAGCGTATTATTTTATGGGACAAGGGACAAGTTACGGGGAGTTTGAACAGACAGTAGGACGTTTTGCGAAAGCTTTACAAGACTTAGGACTTGAAAAAGGGGATCATGTCGGATTGTTACTTGGCAATACACCGCACTTTTTAATCTCGTTGTATGCAACAATGCGAATTGGTGCAACAGCTATTCCGATTAATCCGATTTATACAGCGGATGAAATTTCGTACATTATTCAAAATGGGGATGTAAAGGTGGTCGTTGCACTCGACATGCTATTACCACTTGTAGAGACAGGTGTAAAAGCCTTCCCACAAGTGCAGGGTTACATCATTTGTGAAACGACGCCGAACGTGGGGGAGAAATTTGCGGCGCTTAGTGATGAGGCGAAAACAAAGACAAAGCTATTTACACATGTATTAGCCAATACAACGACTACAGTGGATCCTGTTGCAGTTAAGCAAGAGGATACAGCGGTTATTTTGTATACATCGGGTACGACAGGGCAACCAAAAGGCGCTATGTTAACACATGGCAATTTGTATTCCAATGCACGTGATGTAGGTGAATACTTACAAATGACAGGTGATGACCGTATCATTACAACATTACCAGTATTCCATGTGTTTGCATTAACAGTGGTCGTGAATGCCCCTTTAATGAAAGGTGCGACACTTCTTATAGCACCGCGCTTTAGCCCAGCCGAGATTTTTGAGTTAGCAGAGACGTATAAAGCAACTGTATTTGCAGGGGTACCGACGATGTTTAACTTCCTGTATCAATTTGAGGAAGGGGATCCGAAAGCGTTTGAACACTTACGCCTAGCTGTCTCAGGTGGCGCATCTCTGCCCGTATCGCTTCTTCATCACTTTGAGGAGAAATTTAACGTACGTGTTTCAGAAGGATATGGTTTATCGGAAGCGTCTCCAGTGACATGCTTTAATCCGTTAGACCGTGAGCGGAAAGCAGGATCGATTGGACAATCCATCGTCAATGTCGACAATAAAGTGGTGGACGCATTAGGAAATGAAGTACCTGTTGGTGAAGTGGGTGAGCTCATTGTACGTGGACCAAATGTGATGAAAGGTTACTATAAGCAACCTGAGGAAACCGCAGTAGCGATTCGTGATGGGTGGTTATATACAGGGGATTTAGCGAAAAAAGATGAGGAAGGTTACTTCTATATTGTAGATCGCAAGAAAGATATGATTATCGTAGGTGGATACAATGTATATCCACGCGAAGTAGAGGAAGTGCTATTTGCACATCCAAATGTCATTGAAGCAGCGGTAGTAGGGTTACCTGATCGAGATTTTGGAGAAGCCGTACATGCATATGTTGTATTAAAAGATAAGTCCATCACACCAGCGCAACTTCAAAGCTATTGTGCAGAGCGTATCGTCAAATATAAAGTGCCAAAAGTGATTGAGATTTTAGAGGAATTACCAAAAAATTCAACAGGTAAAATTTTACGTCGCTCATTAAAAGAAATATCAACTATAAGTTAATATTAATATTTTGCCAAGTGTGTTGATTATCAAAAAATTTCCTGTATAGAAGCGTGTTTTTTTAGAAAAACGTGATCAAAAATGACTTGCCAGTTGATTGAAGCCGAATGGAGCGGAAATCAACGTTTCACATGATTCTGTTAACAA
Organism: Lysinibacillus sp. KU-BSD001; assembly: GCF_042920265.1. Classification (NCBI taxonomy): domain Bacteria; kingdom Bacillati; phylum Bacillota; class Bacilli; order Caryophanales; family Bacillaceae; genus Lysinibacillus; species Lysinibacillus sp. KU-BSD001. The sequence continues at coordinate 131,548 of NZ_JBDQZI010000006.1, read as the reverse complement.
TAAAAGGTAAATCAACACGCTTAATATTTTTACGCTATTACTAAAATTAGTAATAGTGTTTTTTAGTTGAATAGCTTGATGTGAACAAGGAAATAGTCAAAAAGAGGAGTTGATTGAATGGATGAGCAACAATTGCTAGAAGCTGGTTATCGAAAATATTACGGTAAAGAGATTGATGTTTTCTTTAAAAAAGGTTTATGTACACATTCAATGAGCTGTTTAAATGGTAATCCATATATATTTAATGTAGAACGACGTCCATGGATATTGCCTGATGCAGACAAAGTGGAAGAAGTAATGCGTGTTGTAAATACATGTCGAGTCGGTGCGCTACATTATATTGTAAGAGAGTCGAGAGAAAATGTGCATGGGGGATAAAGGGCTAATATACCTTTTACCAAAAGCAAGTACAGAAACTTAAGAAGTAATAACGAGTAAACGCTAAAACATATATTACCATTTCTGTAACCATTGCTTTCCGCTCCGACACTCGCTTTCCACGGGCGAGATCAAGCCTCCTCGTCGTTCGTACCTCACTCCTGCGGGGTCTTGATTGTCTCGCTTTTCCCGTAGGAGTCTCGTGCCTCCGCTACAAGCAACTAGTGTTCAATACAATAATCGGTTGCTAAAAATAAAGAAAGATGCTCATCTATTATGGTAAAGGCTGGGTAATTACACTTTCAAATAGAAAGAAATTAATTTCTTTTAAAGAAGAGAACTGTTTTTCTAGCATATCGAGAAATATTCACTTTTTGCCGTAGCGCGCCATAGCCACAGGAGCCAAGATTCTCTTTGCGATGAAAGCGTAGCGTCAGGAGCAGGAACAGGAGATCCAAATAGGCCACGTCTGTTTTAGCTCCTGTGTAGGCTGTGGCAAAGCGCGGAGGCTATGATACATACCTTTTGCTATTTAAATGGTATTTTTAGGATGAATTTTTGCTCATTATAAGTTAAGAAGTAAGGTCGTCTTCACTTAGTTTGGAGGGCGACCTTTACATTTATATAAAAATAAAATTATACAATAGTGTCTTTTGAAAAAGAGCTACTGAGTGATATACTATTGTTACGGAAATCGAAATATTAGTGGAATGAGGAATAAAGATGTTAACAACGGATCATTTATATACTTTGCAATCGGTCACAAATCCAGTATTGTCGCCTTCGAATGAAGAAGCGGTATTTATTCGTACGCAAATGAATAAGGAAGATAATAAGTATTATTCACACTTATTTCATGTGCATATCAAATCAGGAGACGTGATGCAATGGACGTTTGGAAAGGAGCGAATCAGTAGCCCGCAATGGTCACCAGACGGCAAACAGCTTGCTTTTTTATCGAATCGAGATGAGAAAAATCAATTGTACATTTTACAAGTGCGCGGTGGAGAAGCAAAAAAACTAACGGATTTACCGAACGGGGTTAGTGCATTTTTATGGAGTCCTTGCGGTGAAAAAATATGGCTTGCTAGTCGTGTGAAACAAGGAAAAACAATAATTGATCAGCTAGAACAAGAGGAAAATACACTGCCACAAGCATATATCGTGAACGGTATGAAATATAAGATGGACGGTATTGGTGGGGAAGGTTTACGTCCACAAAATCAATTTACACAAATCGCTGTCTTACATCTTGCAGATGAATCGCTTGAGCAGTTTACATCTGGGGATTATCACCATAGTTTAGTAGGTATTTCACGTGATGGACAACAAATGATTGTAGGTGTTAACCGAGCGGAAAATTTAGATTATGAGTTCCGTACACCTCTTTATATTGTGGATGTAGTAACGAAAGCAGAGGCGATATTAGTAGACGCAGATGGTCATTACAGTGGAGCGACATTTTCATTTGATAATCGCTATATTGCGTACGTTGGTAGCGATACCTCTTATAAAAACGCTACGCATGGGCAAGTATATGTATATGATACAGAAACAAAGCTCACACAAAATATAACGGAAATGTTAGATGCACCTGTTGGCGATTTAGCCGTTGCTGACGTGCAGCAAGGTGTAGATGCACCAGCTATTATATGGACAGAAACGAATGCGTTGTATTTCCAATTATCAACGATGGGAGATGTACGTCTGTATTATGCCGATTTAGAAGGCTGTATTTTCCCAGCAAGTCCTGAGGGGGAGCATATCTATAGTTATGATGTAGCACGTAGCGGAAACTGGGCTCTTTTAACCGTTTCAAATCCAACCTTCCCAGGTGAGTTATTCTACTTTGATATTACAACAGGTGAACGCCGCCAATTAACGAATTTTAACGAGGTATTTTTAAAGGAAGTCCCACTGTCAACGCCTGAAGCGATTGTGTACACAACATCGATTGGGGATGTGCATGGTTGGATCATGCAACCAACAAATTACGAGGAAGGCAAGCAGTATCCATTAATTGTGGAAGTACATGGTGGACCTCATACAATGTATGCGAATACGTTCTTCCATGAAATGCAGTTACTAGCAGCACAAGGGTATGGTGTGTTATATGTGAATCCACGTGGCAGTCATAGTTATAGTCAGGCATTTGTCGATGGTGTACGTGGCGATTATGGTGGTGGTGACTATGAGGATATTATGGCAGGTCTTGATCACGCTCTAGCAAACTACCATTGGATTGATTGTAATCGTCTAGGTGTGACAGGTGGTAGTTACGGTGGCTTTATGACAAACTGGATTGTTGCGCAGACAAATCGCTTTAAAGCAGCTGTTACACAGCGTTCCATTTCAAATTGGATTAGTTTCTTTGGTGTATCTGACATTGGGTACTACTTTAGCGAATGGCAACACTTTGCCAATATGAAATCAGTAGACAAACTATGGGCGTTTTCACCTTTAAAATATGCAGAAAATATAGACACGCCGCTGCTTATTTTACACAGTGAAAAGGATTTTAGATGTCCAATTGAACAAGCTGAACAGTTGTATATTACGTTAAAAACATTAGGAAAAGAAGTAGGCTTCGTTCGATTCCCAGAGAGCGATCATAACTTATCCCGTACAGGACTTCCGAACTTACGCGAAGAACGTCTGACGCAAATAATTGAATGGTTTAAAAAATATGTATAAAAGTTAGGGGGATAAGAGGGGCTTTCTTCTTATCCTTTTTATACTGTTGTGATATAAATGGAAATATATACAAATAACAGTGTTCTATTATAATATTAAAACAGTCAAAACATGTTATAATACAAGAAAGAAAACTGTAAAGTGAGGCAATTGGTGTGGAAGTTTTTATCGGCAGACAACCTATATTCAATCTTCATGAACAAGTTGTTGCATACGAGCTATTATACCGCAATAAAGAAAATAATTCTTTTCCTATGGTTGATTCAGATGCGGCGACAGTAGATGTGCTCGTAAACTCTTTTGTGAACATAGGGATTGATGAAGTGACTAAAGGGCGGCCGTGTTTTGTAAACTTCACTGAAAATTTATTAATGGGGCCGCTCACAGATTATTTAGATCCAACAAAAGTTGTAATTGAAATTTTAGAAGATGTGCCGATTACAACAGAGCTAATTGAACGTATTCAAAATTTAAAAAGCAAAGGTTTTCAAATAGCATTAGATGATTTTGTATTGGATGAAAGCGTACAAATTTATGACGAGTTATTTCCTTATATAGATTATATCAAGGTAGATTTCTTATTATCTTCGTTACTCGAACGGATGAAAATCGAAAACAAAGTAAAAATAAAATGTCCACATATTAAGCTGTTAGCTGAGAAGGTAGAGACGCACCATCAATTCGAGGTAGCGAAGCATTCAGGATATACGTTATTTCAAGGCTATTTTTTTGAACAACCACAAGTGATTAAAGCAACGGATATTCCTCACAATACAATTCAATATTTCTATATCATTTCTTTATTACGTGATGAGGAACCGAATATTAATGAATTAGCGGAAAATATTGAACGTGATATTTCCGTATCGTTTAAATTATTGCAATTGATTAATAAATCGATGAAGCGCTCTAAATCGAAAATTCGTTCCATTAAACAGGCGATATTAATGCTTGGCTTATCAGAATTAAGAAAGTGGATTTATTTACTTGCTATGCGTGAAGTAGGAAATAAAGATAGATCAGATGTATTTAATGAATTAATGCGTAGCTCGCTATTTCGTGCCAAGGTCTGTGAAAAAGTAGCGAAATTAAATTATAAGCAAAATTTCTCGGAATACTTTTTAATTGGCCTCTTTTCATTAATTGACGCCTTGCTACGACGCCCAATGAATATGATTTTACAGCAGTTACCGTTTCCCGAAGAAATTGTTGAAACGATTAGTGGGGGCGAAACAGAAATGTCGCCATACTTGCAGTTTAGTATTGCCTTAAGTAAAGCTGACTGGGTAAACGTAGAAAAACTGGGCGCAAAACTAGAGTTATCCAAAGAGACGATTATGCAAATTCAGCGTGAAGCGGATGAATGGGTAGATGAAACGTATAAGTATTACTAATACTAAGTCCTATAGTAAATTTACTATAGGATTTTCTTTTTGGTTAAGAAAGTATAAACTTTTTCAAATTGAAAGCGTGTCTAGCTCCAGCACCCAGCCCCTCGTGACGTTTCGAAAGTCTCTTCGTGTGCAAGCACACTGTGAGCCTATCTCCAACGCATGTCGGGGCTAGAGAGGGCGCTTGCGCTTTTCTTTGGTGTTATTATCAATCGTCAGAAACTTCATTAAAGTGAAGTTCCGATTTAATAAAACATTTGCTATAATCATGGCTGAATTGTTTGGAGAAATGAAAAAAGGCAGGTAAAAGTGTGAATAACGAAAATCATTTTGTAAAAGATACAATTATGGAATACCTTTATGTCATTGCAGGAGCGGCTGTTGTGGCAATCGGTTTTAATGCATTTTTATTTCCTAACCAAATCGCTTCAGGTGGCGTAAGTGGGATCAGTACCATTTTGCATGGTTTATTTGGTTGGAATGCAGGGATTATACAATATGCATTTAATATTCCTTTATTTATTGCGGGTGTTTTCATTTTAGGCAAGAATTTCGGTGCCAAGTCCTTAGTTGGTACACTGGCACTACCATTCTTCGTGATTTTAACAGAAAGTTGGGATGCTTGGACGTATAATCCACTACTCGGTGCAATTTTCGGTGGTATTGTTGTTGGTTTTGGAATTGGTCTTGTATTTAAAGGGAAAGCATCGACAGGTGGGACGGATTTATTAGCACAAATTATTACGAAATATACAGGAATGACATTAGGGACAAGTGTGTTGCTCATTGACGGAGTGATTGCAACGAGTGCAGCAATAGTATTTGATATCGAAAAGGGTTTATACGCATTGATTGGGCTATATGTGACAACAAAAACAATTGATATTATTCAATTAGGCTTCAGTCAATCAAAAATGGTGTATATTATTACAAACAAACAAGATGAAATAAGAGACCGAATTTTTCAAGAGATTGACCGAGGTGTCACGAAAATTCCGGCATTTGGTGGTTATACAGGACATGAGAAGCCTGTGCTTATGGTAGTAGTGTATCAGACAGAATTCACAAAGCTGAAACAAATCGTTAAAAGCATTGACCCATCAGCGTTTGTCATCGTTTCAGATGCTTATGAGGTACTGGGGGAAGGTTTCAAACGTGCATAAAAGTGCTATACTAGGGACATGTTAGTAAAATCATACTTTGGAGGGATATAACGTATGAAAAAGAAATGGTTAGCAACATTCATGCTAGGTTCTGCTCTAATGCTTGGTGCATGTGGTGGCGGTGAGAAAGCTACAGACGAAGAACCAAACGAAGGTACAACAAATCCACCAGCAGAAAATGCAACAGCTGATGCAAGTGAAGAAGTAGCACAACAACGCTGTGCAACATGTCACGGTGGTAACTTACAAGGTATGGGGACGACACCAGCGTTAAATGACGTAGGTTCTCGCTTATCTGAAGAAGAAATTTTAAACATCATTGTAAATGGTCAAGAGGGCGGTATGCCTGGCGGTTTAGTGCAAGGTGAAGAAGCAGAAGCTTTAGCTGCTTGGTTAGCTGCAAAGAAATAATGGAAAATATAGGGTGAAAACAAGCCGGCGAATATTCGTCGGCTTTTTTGCGGATAGATCAGTATTAGGCCCATAAAAAACATCTATGGGCTTTTACTTCCAAGATATCATCTTGAATGATTTTGGTTAAGATGTTTATTTCTGATACGAAATATTAGAAATATGGGATAGGCATGTTAAAATAAAACAATATGTGAGTTGTATGATTGGAGAGTTTAAGATGATTCAAGTAACAACGAGAGATGTAATGGAGAAGTTTGATTTAGAGTTAGTAAGTGGCGGCGAAGGAATTGGTCGTTATATTACGACGAGTGATATTTCAAGACCAGGACTTGAAATGGCAGGGTACTTTACCCATTACCCAGCAAATCGCGTACAATTATTGGGGAAGACAGAGCTTTCCTTTTTTGAAATGCTTCCAGCTAGTGACCGTGAAGATCGTATGATGCGTCTTTGCTCGCAAAATACACCCGCTATTATTATTTCACGAGAGCTCGAGGTACCACAGGAGTTAATTGATGCAGCCGATAAAAATCATGTGCCGGTTCTTAAAACAAGGTTGACGACAACGCGTTTTTCTAGTCGGCTGACGAATTTTTTAGAAAGCAAGTTGGCACCAACAACCGCGATTCATGGTGTGCTTATTGATGTGCATGGCATTGGTGTACTTTTAATCGGAAAAAGCGGCGTAGGGAAAAGTGAAACAGCTTTAGAATTAGTGAAAAAAGGGCATCGTCTTGTAGCAGATGACTGTGTTGAAATCCGTCAAGAATCGGAAAACTTCCTAATTGGCAGTCCACCTCCACTACTTGAGCATTTACTTGAAATTCGAGGTATTGGTATTATTGATATTATGACATTATTCGGTGCGAGTGCCGTTCGTCCTTATAAGCGAATTACTCTGATTATTGAGCTTGAAAATTGGGATCCGGATAAATCGTATGATCGTCTCGGCTTAGACGAGGAGAAAGTCCGTATTATCGATACAGATGTAACGAAATTAACGGTGCCTGTTCAACCAGGACGTAACGTCTCCGTCATTATTGAAGTAGCGGCTATGAACTATCGCTTGAAAAAGATGGGGGTTAATGCAGCAGAAGAATTTTCCCGTCGTTTAGATGAGATGATTGCATCGAATGATGAAATGGATGATTTCTAAAGTCGAAAGGAGATTGTTATGAGTGTCACATTATTAGCTATTGATCCAGTCGCCTTTCATTTAGGTCCAATTCCCGTAAGGTGGTATGGGATTTTAATTGCTACAGGAATTGTACTGGCGTATTTTTTAGCGCAGCGTGAGGCTGTTCGATTAGGATTACATGAAGATTTTATTGGGGATATGTTAATTTGGGCAGTACCCATTTCAATATTATCAGCTCGGATTTACTATGTATCGATGAAATGGGATTACTATAGTCAGTATCCGGGGAAAATAATTGAAATATGGAATGGTGGCATTGCTATTCACGGCGCATTAATCGGTGCCTTTATTACCGCGTATGTTTTTACGAAAAAACGTGGTGTTAGCTTTTTACGTGTCGCTGATATTGCCGCACCAAGTATTTTAGTAGGGCAAATTATTGGTCGCTGGGGTAACTTTATGAACCAAGAAGCTTACGGTGGACCTGTAACACGTGATTTTTTAGAAAATTTACTGCTACCAAATTGGATTATTGAACAGATGTATATTGAAGAACAAGGTACATATGTACATCCGACATTTTTATATGAGTCTCTATGGAACGTGATTGGGCTTATCATTTTACTAGTTGCCCGTAAGTTTAATTGGCGACGAGGGGAAATGTTCTTCTTTTATTTAATTTGGTATTCAATCGGTCGTTTCTATATTGAAGGTTTACGTACAGATAGCTTGTATTTAATTGACGATTTACTGCGTTCAGCACAAGTCGTATCGATTATTGGGATTGTCGTCGGTATTATTGCTATTGTCTATCGCCGCATGAAGGTGAAGCCGGTTGTACGTTATTTAGATAAAAAGTAGGGGAGCTTGCGAAATGGGAGAGACGTTAAAAAAGGGAATGCTCGCAGGTTTACAAACAGCATGGAAATTAAGTAAATTTATTTTTCCAATTACGTTTATCGTAACGCTTTTGCAATTTACACCGGTACTTCCGTGGATTGTCGATATGATCGCACCATTCATGCGTATTTTTGGTTTGCCAGGTGAAGCGGCTATTCCGTTAGTTCTTGGAACAACGCTAAATTTATATTCGGGCATTGCAGGGATATTATCACTGGAGTTAACAGTAAAAGAAGTATTTACATTAGCTGTTATGTTATCGTTTGCGCATAGTATGTTTATTGAGACTGCCGTTGCCCTTCGTGTAGGGGTGAAATTGTGGGTTGTACTCGTCGTTCGATTTGGGCTTGCTTTCCTCTCCGCCATTACGATTAATTTGTTTTGGGATGGAGGAAGTGAGATTGCTAAATACGGTATGATGCCAGAAATGACGGCTAATCCAGATGGCTGGGGAGCGATACTGCTACTTGGCTTGGAAAAAGCCAGTTACGGGATTCTTCAGTTAATCATCATTGTCCTACCATTAATGATCATCGTGCAGTTTTTACGTGATTATGGTTATATGACGAAATTTTCAACTAGACTAGCACCGTTCACAAAGGTGATAGGCGTAAAACCGAATGCTTCCATGACACTTGTAACAGGGCTAGTAATTGGGTTAGCGTACGGTGCAGGTGTGATGATTCAAGCAGTTGAAGAAGATGGCGTATCGAAAAAGGATGCAACACTTGCATTTATTTTCTTAGTAGCTTGTCACGCAGTAGTGGAGGATACACTCATTTTCGTACCACTCGGCATTCCGGTATTGCCGTTATTGGCGATTCGTGTCGTTACCGCGTTTATTTTAACGATTGTGGTGGCCTATGTATGGCGACGAACAGAACAAAAGGAAGCTAGAGGAGTTTTAGAGTCATGATAAAGGCATTGCTATTTGATTTTGATGGCACATTACTAGATACAAATGAGTTAATCATTGAAACGTTTTTACATGTGTTAAACGAGAGATTTCCTGGGCAATATAAGGCGGAGGATTGTTTACCATTTATCGGTCCGTCTTTAAAGGAAACGTTTGATATCCTGACACCAGGCGAAACGGACATGATGATTACAAAGTACCGCGAGTGGAATTTGATGCATCATGATGACCTTGTAAAAGAATATGACGGGGTTGTCGAAACATTAGAGAAGTTAAAGGAAATGGGGATGCGTTTAGTCATTGTATCGACAAAACGTCGTGATAGCATTGCGCGCGGATTAAATATTTTAGGGGCAAGTCACTTATTTGAGTTTGTTATTGGTTTGGAAGATGTAACCCATGTAAAGCCTCATCCTGAACCGATTTTACTTGCCCTTGAAAAACTTGGGTTAGAAAAAGATGAAGTTATCATGATTGGAGATAACTCGCATGATATCGAAGGCGGTAAAAATGCAGGCGTATGTACAGCAGGCGTGTCTTGGGCATTTAAAGGACGAGCCTTTTTACAACAGTTCAAGCCAGATTATATGTTAGAGCATATGTCTGATTTAATTTCAATTGTAAAGGAAGCATAGTGGATGAGGAGAACGGAGCGTTATCGTGTTAAAGGGGCAAACTCATTATGGCATATGTATGACACTGTATCGTTTTGGAAAGTAGCGAAATGTTTTACCATTATAACCATTGGACGATTCACACCATTTCTTCGTTTAAAAAACTGGCTGTATCGTACATTTTTAGGGATGAAGATTGGCGACAAAACATCGCTTGCCTTGATGGTGATGCCTGATACGATGTATCCTGAACGGATTTCAATTGGTAATAATACGGTTATCGGTTTTAATACGACGATTTTGGCCCATGAATATTTAATTGAAGAGTATCGACTTGGGGATGTTGTCATTGGTCATCATGTAATGGTTGGTGCCAATTCGACTATTTTGCCAGGTGTTGAAATTGGGGATGGTGCCATCGTGTCGGCTGCCACGCTTGTTCATCGCGATGTGCCACCAGGTTGTATGGCAGGCGGAAATCCGATGCGCATCATTTATACTGCTGAACAAATGGCAGAACGAAAAAAATTAGATAACCCGAAGTGGGAGAATGAATGAATCGGCTAAATCCAATATTTTGGATTTAGCTGATTTTTTTAGTAGATAGGAACATATAAGTTTGACGGATATCAACCAAGATAAGACATCATCTTGACCAAAATAGGTCGAGATGATGTCTTTCTAATAGTGTATAATAGGAAAATATATATCAGAAAATTGGGTATAGTTAAGTTTTTGTGAATTTATTGACTAAATACTCTAATAGCAGTAAAATACTTTCATACATTAGTAATTTACCACTCTAGTACGTTAAAGTAAAATGTTTAGGATGTGTCAAAATGTCATCGATTAAAATGTTCGAAAAACCACTTGGGATGCGCGATACATTCCCACAAATTTATGAAAAATTAGAGCAAGTACGTGAGACAGGGCGCGAATTATTGCGCAGTCGCGGCTATGAATTTATTAAAACGCCAACTGTCGAGTATTACGATACGGTCGGTAAGGCGTCTGCGATTCATGATGCAACATTATTTAAATTGGTGGATAGTCAAGGAAGTACATTAGTGTTACGACCAGATATGACAACACCGATTGCACGTGTAGTAACCTCAAAATTATTAAAAGAAAAAATCCCACAACGTTTAGCTTATTTCGAAAATGTTTTCCGTGCACAGCAGCTAGAAGGTGGTCGACCTGCAGAGTTCGAGCAAATGGGGATTGAATTAATTGGGGACAACTCCGTTTTTGCGGATGCAGAAGTGATTATGACAGTGATCGAATTAGTAAAAGCATACGGCATTGAATCGTTCAAAATTACGATTGGTCATGCGGGTGTACTAAGCTGTATTTTAAAAGATTATACAGAAAGCGTAGAGCAAGCGGAGAAATTAAATGAACTGCTTGTACAACGGAATTATGTAGGCTTTGAAGAAGCCGTACTCACATTTGATTTACCAAAAACAAAATCAGATGCACTACTCGATTTTATTGAGGAAGCATTAAGCCTATCTTCTATTGAAGATATTGAAAAATATGTGCGTAAAAATGACGCATTAGAATATATGCAAAAGTTATGGGAATTACTCGCTTTAGCTGGCGTTGAACAATATATTGCGTACGATTTTACATTATCAAGTCATATGAATTATTACACGGGGATGTTATTTGAAGTATTTGCTTCTGGTAGTGGCTTCCCATTAGGGAATGGTGGTCGCTATGACGGATTGCTTGCGCATTTTGGTTCGACTGTAGGAGCAACAGGCTTTGGTTTACGTGTCGATCGTTTACTCGAAGCCATGCCACGTCAGGAGATTGAAAACGTGACAGCGCTTGTATTATTTGAACCGATAGCATTTAAACAAGCATTAGCTCAAGCAGCACGATTACGCGAGCAATATCGCCGTGTGACGCTACAATCAACAGTCGGTCTAGAAAATGTAGAAGCATTTAAAGAGCAGTTCCAAGAAGTTGTGTACTTCTCTGGGCAGGAGGAACAAATATGAGTGAATTAACAATCGCAATGCCTAAGGGGCGCATTTTCGAAGAAGCATATGAAATGCTATTAGAAGCAGGCTTTAATTTACCAGAGGAAGTAGAGATGTCACGGAAGTTGATGATTGAAATTCCGGAAGAAAAAATTCGCTTCATTTTAGCAAAACCAATGGATGTACCCGTTTATGTAGAGCATGGCGTAGCAGATATTGGAATCGCAGGTAAGGACGTGTTGTTAGAGCAACGTCGTACAGTGCATGAGCTATTAGATTTGAAAATTAGTGAGTGCTATATTGCCTCAGCAGGTTTACCAAATACGACGATGAATGAAATTGCACCACGTATTGCAACAAAGTATCCAAATATCGCCACGAAATACTATAAAGGGATCGGGGAGCAAGTAGAAATTATTGAGTTAAATGGTTCAATTGAGCTTGCGCCGATGATCGGCTTAGCAGATCGCATTGTCGATATTGTATCGACAGGGCGTACGTTAAAAGAGAACGGGTTAGTCGAGTACGAGCACATTACGGATGTCTCCTCTCGTTTAATTGCCAATCCGGTTAGTTACCGCATGAAAAGTGAGCGTATTCAAGACCTCGTGTCGCGCTTAAAAAAATGTGTGAATTAGGGGGAGGGGATCATATGAATATTACAACGTTAACAAGTGATATTTCGTTAAAACGTCAGCTTGAAAGTGGCAACGAGGAGCAATTGAAAACGGTACGTCAAGTCATTGCGGATGTACGTGAACATGGTGATGCGGCCATTCGCATGTATAGCGAAAAATGGGATGGTTTTGCACCGAAAAATTTACGCGTCACAGCAGAGGAAATCGAAGAAGCGGTAAAAGGATTTGACGAACAGCTTTACAATGATCTTGCTGAAGCGGCAGCCAATATTCGCCTCTATCATAGCGCCCAAAAACGTACGGGCTATGAACTACCATTAGCGGATGGTTCTTGGCTTGGCCAGCGGATTACACCACTTGATGCAGTTGGGTTATATGTCCCAGGCGGTTCAGCGGCCTATCCATCGTCTGTTTTAATGAATGTCATTCCAGCACAAGTAGCGGGCGTAAAGCGCATTGTCATTACATCCCCTGCTGGACGTGACGGAAAGCTGCCAGCAGCGGTGCTTGTCGCAGCACATATTTTAGGTGTGACAGAAATGTATAAAGTAGGCGGTGCACAAGCGATTGCCGCACTTGCATATGGCACAGAGACGATTACACCGGTTGATAAAATTACAGGACCAGGCAATATTTTTGTTGCGCTAGCCAAACGAGAAGTGTTTGGTGAAGTGGCAATTGATATGATTGCAGGGCCATCCGAAATTTGTGTATTAGCAGATGAGACAGCCTATGCCGATGAAATTGCGGCTGATTTATTATCACAAGCAGAGCATGATGCATTAGCGTGTGCCGTGTTAATTACAACAAGTGATGCGTTAGCAGAGGCAGTAGCAGAGGAAGTAGAAAAGCAACTGAAGTCACTGCCGCGTGAGGCGATTGCTCGTCAATCCATTGAAAAGTTCGGGCAAATTTATGTAGCAGAATCACTAGAGGAAGCGATTCGTGCCGTCAATTCTTTAGCACCAGAGCATTTAGAGGTTGTGACAGATAAGGCAGTGGAAGTGGCAGAACGCATTACACATGCAGGTGCTATTTTTATCGGCCGCTATAGCTCAGAACCAGTGGGCGACTATTTTGCAGGGACAAATCACGTTCTGCCAACAAATAGTACAGCACGTTTTGCGAGTGGATTAAATGTAGATGATTTTATTAAACGCACGAGCGTTGTTTATTATAGTGAAAAAACATGGGCACAAAATGCACCAAAAATTGCCCGTCTAGCGCGTCTAGAAGGATTAGAAGGTCACGCACGAGCAGTTGAGTCGCGCGGCTGGGATAAAGGAGAAGAATAAAAATGGGAGCACGTTTTGCAAAAATCGCTCGTAATACGAATGAAACGAAAATCGAGGTAGAGCTGAATTTAGACGGTTCAGGTCAGGCGGAAATTCAAACAGGTGTCGGCTTTATGGACCATATGCTTGATTTATTTATTAAGCATGGCTTATTTGATGGGAAAATTATTGCGAATGGTGATACTTGGATTGATGATCATCACACAACAGAAGATATTGGCATTGTACTTGGCCAAGTATTCCGAGAGGCCCTAGGCGATAAAAAAGGCATTAAGCGTTACGGAAATATGTTCGTTCCGATGGACGATGCATTAGCACATGTTGTAGTCGACTGCTCTAATCGTCCGCATTTAGAATATCGTGTCGTCCCACCATTGAATGCTAAAGTAGGTACATTTGATACAGAATTAGTCTATGAATTTTTATGGAAGTTTGCGCTAGAGGCACGTATTAATCTACATGTTAACGTTCCTTATGGTCATAATACACATCATATTATTGAAGCTATCTTTAAGGCATTAGCACGCGCACTAGATGAGGCCGTACAAATTGATCCACGTGTGAAAGGTGTACCGTCAACGAAAGGACTGTTAACGTAACGTGAAAATTGGTGTAATTGATTATGGAATGGGCAATTTATTTAGCGTTGAACAAGCATTAAAACGTTTAAATGCAGAGGTCATTGTAACGAGTGATATGGAAACACTACGTGCAGCAGATGCGCTTGTACTCCCAGGTGTCGGTGCCTTTCCAGATGCGATGAAACGCCTTGAAGAAACAGGGTTAATTCATTTCATTAAAGAAACAAAGCAACCACTTTTAGGAATTTGTTTAGGGATGCAGTTAATGTTTGAGGAAAGTGAAGAAGTATCGCCAACAAAAGGTCTAGGCATCTTTAAAGGGAGTATAAAACGTTTTACGAATGTATCGCGTATTCCGCATATGGGCTGGAATGAGCTTGTATTAGCTCAAACGCCGGAGTGGCTTACAGGAAAAACGTTACCGAGTGAGCGCCACGTTTATTTTGTGCACTCATTTTATGCTACTAATATGGCACAAGAAGAGCTTGTCGCTTCAGCAGATTATGAAGGGGTACAAGTACCAGGAATCGTTGCAAGTGGTAATTTCACAGGTATGCAATTCCACCCTGAAAAATCAGGTCCGTTCGGAGTGTTTTTACTACGTGAATGGTTACGAGAAGTGGGGGCGACAGTATGTTAACGAAACGAATTATTCCGTGTCTTGATGTAAAAGAAGGTCGTGTTGTCAAAGGGGTACAGTTTGTCGAGCTACGTGATGCAGGTGACCCAGTAGAACTCGCGAAATTCTATGATGAGCAAGGTGCAGATGAGCTCGTATTTTTAGATATTTCAGCATCTCACGAAGGCCGTGAAACGATGGTCGATGTCGTACGCCAAACAGCGAGTGCTTTAGCGATTCCATTCACAGTAGGTGGCGGTATTCGTACACTGGACGATATGAAACGTATTTTACGTGCAGGGGCAGATAAAGTATCGGTAAATACTTCTGCTTTAGAGCGTCCAGCACTCATTAAAGAAGGTTCTGACTATTTTGGTGCACAATGTATTGTTTGTGCAATTGATGCGCGTTACTCTGAAGAAGATGGTACATGGATGGTATATACACATGGTGGACGTAATAAAACAGAGTGGAAAGCTGTAGACTGGGCGAAAGAAGCAGTACGTTTAGGGGCTGGGGAAATTTTACTCACGAGCATGAATCAAGATGGTGAGAAATCCGGCTTTGATTTAGGCTTAACAAAAGCAGTGCGAGACGCTGTTACTGTGCCAGTCATTGCAAGTGGTGGTGCTGGAAATGCAGAACATTTCCGTGAAGTACTGCAAGATGTGGATACAGACGCAGCACTTGCGGCATCAATTTTCCATTATAAAGAAACGAGTGTAGCAGAAGTAAAAAGCTACTTAAAAGAAAAAGGAGTACACGTGCGATGAACGTTAAATTTGACGAACAAGGGTTAATCCCAGCGGTTGTGCAAGACGCACAATCAAAAGAAGTGCTAACAGTTGCCTATATGAATGAAGAGTCTTTACAAAAAACAATCGAAACAGGCGAAACGTGGTTTTACTCTCGTTCGCGTCAAGAGCTTTGGCATAAAGGTGCAACAAGTGGCAACACACAAAAGGTTGTCTCAATTAAAGCAGACTGTGATCAAGATGCATTAGTAGTGGAAGTCCTTCCTGCTGGTCCAGCATGCCACAATGGTACAACTTCTTGCTTTACTGAGGCGATTGTAGAAAACGAACGTCCAGGTTCAGTAGCGATTTTACCACAACTGGTAGAAGTCATTAAACAACGTGAAATCGATATGCCAGAAGGTGCGTACACTACATATTTATTCGAAAAAGGGATCGATAAAATTTGTAAAAAAGTCGGTGAAGAAGCAACAGAGGTTGTCATCGGGGCTAAAAATCGTGATACAGAAGAAGTAAAATGGGAAGCAGCCGATCTTCTTTACCACCTACTCGTCCTCCTACAAGAGCAAAAGGTAGATGTATACGAAGTATTAGAAGTCCTTCAAAAACGCCATGAAGGTAAAAAATAAAAGCAGATAACGCTTTTTTCTGCGTCGAAAGGCGACAGCCGTCAGACGCAAAAGGTAGATGTATACGAAGTATTAGAAGTCCTTCAAAAACGCCATGAGGGGAAAAAATAAAAGCAGGTAACGTTTTTTCTCTACGTCAAAAGGTGTTAGTCGTTACAATATAAAAAATTAGAACATAAAGGCAGAAGTAGCCGCTTTTTAAACTGTTTGTGCTATAATAGAGAACAACTATGAGGAACGTGTCAGACGTTCCTTATTTTATGTTTCGGAGGAAATATTGTTGGAAAATAAACGTGAAATCAGTAAAAAAAGTAATGTCGTATCGTTTATTCCAAACGGTGACTATTATTATCAAAAAGCACTAACAGCCTTAGAACGTGATCAATTAGATAAGGCGTATAAATATATTCAACGGGCTGCAGAACTTAGTCCGGATGACGGGCTTATATTAATGCAATACGGCATGCTTGAAATGGAATTGCAAAATTTTGAACATGCGCATGAATTAATTCATACTGCGTATCATCTAGATCCAAATGAGCCGGAAATTGTTTTTATGCTCGCGGAAGTATCCGGCTGTATAGGGATGGTTCATGATGCTAAAAAATATGCATTGATGTATTTAGATATGGAACCACAAGGTATGTACGCTATGGAAGCGAATGAAATTTTAGACTTTGTGGAACTAGAAACAGAAACGCTCGAACACTTAGAAGAACATGATGCTGAAAAAATGGTTGGACAAGAAAAAGCAAGAAGACTAATGGAAAAAGGCGATTTTGCTCAAGCTATTGAAGTGTTAGAGGAATTAATTGAGCAGTTCCCAGATGCTTGGCCAGCGTATAACAATTTATCACTGGCTTATTTCTATATTGGTGAAGCGGAAGAGGCGCATGCCTTATTAAATCATGTATTAAGAGAAAATCATGGGAATTTACACGCGTTATGTAATTTAGCTGTATTTGCGTACTATCAAAAAAATGAACAAGAGCTAAATGACCTGTTACAAATTTTAACGAAGATTCAGCCATATGAATGGGATAATCGCTATAAACTTGGTGCAACATTAGCATTAATTGGGCAATATGAGGTAGCGTACAAATGGTTACGTTCTATGAATAAACGCGGCTATGAAGGAGATCCTGGTTTTTATTTTTGGCTAGCACAATCTGCTTATTTCTCCGGCCAGGAGGATGTGGCCAAGCAAGCGTGGAAGCAACTACTCAAACTAGATCCTACGAAGGAAGGGTTTGAACCGTGGATACATGATGAGAGTAAAGGGAATTCACTTGAAAATAGCCGTGAGATTATTATTGATAAAGTGAATAGCAACTTTACATCTGAACGCTTATTTGGCTTTTTCTTGCTAAAGCGCTCTGCCCATAAACAAGAAATTATTGCGCACCCGAAATGGATTGATGTTGCAAATTATAATGAAGTAGAAAAGCTATGTTTAGCCTATGCGCTTGGTCATGCGTTCAGCGCCAAAAGAAAAGGGGAGCTCCCTATTTTACGGGCGATGGAAGTAGCGGAACTCATTACACAAAAATATGGCGCTATTCATTTTGAAGCAATACATGTTTTACAGCTATGGTTTGCCTTATTTGAACTAGCCATTGAAGCGAACTATCCGTTTAGAAATGTGAAAGCATTAGCCGCTGCAGTCGAGTATATGTTCCATTCAGCGATGGATGAAAAAGTAACAAAAAAACAATTTGCTGAGAAGTATGAGACTACTGTCGCAACATTGACAAAATACTGTGATGAACTAATGGATTTTGTCCCAACTAGCGTATAAGCTTATAACCAGTAAATTCCTAAACATATATTATCATTTGAGTAACCGTTGCTTTCCGCTACGGCACTCGCTTTCCACGGGCGAGCATCAAGCCTCCTCGTCACTCATGCTTCGCTCCTGCGGGGTCTTGATTGTCTCGCTTTTCCCGTAGGAGTCTCGTGCCTTCGCTACAAGCAACTATTGTTCAATACAATAATTAGTTGCTCAAAATTAATGAAAAATTTTCATTGATGAAAGTAGAGGCTGGGCAATTATACTTGTAAATAGAAAGAAATGGATTTCTTTTAGAGAAGAGAAATGTTTTTCTAGCATATCGAGAAGTATTCACTTTTTGCCGTAGTGCGCCATAGCCACAGGAGCCAAGATTTTCTTTGCGACGAAAGCGCAAGCGTCAGGAGCAGGAGCAGGAGATCCAAACAGGCCACAAGCCTGTTTTAGCTCCTGTGTAGGCTGTGGCAAAGCGCGGAGGCTACGATTACGCTTTAGTTTAATATCTTTTATTTTCATACTGGTATTTTTACTCATTAAGCGTATAAGCATATTTATTGAAACGATTAAAAATATCGCATACGATATAAATGTGAGAAGTGGTAGAGGAGGTCTTTTAAAATGGCAGAAGAAAAAATTTATGACATAGTAATTATTGGTGCAGGTCCTGCAGGATTAACAGCGGCGGTGTATACATCGCGTGCAAATCTTTCTACACTAATGTTAGAGCGCGGCATTCCAGGTGGTCAAATGGCCAACACAGAGGAAGTAGAAAACTATCCTGGTTTCGATACGATTTTAGGACCAGAGCTTTCAACAAAAATGTTTGAACACGCGAAAAAATTTGGTGCTGAGTATGCTTATGGTGATGTATCGGAAATTATTGATGGTGAAGAATATAAAACACTTATTGTTGGTAAAAAACAATACAAAGCACGCGCCATTATTATTTCAACAGGTGCAGAATATAAAAAGATGGGTGTTCCAGGTGAAAAAGAGCTTGGTGGCCGAGGCGTAAGCTATTGTGCCGTATGTGACGGTGCATTCTTTAAAGGAAAAGAATTAGTCGTAGTAGGTGGTGGCGACTCAGCGGTAGAAGAAGGTGTGTACTTAACACGCTTTGCGGAAAAAGTAACGATTGTTCACCGACGCGATAAGCTACGTGCACAAAAAATCTTACAAGACCGCGCATTTGCGAATGAAAAAATTGACTTCATTTGGAATGCAACCGTAAAAGAAATTCACGAAGTAGATGGCAAGGTAGGTGGCGTGACACTTGTATCTACGGTCGATGGTTCCGAATCTGAATTTAAAACAGACGGCGTATTCGTTTACATCGGTCTGATACCATTAACAGGCTCATTTGCGAATTTAAATATTTTAAATGAAAATGGCTATATCGTAACGAATGAAAAAATGGAAACAGCCGTGCCAGGCATCTTTGCCGCAGGAGATGTTCGTGATAAAATGTTACGTCAAATCGTAACTGCTACAGGCGATGGCAGTATTGCAGCCCAAGCAGCTCAGCTCTATGTAGAAGAGTTAAAAGAGAAGTTGAACGGATAAATTGGTTCAATACCAAAATATGTTCTTGATTAAAAAATGTAGGATTCTAAAAGCACATGAAGTGAAGGGCGGTGACTCCAGCGGGAAAAGCGGTAGAAGAACAAAGGCTAAAATCGTCACGTCCTGTGACAATTTATCTGCGCGAAAGCGGAGCGACAGGAGCACCGAAGAATGAGCGACGAGGAGGCTCGACCTCGCCCGCGGAAAGCGTCCGCCCGTAACGGAATGTGCGGTCAAGTACACGTTTTGGTGAAGATTCTATAAATTAACGATACCTTAATAGTATTGTAACTTTTACGAAACAAATAAGGGATATAATAGAAAATGTAAAAACTGCTTACCACAGTTGTTTTTCATAATTGTTTTATTCCCCTTTTATATCTTTTTAGGTTGTTTGAACGGCAAGAGCCCGAAAAACAACCTCTTTTTTGTGTGTACATTAAAGGCACGTTATAATGGAGAAAAGATTAAGAAGATTAGAGGTGTTAGCCAATGCAAAGAATCGCAAATTTATTAGCTATACAAGGGAATGAAGTTTTATTGTTACAAAAGCCGAGACGTGGTTGGTATGTGGCCCCTGGTGGCAAAATGGAGAGCGGAGAATCGATTTATGAAGCGGCTATTCGTGAGTTTCAAGAGGAAACAAATGTAACGCCTCATGATGTGCATTTAAAAGGCGTCTATACAATGGTCATTAAAAACAATGAACGCGTTGTGGATGAGTGGATGCTGTACACATTTATAGCGAAAAAGGTAGAAGGAACAATCTTTAAAGAAACACGTGAAGGCAAACTTGCATGGCACTCAATCGAAAGCTTAGAAACGTTTCCGATGGCACAAGGAGATCGAACGAATTTATTATTTGCGGCTTATCAAAAAGGAATCCAATATGGTACGTTTGAGTATACAGAGGATTTTGAGCTAATTAGTGAAAAGATTCAGTCGTCAATGGAATAGTAAAAGAGGAGAGAAGAAAACGTGAGCAATCATCAGCACTATACACATGAATTAGTTATTATTACAGGGATGTCTGGAGCGGGGAAAACGGTTGCGGTACAAAGTTTTGAAGATTTAGGTTACTACTGTGTAGATAATTTACCTCCTGAATTATTAACGACGTTTTTAGCATTAATGAGAAATTCAGATAAAAAGATTTCACGCATTGCGGTTGTGATGGATTTACGCGGTCGTGAGTTTTTTGACTCTATGGTAGATGCGCTCGATGCACTGGAAAGAGAAGAAGATATTACCCCACATATTCTGTTTTTAGATGCGGATGATGAAACACTAGTACGTCGTTATAAAGAGTCTCGTCGTTCGCATCCATTAGCGCCGATTGGTTTACCGCTTACAGGAATTAACCAAGAGCGTGACATGCTAGGGGAAGTAAAGGGACGAGCTAAAACAGTCTTTAATACTTCTAAAATGAAACCACGTGAACTTCGGGAGCGCATTGCTTTGGAGTTTTCTCATACAAGCACGCCCATGTTTTCAGTGAATGTGATGTCATTCGGCTTTAAACACGGCATGCCAATCGATGCGGACCTTGTTTTTGATGTGCGCTTTTTAAAAAATCCTTACTATGTGGAAGAGCTTCGTCATAAAACAGGTTTACAGACGGAAGTATCTTCCTATGTTTTGGCGACAGATGAAACACAAGCACTCATTGCAAAGCTAACAGATTTATTTCAATTTATGATTCCGCATTATAAAGCGGAAGGAAAGTCCCAGTTAGTCATTGCATTTGGTTGTACGGGTGGTCAACATCGCTCTGTTACATTAGCAGAATACTTTGGGAAATTACTAGGGCATACAGAACAGACAGTGATTACACACCGAGATATTCAACATAGTTATAAAAAGGAATAACTGAATAAACTATTAAGATGAAAGGGTGATGTAATGCGAAAAAAGAAGAAGCGTATTGTCGTAATCGGTGGAGGAACAGGGCTTTCAACGGTGCTACGCGGTTTAAAAACACATCAATTTGATATTACGGCCATTGTTACTGTAGCGGATGACGGTGGCTCCTCTGGTCGACTGCGCGATGATTATGACATTCCACCACCAGGAGATGTACGCAATGTCATTGCAGCTTTATCTGATGTAGAGCCATTAGTGGAGCAAATGTTTCAATATCGATTTACTAACTCGAATGATTTAGGGGGACATTCGCTAGGTAATTTAATGCTGACGGCTTTAACAGATATTACGGGTGATTTTAGTTATGCGATTGCTGAAATGAGCAAAGTATTAAACGTGCACGGTAAAGTGATTCCAGCAGCGAATAAAAAAGTAACATTGCATGCAGAGTTGGAAGACAGTACTTGCATCCAAGGGGAGTCGCGCATTCCAGGAGCAACCGTCCCCATTAAACGGGTATTTTTAACACCAGAAGATGTGCAGCCATTACCAGCAGCGATTCATGCAATCAATAAGGCAGATGTCATATTAATTGGTCCTGGTAGTCTTTATACGAGTATTATTCCTAATTTGCTAGTAAAAGCGATTGGCGAAGCGGTCGTCAAAGCAAAGGCGAAGAAAATTTACATTTGCAATTTAATGACGCAACGTGGTGAAACAACAGGTTATACAGCGTCCCGACATATTGAGGCTATTCACCAGCATGTGGGGACAGCGTTTATGGAAGTCATTTTAATTAACAAAGATGCATTACCACAAAGTGTAATGGAAAGTTATAAAGAAGAAAATGCAGTGCCTGTACAGTTTGATATTGAACGTTTACAGGCATTAGGCCTTGAAGTCTTTAAAGAAGAAATTGCCATGATTGAAAACGGCGCTGTTCGTCATCATGCAGTAAATGTTGCGAGCTGGTTATGTAATTATGTAGAACAAATGGAGCGAGAATAAGCAAGATTATCGCAAACATATGGTATGATAGTGCATACATATTGTGTAAGAAAGGGGGATAATCACATGTCATTTGCTTCAGAAACAAAAAAAGAATTAACACAAGTGGATGCAGATGATCTCAGCTTGAAGGCAGAACTATCCGCCCTCATTCGAATGAATGGCTCGCTTAGCTTTGCGAATCGTCAACTTAGCTTAGATGTGCAAACGGAGAATGCAGCGATTGCGAGACGATTATATACGATTGTTAAAAAATTGTATACGTATAATGTAGAGCTACTAGTACGAAAAAAAATGCGTCTGAAGAAAAATAATGTATATATTTGCCGTGTTCGTGAAGGGGCAAAAGAATTGCTAACCGATTTATACATCATTTCGGATGATTTTCAATTTCATCATACGATTGAAAAGAAACTTGTTCCAAAAAATAATCAAAAGCGTGCCTACTTACGTGGGGCCTTTTTAGCAGGTGGATCTGTCAATAATCCAGAAACATCTGCCTATCATTTAGAAGTCTACTCACTGTACAAAGAGCACGGTGAGGCACTAGCAGACTTAATGAATGAATATCATTTGAATGCAAAAACAATTGAACGTAAAAAAGGCTTTGTCACGTATTTAAAAGAAGCAGAAAAAATTTCTGATTTTCTTAGTTTAGTGGGAGCCCATCAAGCGATGTTAAAATTTGAAGATGTGCGTATTGTACGTGATATGCGTAACAGTGTAAATCGTATTGTCAATTGTGAAACCGCTAATTTAAACAAAACGATTGGTGCAGCACTCCGTCAAGTAGAAAATATACGTTTTATCGAAAATACAATTGGATTAGACCAATTACCAGAAAAATTGCGTGAAATTGCGCGGCTTCGAGTAGAATACCAAGACGTCACATTGAAGGAACTAGGCGAAATGGTGTCTACCGGTGTTGTAAGCAAATCGGGCGTGAATCATCGCCTGCGAAAAATTGACGAAATTGCCGCTGCGTTACGTCGAGGAGAACAAGTGGAAAATTAAAGAGTTACATATAGGCACTCTGATGTTTTTTATAAATAATTAAATGGTTCAATACTAGAATCTGTTCTTGATATTGATCTAAAAGCACATGCAGTGAAGGGCGGCGACTCCTGCGGGAATAGCTTGAGCTGAAGACCCCGCAGACGAGCATTTGCGAGTCGAGGAGGCTGAAGCCAAGCCCGCGGAAAGCGTCCGTCCGTAACGGAATGTGCGGTCAAGTACACATTTTGGTAAAGAGCCTAATTAAATTTAGGACTTCATCTCAACTTAATTTTAGTTCAAGATGTATAGCTCTAAAAGAAAATGATAACGATTTCATCAGGAAGCGTTGTTCTTTTTCAGTGTTTTCGCTAAGATAGAAATAAATGGATGCACGGTTGTGAAAGGGAGTTTTGCTAATGGTTGAAAACCAAGTACAAGTAAAATTAAAATCAGGCTTACAAGCACGACAAGCAGCACTTTTCGTGCAAGAAGCGAATCGTTATAAGTCTGAGGTATATTTACAAAAAGATGAGAAAAAAGTAAATGCGAAGTCTATTATGGGCATTATGAGCCTAGCGATCGCAAAAGGTACGATGGTGACATTGATGGCAGATGGCGATGATGCTGAGATGGCCATTCAGGCACTGACAGCACTCATTCAACAAGAAGATTAAAAAGGGGGCGGAAAGTTTTTACTTTCTGCGCTTTTTTTCTATACACGTTAAAAAATATAAAAACGCCTGGCACAGCCAGGCGTTTAGTAGGTCTAATTTTATTTACGTTCGATAATATGATCAATTAAGCCGTATTCTTTAGCACGTTCTGCAGTCATGAAGTTATCACGATCTGTATCGCGAGCGATGATATCTAGCGATTGACCTGTTTTTTCAGACAGGATTGTATTTAATTTTTCGCGTAAGAATAAAATACGTTTAGCAGCGATTTCGATTTCCGTTGCTTGCCCTTGTGCACCGCCAAGTGGCTGGTGAATCATTACTTCTGCGTTCGGTAATGCAAAACGCTTACCTGGTTCACCTGCTGCAAGTAAGAAGGCACCCATAGATGCTGCCATACCGATACAAATTGTAGATACTTTTGGTTTAATGTAGTTCATCGTATCGTAAATCGCCATACCAGCTGTGATAGAGCCACCTGGTGAGTTAATGTAAAGCGTAATATCTTTATCTGAGTCTTCCGCTTCAAGGAATAATAATTGTGCAACGATTGAGTTTGCCACATTATCATCGATCGCGCTTCCTAATAAAATAATACGGTCTTTTAGTAGGCGTGAATAAATATCATACGCACGCTCTCCACGACTTGTTTGTTCAATAACTGTAGGGATTAAATTCATACAAAATATCCTCCTTTTAAAAAGGTAAATTCGAATGCTCAATGCTGATAAGGGAAGAACCCATCAGCTGTACCATTATCATACACATAATAGTCAAGGAAGGTCAAATATAAACTCTGACTTCTTTTAATAACTTTTAGCTCATAATGAGGAAATCCCTAAACATATATTAACATTTGGGTAACCGTTGCTTTCCGCTGCGGCACTCGCTTTCCACGGGCGAGATCAAGCCTCCTCGTCGCTCATCCTTCGCTCCTGCGGGGTCTTGATTGTCTCGCTTTTCCCGTAGGAAGCTTTGCTCTGTAGCGAAAGGCGCATGCCGTCAGCTACACTCTCGTGCCTCCGCTACAAGCAACTATCGTTCAATACAATAATCGGTTGCTCGAAAATAATGAAAGATTCTCATTGATTACAGAAAAGACTAGGTAGATTATACGTACAACTAGAAAGAAAATGATTTCTTTTAGAGATGGAGAATACTTTTTAGCATATTGAGAATTATTCACCTTTTGCCGTAGCGCGCCATAGCCACAGGAGCCAAGATTTTCTTTGCGACGAAAGCGTAGCGTCAGGAGCAGGAGATCCAAACAGAGGCCACGCCTGTTTTAGCTCCTGTGTAGGCTGTGGCAAAGCGCGGAGGCTACGACACCACTTTAGTTTAATTACCCTACTTATATTTTTAGGATGTATTTTTGCTCATTGCGAGTATTAACCTTCATTTACCAAGTTTAATAGTTGAAATGTTCACCTGTCATTTGTATAATGAATAAGTCATAGCTACTTTGCCCTCGTGGTTTAATGGATAAAACGCAAGATTCCGGTTCTTGAACTGGGGGTTCGATTCCCTCCGAGGGCGCCACTATAACATGTCAACCTTGTTTTGTATACAAGGTTTTTTTATTTGTCTGCTTCTTTTATACCTTCTCTTTAGCAACTGTTCAAAAAAAAGACAAAATTCGATAAAGAAATACTTTATTCTACATTAACTACTTGAAAAATCAAAAGATTATTAGTAAATTATTAAATGTTGTACTTAATTGCGAGTAGATACGTAAATTCAGCATGCTTTCATGAAATATGACATAATTTTTCTAGGTTGAATTGTAGCTATAGTCGCATATACTATCATGCCCATATTCGGGCACCATTTTACTGTTTCAATTATATATATGTTATAGCAACACCTGATTCTACATTCATAGTTTAGCAGCCTATGAATGTGCAGGGGAATGAGTAGGATAAAATGAAGATCACTGTACCGATTCCATTTTATCCTAAATTCATTCTTCTTAAACTATTTCTAACAAAATAATTCAAAGCTGGATTTGATGAAATAATAAATTGGGTTTTCATAATAGTCGTCACGAGAAGTGGCGGCTTTTTTGTTGCATAAAAATGAAAGGTAAATGATTTCCAATTGTATGGATTAACGAATAATTATTTGATTTTATCAATTTTTCTCGGTAAATTCGTTATAAAAATTCATCGATGTGAAAAAATAATCATTTTTTATAAAATTTCCTGTTGTATATAAATTCAGAACTTACTATAATGAGTAATATCAAAAATAGACAACAATTAACTGACAATTGAATGGGGAGGAATTGTATATGTTTAAAAAACCGTTATTTAAAATCGTAGCACCATTGGCAGCGGCATCGATGTTATTAGCTGCTTGTTCTGGAGATGAGGCAAAAAACTCTGAAGGTGGAGAAATCACAAAAATTGTGGCAGGGACAGAAGCAACATATGCGCCATTTGAATATTTAGATGATAAAGGGAATGTAGTCGGCTTAGACGCTCAAATTTTAGCGGCGATTGGTGAAGAAATGGGCGTTGAAACAGAAATCAAAAATGTTGGTTGGGACTCCATGATGAGCCAAGTAACAACAGGAGAAATTGATATGGGAGCGGCTGCCATCACGATTACAGATGAACGTTTAGAAACGTATGACTTTACAGAGCCATATTACGAAGCGTCTTTATTAATCGTGACGAAAGAAGATTCGAAGATTGAGTCATTTGAAGATTTAAAAGACAAAAAAGTATCTGTACAAATCAATACAACAGGTCATATCGCAGCGCAAGAATTACAAGGAGTTGCAAGCTCTAACATTTTAGCGTATGAAAACTTCTCAGTAGCATTAACGGAAGTATTAAACGGTTCTTCAGAAGCAGCAATTGGGGATAATGCTGTAATTTTAGAATACATTAAAAACAATCCAGATTCAGGATTAAAAGCAATCGAAGATGATTCATTTGAAGTAGATTACTTCGGTTTCATGGTGAAAAAAGGGAACAAAGAATTACTTGATTTATTAAACGAAGGATTACAAAAAATTAAAGATAACGGTAAATTAGCAGAAATTACAGGTACTGAAATCGAGTAAACTATAAATGGAGGTGTTTCAGATGGAGTTGTTTGATTTTTTCCGTTGGGACATAATCTGGAACTACCGTGAGCTATATCTTAAAGGTATTTGGGCAACAATTCTATTAACATTAAGTGGTTATGTCGGAGGGGTATTCCTCGGTCTATTCCTCGGACTTGGACAAATGTCAAAAAATAAACTGATTTACTGGCCATGTAAAATTTATGTCGATATATTCCGTGGCACACCGATGCTTGTACAATTATTATTAATTCACTTAGCGGTAATTCCAACGATCTTCGGTCATGCGATGAGTTGGTGGGTATCGGGTATTGTAGGATTAGTGTTAAATAGTGCAGCATACAATGCAGAAATTTTCCGCGCAGGGATCCAATCGATCGATAAAGGACAAATGGAAGCGGCCCGTTCACTTGGATTAACGCATACACAAGCGATGCGTAAGGTAATTTTACCGCAAGCATTCCGCCGTATGATTCCGCCACTTGGCAATGAGTTTATTGCATTATTAAAAGATTCATCGCTTGTGACAGTCATCGCAGGGGCAGAAATCTTATATGTAAGTAAAGTCGTAGCAGGAACGTATCAGCGTTTCTGGGAGCCGTATTTATTTGCAGCGTTCCTATATCTTGTCTTAACATATGCGGTAACGAAACTAATTGCATTTGTAGAAAAGCGTGTGAGTATTGAGTACACGCCACGTAAAAAGAAAGGGCGTGCCGAGACATGATTAAAGTAGAAAACCTACACAAATATTTCGGTAAGCTTGAAGTGTTAAAAGGTATCGATTATGAAATACACGAAAAAGAAGTTGTTTGTGTAATCGGACCATCTGGTTCAGGTAAAAGTACATTCCTTCGTTGCTTAAACTTATTAGAGGAAGTAACAGACGGAGCCATTTATATT
This sequence comes from Lysinibacillus sp. KU-BSD001, assembly GCF_042920265.1. Classification (NCBI taxonomy): domain Bacteria; kingdom Bacillati; phylum Bacillota; class Bacilli; order Caryophanales; family Bacillaceae; genus Lysinibacillus; species Lysinibacillus sp. KU-BSD001. The sequence continues at coordinate 103,566 of NZ_JBDQZI010000006.1, read as the reverse complement.
GAGGGCGTAAAAATTAATGATCCAAAAACGAATATTAATGATATTCGTACGGAAGTAGGCATGGTATTCCAGCAATTTAATTTATTCCCGCATATGACGGTATTAGATAATATCACAATGGCCCCGATGCAAATTCGGAAAATGAGCAAAGCAGCGGCTGAAAAACTAGCATTAGAATTGCTAGATAAAGTAGGATTGCGTGCAAAGGCAGATAATTTCCCACAGCAACTGTCAGGTGGACAACAGCAACGTGTCGCCATCGCCCGTGCACTTGCGATGAAGCCGAAAGTCATCTTGTTTGATGAGCCGACATCAGCACTTGACCCAGAAATGGTAAATGAGGTGTTAGATGTCATGAAAGACTTAGCCAAAGAGGGCATGACGATGGTCGTCGTCACGCACGAAATGGGCTTCGCACGTGAAATGGGTGACCGTGTGCTCTTTATGGACGGTGGTTACATCATTGAAGAAGGGCATCCTGACGATGTATTTGGCAATCCACAACATGAGCGTACAAAAGCATTTTTAGGGAAAGTGCTAAAATAATGAAAAACATCAGCTTGCGAGATTTTATTGCAAGCTGATGTTTTTTTATGAACTAAGAAAATCCATTCAAGACGGGCGACTTGAATGGATTTTTTGTCGGAGAGTACAGTATAGGCTTACATAGATCATCGTATAATAAAGAACATCAACTTAAGGGGTTAAGATGTGTCCATTTATGGTGAGGGGGTTAATAAAGGGAGTTTAGTTCGGCATATTTTTGGCTTTTCCAGCCTGACCGTATGCATTGAGCATAATATTCATATCTGGTTGTGCAAGTTGTGGCACTTGATACATACCGCGTTTATTTAAATAAAGTGAAACTTCATAGGCCATTTCTACGCAGTTTGGCACCGAGTCTTGCAATACGCGACGGACAACAGGGTTTGTTGATTCAAGCGCAGCTTGTGTTTTTCCAACAGCGCCTGTTTTATGCATAGAAAGGAGCGCCCCAGCGATAATGGCGTCATCAATTTCATTAGGAGATTGAATTGGTTTTTTCGGTTCGCCAGCGCTTAATCCGTATTTGACATCGTTACCCATTTGCATGTTGTACGTTTTTGTTGGGTGTTTTGGATCATGTCCTGTTTTATACGCTTCTGCTGTAATGTTGTATTCATCAAGCATGAAAGCATATTGGCGATCTAAAATGCCGAGTAATTCTGGATCTTGAATTTGGTCTCGCATGAGTACACATTGGTTTAATGCGCCAATAGCAGCACTTAACACTTCATGTACATCCATTACTTCATGCGCCCCATGGTTCATCGAAATTGGCTGTTGATTACCTTGAGATTCAGACGGTTGTGTAAACATAAAGTAAGTCCTCCATTTCTTTAGTTGGTACGCAATATATTGTGGCTTTTATTGATGTTATTATGCATACTTAATAATAAGTAATAAATTCAAATAAAAGGGGTTGTTGGATGATACAGGATAATAGAGGGAGCGCCAAAGTTGCTGTAATTGTTATCATGGTAATCATCGGTATTGCTCTGTTCACTGTTGTATTGAAATATAATAGTCTTGTGAATGGTGAGGAGCAAATTGATGCAGGTTGGGCACAAATTGAAAATCAACTCCAACGAAGATTTGACTTAATTCCGAATTTGGTAGAAACAGTAAAAGGTTATGCAGCACATGAGGAAGCTATTTTTACGCAAATTGCAGAGGCGCGTACAAACTACGGTACTGCTTCCACGACAGAAGAAGCCGCCGCGGCAAATGATGAATTAACGACGGCGTTAGAAAAGTTAATGGTCATTGTAGAGGCGTATCCGGACTTAAAAGCAAATACGCAGTTTACGCGATTAATGGATGAGTTAGCTGGCACGGAGAATCGGTTGGCTGTCGCGCGGAAAGATTACAATGAAACCGTACAAGATTTTAATAGTCATGTTCGCACGTTCCCTGGGAATATGATTGCAGGCATGTTTGGCTTTGAGAAAAAAGCTTATTTTGAGGTAAATGAAGGCGTCACAGAAACACCTACCATTGATTTCGGGGGAGAGAATGAATGAAGCAGAGGGTATTGTTACTTATTGCATTGTTTATCTTTGTTCTCCCGCTGAGTACATGGGCAGAAATTCCTCCTCGACCAACAACAGCTGGGTTTGTATTTGATTATGAAAATGTGATTGATGATGAAGTTGAAAAAGAGATTAATGATTTTGCAAAAGAATTACAAACACAAGGGATTATGGAACTGTTTATTTTAACAGTGCCGACGATTGGTGATTTAGAGGCTTATGAGTATGGAGTAGAAGTATTCCGTGAATGGGGAATTGGCGATGCGGCAAAAGATAATGGCATGCTGATTTTTGTGACAACCTCTCAAGGCGAAGGCAATAATAAAGTCCGTATTGCGACAGGTTACGGGCTAGAGGGGGATTATCCGGACGGTAAAACAGGTGAAATGCTGGATACGTATATGGTGCCAGCATTAAAAGAAGGGGATTATACAAAAGCGTTTGCGCAAGTGGTAGAGGCCATTCGAGCAGAAGAAAATATCGAGCATACTTGGCAACAATCAGACGTATTTGTGGAGGAAGTTCACTGGATTTACGAAGTAATTGGGGCTGTTTTTTTCGGTGGTATCTTTTTAGCGATTTTATCCGTGATAGGTTGGATAGGGTGGGGAATCATGAAATGGATGTTCCGGAAAATACAAGGGACATTTTATTGGTTTTATCAAAAGCTGACAGGCCAAGATATCCGCTCGGAAGGCTATAAAGCGTATTTAGCAGCCAAAGCAGCAGAAGCAGCTGCGTGGGAAGCTGAGCGCGAGACTAGGTTGTCTAGTGACTCGAACTATGACTATGGGAGTAGTGATAGTTATTCAGGCGGTGGTGGTGATTCAGGTGGCGGTGGCTCGGACCGTAACTTTTAAAAAAGGTCTTTTTGCATTTGCTGGTAGGAAGCCTGAACCCGCAGTATAATGGGGCGAGAAGGAGTGTATTGCATGCAAAAAGTGATTTTTTATTCCCGCCCACATTGTTCGCTTTGTGAAGAAGGGATCTTAACCTTAAAGCTTGTCCAAGAAGAACTGCTGTTTAAAATTGAAGTATTGAATATTGAAGAAGATGACACGTTACACGAAAAGTATATGCTGATGATTCCTGTTGTTGAAAAAGACGGTAGGATGATTCAATACGGTCAGCTTGATTATGTAACACTATACGAAGCGCTTAGTGTAGATGAAATCTCATAATGTGAGACTTCATTTACACTTTGTATCGTTTGTGTAAATAAAGAGGAAATAAATTGCATAAGAAAGCGATTCATACTACAATAAAGGTACAGAAATATTTTTTTACTACCTATGGGACAAAAATGTTTCTGGTGGGACAAAAAAAGACCATACAGATAGTAGGTGAGTATATGGACGAATCTTCATTGTATGGAGTAGGACGTAAATTAATACCCGAAATCGATTTACTTTTGAAAAAACGATTTCGGATTTTACAGGCGATTCATATTGCAGGTCCGATTGGTAGACGGACATTAGCAGAACTTTTACATGCAACGGAGCGTGAAATTCGAAATGAAACGTCGCTTTTGCATGAACAACAATTAATTGATATTGGCCAAAAAGGTATGATTTGTACAGAAGTAGGGTATGAAGTACTTGAGAAGTTAAAAACGCTGTATCATGAACTCGCCGGTTTTACGCAAAAAGAGCAACAGCTTGCCAAAGTATTAGGAATTGAAAAAGTCATCATCATTCCCGAGAGCTTTCAAGATGAAGCATCACGTACATTGCTTGGCAAGGAAGCGAGTCAATTACTAACGAATCTGGCACAAGCAAATAGCAAAATTGCGGTCACTGGCGGTAGTTCGGTTGCCTGTATTGCACCGTATTTACAGCCCAATGAGCAGTTACCAAGTGCGCAGTTTATCGCAGCACGAGGTGGAATAGGCGAAGAGATGAGCTTGCAAGCAAATGTGCTTGTCGCGCAGTTTGCACAAGCGTGTCATGCCTCGTATAAAACGCTTTTCTTACCTGAGTTCTTAAGTGAGCAAGCGTATGTTGCGATGAAAGCGGAGCCAAGTGTACAAGAAATGATTCATTTATATGAACAGGTCCATATTGTTGTGCACGGGATCGGCACGGCAGAAGAAATGGCCGAAAAGCGAGGTAGCACCGAGGCAGAGAAAAGACTGCTTCGTGAAAAAGGGGCAGTCGGTGAGGCATTTGGTTATTATTTTGATGAACAAGGTGAAATTGTGCATCAAATTCGCACGATTTGTATCCAACCTGAACATGTAAAAAATAGTCACCACGTCATTGCGATTGCGGGGGGCGCTCAAAAAGCAAAAGCCATCAAGGCATACTTTAAACGTGCGGCACAGCAAACAATTTTTATGACAGATGAAGCTGCTGCAAATGAAATGTTGTGATAACTAGCTTCACGCTATTATTATAAAATACTTTATTTGGAGGAATGAACATGGCATTACAACTAGCAATTAATGGTTTTGGTCGTATCGGTCGATTAGTATTCCGCGAGGCGTTGAAACACGATGAGTTTGAAGTAGTGGCAGTAAACGACTTAACAGATGCAGGTCAGTTAGCACACTTATTAAAGTATGACTCAGTTCATGGTGTTTACGAAGCAGATGTCACAGCGGAAGAGGATGCTTTTATCGTAAATGGTAAACGTATTCGTGTGTTTTCAGAAAAAGACCCATTAAATTTGCCATGGGGTGAATTAGGCGTTGACGTTGTGTTAGAGTGTACAGGGAAATTCCGCTCAATGGAAGATGTATCAAAGCATGTGCAAGCAGGCGCGAAAAAAGCCATTCTCTCCGCACCAGCAAAAGGTGAAATGCCAACATTTGTAATGGGGGTAAACGAAGAATACTACGATCCAGAAACGATGGATGTAATCTCCAATGCATCCTGTACAACAAACTGTTTAGCACCAGTTGCTAAAGTGTTAGATGAACATTTTGGCATTAAGCGTGGGATGATGACGACAATTCACTCGTATACGAATGACCAACGTATTCTGGATTTCCCGCATGCTGACCCGCGTCGTGCCCGTGCTGGTGCAGTGTCTATGATTCCAACAACAACAGGTGCAGCGGTCGCTGTATCGAAAGTATTGCCGCAACTAAAAGGGAAATTAGATGGTTTCTCGATGCGTGTGCCAACACCGAACGTATCATGTATTGACTTAGTTGTAGAAGTTGATAAAGATGTGACGGTCGAAGACGTGAATGCCGTATTAAAAGAGGCTTCAGAAGGGCAATTACAAGGCATTTTAGGCTACAACGAATTACCGCTTGTTTCGATTGACTATAACGGCAACCCAGCCTCTTCAACGGTGGATGGTTTATCGACAATGGTCATGGAAAAGCGCATGATCAAAGTAGTCGCTTGGTACGATAATGAAATCGGTTATTCAGCGCGCTTAATGGACTTAGCGCTGTATTTAGTAAAGCGTGGGTTAAACTAAAAAATAATTGTGACATACTTTTGCCGAATCGAAGAAAAAGTGTGTCACAATACGATAAAATGTAGATGAAAAGTATAGCCTTTATGAGATTGAACTATTATAATGTATAAAGGTAAAAGGATGAGCGGTTTACCGACTCGTCCTTTTTCTTCATTTGAATGAAGATATAGCCTTCGGGCATAATTAATTTGTAACAAACGAGGGAGTCGCTTCGTGCTTACAAGAGACATACATATCGACTTTTGTTACTATTAGAGCGAAAGTCTACTATAAAAAGGTTAGTGCCTTTTTCTAAAATTGAAGGAGGGTTTTCTTCATGTTTTTAAAGAAGACGATGGATGATGTAAATGTAAAAGGGAAACGCGTTTTTGTACGCGTAGATTTTAACGTACCAATGGCGGAAGGCAAAATAACGGATGAAACACGTATTCGTGCAGCCATTCCAACAATTCAAGCTTTAGCAGAAAAAGGTGCGAAAGTGATTTTAGCTTCTCACTTAGGGCGTCCAAAAGGCGAAGTGAAGGAAGATATGCGCTTAACAGCTGTGGGCGAGCGATTAGCTGAATTAATGGGTCAACCAGTGAAAAAGCTAGACGAATCCATCGGTGAAGCAGTAGAAGCAGCAGTTGCTAGCATGCAAGAGGGCGACATTGTTTTACTTGAAAACGTTCGCTTCCATAAAGGCGAAGAGAAAAATGATGAAGAGCTGTCAAAAGCTTTCGCTAAATTAGCGGATGTTTATGTTAATGATGCGTTTGGCGCAGCTCACCGTGCACATGCTTCAACAGAAGGGATTGCGAAATTCGTTGACACAGCGGTATGTGGTTACTTAATGCAAAAAGAATTAGACGTGCTAGGAAAAGCATTGTCAAACCCAGATCGCCCATTCACAGCAATTATTGGTGGTGCGAAAGTAAAAGATAAAATCGGCGTAATCGAAAACTTACTGGATCAAGTAGACCACTTAATCATCGGTGGTGGCCTTTCATTTACATTCATAAAAGCACAAGGCTATTCGATTGGTAATTCTTTATTAGAAGAAGACAAAATCGAGTTAGCAAAGTCGTTTATCGAAAAAGCAAAAGAAAAAGGCGTAAAGCTGCATATGCCAATCGATGCGGTAGTAGCAAATGAATTTTCAAAAGATGCAGAAACACAAACAGTAGACATTGATGCCATTCCTGCTGATTGGATGGGGCTTGATATCGGACCAAAAACAGCAAACGCATATGCGGACGTTATCAAAAATTCGAAGCTTATTATTTGGAATGGACCTATGGGTGTGTTTGAAATGGATAAATTTGCGAATGGTACAAAAACAGTAGCAAATGCAATGGCTGAAACAGAAGGCTACACAGTAATCGGCGGTGGTGACTCTGCAGCAGCTGTAGAAAAGTTTGAAGTAGCTGACAAGATGAGTCATATTTCAACAGGCGGTGGTGCCTCATTAGAGTTAATGGAAGGTAAAGCACTTCCAGGCATTGTCGCACTAAACGATAAGTAACGGAGGGAATTTATGCGTAAACCAATACTTGCAGGCAACTGGAAAATGTATAAGTCATTTGACGAAGCAGTAGAGTTTGTCGAAGCAGTACGAGAGTCTATTCCTTCAGAGGAAAAAGTAGATGCAGTCATTTGCGCCCCTGCGATTTACTTACCAACTTTAGTCGATATCGCTACAGAAACGGATTTAGCAATCGGCGCGCAAAACATGCACTTTGAGCAGGAAGGTGCATTTACAGGTGAGGTTAGTCCAGCACAATTAGCAGCGATCCATGTAGATTATGTGATTTTAGGACACTCAGAGCGTCGTGAAATGTTTAACGAAACAGACGAAGCAGTCAATAAAAAAGTAAAAGCAGCACTTGCACACGGCATTGTACCAATCATTTGTTGTGGGGAAACGTTAGAAGAGCGTGAAGAAGGCCAAACAGAAGCGAAAGTGTCTGGCCAAATTCGCGCAGCACTCGAAGGGTTCACAGCAGACGAAGTGTCGCATATGGTCCTTGCATATGAACCAATTTGGGCAATCGGTACAGGTAAAACAGCAACAGCGGATGATGCCAATGAAACATGTGGCGCCATTCGTAAAGTGGTAGCGGACATGTACGGGTCCGCAACAGCTGAAGCGATTCGTATTCAGTACGGCGGCTCTGTCAAACCAGAAAATATTGTCGAGCTGTTATCGAAGGAACATATTGATGGTGCCTTAGTTGGCGGTGCGAGTTTACAAGTAGATTCTTATTTAAAATTATTGGAGGCCGGCGCAAATGCCTAAACAGCCAGTAGCATTAATTATTTTAGATGGCTTTGCTCTTCGCAATGAATTGAAGGGCAATGCCGTAGCACAAGCAAACAAACCAAATTTTGATCGTTTTTGGAACGCTTATCCGCATGCAACACTTACTGCATGCGGTGAGGCGGTTGGTTTACCCGATGGCCAAATGGGGAACTCTGAAGTAGGACACTTAAATATCGGTGCAGGTCGTATCGTATATCAAAGCTTAACGCGCATTCATAAGTCGATCCGTGAAGGCGACTTCTTCCGCAATGAACGATTCCTTGCGGCAGTGGAACACGCGAAAGCAAATGGTTCTAAACTTCATTTAATGGGTTTACTCTCTGATGGCGGTGTACATAGTCATTATGAGCATTTATTTGCACTACTTAAATTAGCAAAAGCAAACGGTTTAGAAGAAGTATATGTACATGGTTTCCTAGATGGGCGTGATGTAGGTCCAACAACAGCGCTTGAATATATCGAAGAAGCAGAAAAGCAAATGACGGAGATTGGTATAGGGAAATTTGCATCGATTCACGGTCGTTATTATGCAATGGACCGCGACAAACGTTGGGAACGTGTGAAGCTATCGTACGATGCACTTGTAGATGGTGTAGGGCATACGGCAGCTACAGCAAAAGCCGGTGTACAATCAAGCTATGTACGCGAAGTGGTGGACGAATTCGTCATTCCGTTTGTCATTACACAAGAAGGGCAGCCTGTTGCAACGATTGATACGAATGATGCGGTCGTATTTTTCAACTTCCGTCCAGACCGTGCGATTCAATTATCAACAGTGTTTACAAATGAAACGTTTGCAGGCTTTGAGCGTTCAGAAAAGCATCCGACAAATTTATCCTTCGTCTCGTTCACGCACTATAGTGAGGATGTAAATGCACTCGTTGCCTTTGAAAATGATAACTTAACGAATACGTTAGGTGAAGTGCTTGCTGAAAACGGCTTAACACAGCTTCGTATTGCCGAAACAGAAAAATATCCGCACGTGACATTCTTTATGAGTGGTGGTCGTGAGGAAACATTTGCTGGGGAGGAGCGCATTTTAATTCCTTCGCCGAAAGTAGCGACATATGACTTAAAGCCTGAAATGAGTGCTTATGAAGTAACAGATGCGCTATTAGCAGAAATTGAAGCCGATAAATTTGATGCGATCATCTTAAACTTTGCTAACCCTGATATGGTAGGGCATAGCGGTATGCTAGAGCCAACGATTAAGGCCATCGAAGTCGTAGATGCGTGCTTAGGGAAAGTCGTGGATGCCATCATTGCAAAAGGTGGCGCGGCGATTATTACAGCTGACCATGGTAACTCAGATGAGGTTATTACACTAGAGGATTTACCAATGACAGCCCATACAACAAACCCAGTACCAGTCATCGTCACGAAACAAGACGTTCATTTACGTGAAGACGGTATTTTAGCCGATCTTGCCCCAACGGTGTTATCGTTATTAAATGTAGCACAACCTGCTGACATGACAGGAAAAACATTGATTAGTGAATAAGCTACCATTTGTAGTGGAATATATTGAGTATCTTTACCTTAAGAGATAAACCTAAAAAAGAGGAGATTGAAAAACAATGCCATTTATTACACAAGTATACGCTCGCGAAGTATTAGACTCTCGCGGTAACCCAACAGTAGAAGTTGAAGTATTTACAGAATCAGGTGCATTCGGTCGCGCTATCGTGCCATCTGGTGCATCAACTGGTGAATACGAAGCAGTAGAATTACGCGATGGCGACAAAGGTCGTTATTTAGGTAAAGGTGTTTTAAACGCTGTAGAAAACGTAAACACAATTATTGCTGAGGAATTAGAAGGTAACTACTCAGTACTTGACCAAGTTGTGATCGACAAAGCGTTAATCGAGCTTGACGGTACAGAAAACAAAGGTAAATTAGGTGCAAACGCAATTCTTGGGGTATCAATGGCAGTAGCACATGCAGCAGCTGACTACTTAGATGTACCTTTATACCAATACCTTGGTGGCTTCAATGCGAAGCAATTACCAGTACCAATGATGAACATCATCAATGGTGGGGAGCATGCTGACAACAACGTGGACGTACAAGAGTTCATGATTATGCCAGTAGGTGCTGAAAACTTCCGTCACGCTTTACGTATGGGTGCTGAAATTTTCCACCACTTAAAAGCAGTATTAAAGGATAAAGGCTACAACACAGCTGTAGGTGACGAAGGTGGTTTCGCGCCAAACCTTGGTTCAAACGAAGAAGCGATCACTGTAATCCTTGAAGCAATCGAAAAAGCTGGCTACAAACCAGGCGAAGAAGTAAAATTAGCAATGGACGTAGCGTCTTCTGAGTTATTCAACAAAGAAGATGGCAAATACCACTTATCAGGTGAAGGCGTAGTTCGTACATCTGAAGAAATGGTTGCTTGGTACGAAGAGTTAACATCTAAGTACCCAATCATCTCTATCGAAGACGGCTTAGACGAAAACGACTGGGCTGGTCATAAATTACTGACTGAGCGCATCGGTAACCGCGTACAATTAGTAGGTGACGATTTATTCGTAACAAACACGAAAAAACTTGCGGATGGTATCGAGCAAGGTGTTGGCAACTCGATCCTAGTAAAAGTAAACCAAATCGGTACGCTTACTGAAACATTCGAAGCAATCGAAATGGCAAAACGCGCTGGCTACACAGCAGTAATCTCTCACCGTTCTGGTGAATCAGAAGATAACACAATCGCTGATATCGCAGTAGCAACAAACGCTGGTCAAATCAAAACAGGTGCACCATCTCGTACAGACCGCGTTGCAAAATACAACCAATTACTACGTATTGAAGACCAACTAGGTGCAACAGCTCAATACTTAGGCTTACAATCGTTCTATAACATTAAATAATATTTGATCGGGTACCCGTTTTGTGCGGGTACCCGGTTTTTATATGGGTTAATAGACAAACCTGCTGTGATAATAGCCAAACTAACCTGGTTAATAGCCAAACCCACTCCGATAATAGCCAAATCACCCCCGTTTATAGACAATCTTCCGAAATGATATAAACTCTTCCTCTTTTATCTCCGATTTTTTCATATCCTAAGCGAGACAAAATTTTTGAAGCAACTTGCATGGACTCAATACCTACAAAATCCCGAAATTCCTTATTCGTAATTCGGTCACTTATTAATAATCGATAATCATGTAATGCTTGGTGGACTGCTTTTTTATTTCGTTCTCCGCATTTTGGACAGTACCATGTGCGATTTACGTAAACCATGACCTCTGTAAATTGGCATTTTGCACAAAGGACCCCTTTTTGAAGGCGTTCAGGTGCTACAAAACGTTTGACGGCGGGACGATGTAATGTGCTTAACAAGTACGTAGAAAGTTTTTCGAGCTCTGTCGTATTTACATATTCGATAGAATACTTCTCAAATAATCGCTCGATATATAATCGAAGCCCACTCAACTGCAAAATAGGGTAGTGCTGTAATGATTGATCGAAGCGTACATTCGAATTGGCCACAACGACCACGTACATAACGGGAAGCATGAATCCCCAGTGATGAAGTAATCGCTCTAGTACGGTTTGATGTCGATGACTTTGAGCAAATGGATCTGAAAAAATATCTACTTGTCCATTGTGACGGATGCGACCAAACTCATGGTGAGTAGCATTATAAAACAGAGTGCCATTCATATTTTTAATTTCAAGAATCAGTAAAAAATTAGGCGTGACAAGGATGGAATCAATCTGATGTGAAGTACCTTGAGCATTTAATAGTTCAAGATTGTATAGAAGGGTATGAGGGTGAGTCAGTGCAATATCAATGAATTCGCGATCTGTACGTTGTTCCCCACTATGACCTGCTTCAAGAGATAGCAATTGTTTATGGAAATCTTCGTATTCCACATCATGCTCGTATATCCGGCGGAGCAATGCTTGATAATACAATAGCTGTGAAGATTTCTGTCGTTCGAGAATGAGCATAAATCACCTCCCGAATTTATCATACAACAAAATACAGAAAATTCAATATACTTATGAGTAGTAATGATTACTCTTTACTTTCTTCTTTTGGGATGATAAATTATATAAATAGTAATAATTACTATTAAGGAGAGGGTAACAAGTGAATAAAATTCCAGTAACCGTGTTAAGCGGCTATTTAGGTGCAGGGAAAACAACCATTTTAAACCAACTATTAGCAAATAGAGAAGGTAGACGGTTAGCTGTCATCGTCAATGATATGAGTGAAGTCAATATTGATTCACAGCTGATTCAAGATGGTGGATTTTCACGAACAGAAGAAAAATTAGTGGAATTAACGAATGGCTGTATTTGTTGTACGTTACGTGAGGATTTAATGATTGAAGTAGAAAAGCTTGTCGCACAAGGGAATATTGACGGGCTCGTGATTGAATCTACAGGTATTGCGGAACCAATTCCCGTAGCGCAAACCTTTACATATATCGATGAAGAGCTGGGCATCGATTTAACAAAACATTGCACACTAGATGCGATGATTACCGTTGTGGATGCAGCGCGCTTTTGGCAAGATTACGAAAGTGGCGAAACATTACTAGAACGCCAGCAAACAGATGATATTTACGATCAACGTGACGTATCGGATTTATTAATTGAACAAATTGAATTTGCGGATATTTTAGTCATTACGAAGCCAGACCTTGTCACAACGGAATATTTGGAAGCATTTAAAGCGATTCTTCACCAATTAAATCCAAGTGCAGAAATTCATACGGCAGAAAAAGGGGAAATCCCACTTGCTATATTGCTAGACCGCAAGCTTTTCGATTTTGAAAAAGCGAGCCAAGGGGCAGGATGGATAAAAGAATTGAATGAAGAGCATACACCTGAGACGGAGGAATATGGTATTTCTTCATTCGTTTATCGAAGACGTCGCCCATTCCATCCAGAACGGTGGTATGAATGGTTGGAACAATTTCCAGAAGAAATTGTTCGCGCGAAAGGCTTTTTCTGGTTAGCAGGGCGTGATTTTGTCGGATTATTATCACAAGCGGGGGTATCGCTGCAATTTCAAGCAGCAGGTCATTGGGTAGCTGATTTACCCGTACATGAGCGGGAGCAGATTTTACGAGAAGATCCAGCGATGCAAGAAAAATGGGATGAACAGTTCGGCGATCGCATGACGGAGCTTGTACTAATTGGGATGGATATGGTACGTGAAGATATCGAGCGTGAACTTGACGCATGTTTATTAACAGATGAGGAAATGAAACAAGACTGGAAAACATTTAATGATCCGCTTCCGAAATTTGTTGTAGCATCTTAAAAAGAAGAGGGATATTTGGAAAGCATTAGCTTTCTAAATATCCCTCTTTTTACTTATAGCTTATTTCGTTGAACCGTCATTCAAGTATACTTCTCCATCTTTGTAAACCATTTGTTCTGGGTAACGAAGGTTGATAACTTCGTCTTGTAGCTCTTTTGATGGAGCTGGTGTTGCTAGCGATACGATGATATTTGTAAGGAATGCAGCAGTAGCACCGAATACACCTGCCCCCGTATCGATAATACCTAAAATTGTGAATCCACCATATTTAGCAGCAAAGATGTACGCAAGTGTTACACCTAAACCGACTAAAATACCAGCAATAACCCCTTGTGCGTTGGCACGTTTCCACCATACACCTAATACTAATGCTGGGAAGAACGTACCTGTAGCAATCGCGAACGCCCATGCTACGATTTGTGTAATTGCCCCAGGTGGGTTAAGTGCAATAATACCAGCTAAAAGTGTTGCAACGACAATCGACATACGACCAACGAATAAACGTTTACGCTCACTCGCTTGTGGATTTAATACACGGTAGTAAATGTCATGTGCGAATGATGAAGAAATCGAAATCATTAAACCACCAGCTGTAGAAAGAGCGGCAGCCATCGCACCAGCTGCTACTAAACCGATTACAAGCATACCTAAGTTTGCAATTTCAGGCGTTGCCATTACGACGATATCATTTGCGATGACAAGCTCGTTCCATTGTAAAATACCATCACCGCTGTTATCAGCAACTTGTAATTTCCCTGTGTCTACCCAAGACTGTGTCCAAGTAGGTAAGTTTGAAATTTGGCTACCAGCAACTTCTGTCATAAGGATGAAGCGAGCAAATGCAGCGTATGCTGGTGCACTGAAGTATAATAATCCGATAAAGATTAATGCCCAAGCACCTGACCAACGAGCAGCTTTCATCGTTGATACTGTGTAGAAACGTACGATAACGTGAGGAAGACCTGCAGTACCACACATTAATGTAAACATAAGTGCTAAGAATTGCCATTTAGAAGCGTTTGTAAATGGTGCAAAGTATTCAGATATACCAAGCTCGCGATCTAATTCACCCATTTTTGTAACGATTTCGCCATATGAAATCCAAGGAATTGGGTTTCCTGTTAATTGGAAAGACATGAAGATTACTGGTACTAAGTAAGCGATAATTAAAATTACGTATTGCGCTACTTGTGTCCATGTAATCCCTTTCATTCCACCAAATGCAGAATAAAGTGCAATTAATACTACCCCAATCATTGTGCCAATTCGTGCATCAATTTCGAATAAACGCCCAATTACTACCCCTGAACCAGATAATTGTCCAATTGAGTAAGTAAAACTAATAATAATTGTACAGATAGCCGCAATGACTAATGCTGTTTTACTGTTAAAACGGTCACCGATGAACTCTGGTACTGTAAAGCGACCGAATTTACGTAATTGTGGAGCAAGTAAGATGGCTAAGAATAAGTAACCACCTGTCCAACCCATGATATAGCCTAACCCATCATAACCTAATAACATGATTGTACCGGCCATACCGATAAAGGATGCAGCACTCATCCAGTCAGCACCAATGGCCATCCCATTAAAGATTGGTGGTATCCCACGACCTGCAACGTAAAAGTCCGAAGTTTGTTTTGCTGTATTTGCAACAGCGATTCCAATATAAATAGCAAATGTAATTAAAATAATAACTAATGATACTAAAAATTGGCTATCCATACTATTTCCCCTCCTTATAGTTCGTATTCATAAAATGAGTGTTATTAGTGATCTAGCACTTTTCCAGCACTAATTTCTTCATTTCGCTTGTCATCAATGCCGTATTTTTTGTCGATCATATCTCCAACAATGGCATTTGCAAATAGTAAGATAATGAAGGTTGCTAGTGCACCAATTGCCCCCATGAAGTAATGGAACGGGAACCCGATGATTCGAATATCTGTGAGGGAGTCTGCAAATGCAGCCGTACCAAACGATACAACGAACCAAATGATAAAGAAAATAACCATATACGTATTTTTTTCGCGGAAGTAAGCATCAGCCTTACGTTTTTCAATCTTTCTCATGAAAATCACCCCTTTTGAATATTTCCCCTGATTAAACATTTACCCCTTTAAAAATTGCAAGATAACTAGAATATTACTTTAAAAAAACGATCCTCCCTTCAATACGTGGATTATATAATCATCTTTGCGTGAACAAAGAAAATTATTGAGAAAAAGAATAACACTACAATTTTGGCCATTAACGTAAACCAAAAATAAACTTTAATGTTTCCCCTAATGGAAGAGGAACCATAACAACTTTAATGACCATATAGAGCATCATGGCTGCTACTGGAACTGTCAAAAATATGAATCTCTTTTTTACAAGTGCGTATGTTAAACAGGCAATTGTTAATAACATAAAAAAGTAAAGCATCATCCTCACCCCTATTTATGAATAATTTGGAATTAATTAAATTTTCTTTCTATAATATAAAATAAGAAAATAACGTTGTAAAGTAGAATAAAACGCATTTATTGCAGAAAATATTTAAGAATAGTATAAAGGGGAAGTTTTTTTACAGAATAGTCTGATAAATAAGGGGTGTAAAGTTTGAGTATTGTTTTTCTAATAAAACAAAAATTTTTACAATACTTTCCTCTTTTTTAGGGAATCTATGTATTAATGACTAAAAATAAAAAAACGATGAAGGTAAAAAATCCTTCATCGTTGGAAAAAATTAGTCATCTAAATCATCATCATCATCGTGATCTTCTTCATAAGATAAAATAGCGCCTGTTTTCGCATGAATTTTGAATTTATATTCTATTTGTCCATTTTTAATTTCGATTTCATATTCAAAATCATCATCATCAAATTCGACTTTTGTGACTGTACCCGCTACTCTTTGCTGAGCAATCGCAATCGCTTGTGCTTTTGTAATGGTATTGCTCGCTTGTGGAGCAGTCGTTGTTTTATTTGGCGTCGTTTGCGCTATTTGTTGTGACTGAGTCGTTTGGTTGTTAGGTGCCTGCGTTGCTTGTGATGAATTTCCTTTTTTGATGGTTTTACGATTTGTAATAGCAGCAGTTCCAGTCATAGCATCGACTTCTACATCCACCTTTTCTGTTGTACTAGCAATTTCAAAATCATAATGTGGTACTGCATCATCATCGTCGTATTCAAATTCAATAATTTTTCCATTAAACTTTTTTAACGCTAATTCTTTTGCTTGTGTTGCCGTAATCTTCGGTGCTTGTGATGGACTTGCTTTTTTGATTGTTTCACGCTCTGTAATAGTAGCAGTTCCGGTCATGGCATCGACTTCTACATCGACCTTTTCTGTTGTCCCCACAATTTCAAAATCATAGTGTGGTACTAAATCATCATGGTCATATTCAAATTCGATAATTTTTCCATTAAACTCTTTTAATGCTAATTCTTTTGCTTGTGCGGCCGTAATCTTTGTTACGTTTTCTGCTGAGCTGAAAATTTCTGTTTGGGCAAGAGCATAGCCACCTAGAATGCCTAAAAATACGGTTGGGATAATAATTGCCTTTTTCATATTTTGTCACTCCTTCATTTATTGTTAAGGTTATTGTAAGAAGTGAACATGAAAACAGTCTGTGAGAAAGATTAGAATTTCATGAGAAAATTAATCGTCGAATAAAACAGATATAATTTTTCCGGTAATGGCATGTATTCTTATTTTTATTTCCTCTGTTTCCGTATCAACTTCAATTGCGTAATAGCCCCCGTCTGCTGTCTTTTCATAATCTACATCTTCAATTTCACCAGAAAATTGTTTTTGCACGATGGCGATCGCTTGTTGCTCCGTTAATAAAATGGGATTTTCCTGCGGTGGAGGTGAACTTGGCTGCTCCACTGGTGGACTTGTTTGCACATCGGTCTCGGTTGGTTTATCCACAGGAGTTTCTTCATCCGATACATGTGACGATGTTTCATTTTCTACTATAGTTGGTTTTTCATAAATGAATGTTAAATTTGAAAAACGCCCGTTTACTTCATCCACTGCGACTTCATAAGTCCCTTTTTCTGTAGAGAAAGTAATCATATATTGCGGTCCTTTTTTGATGACATGCTCAATCTCCCCGCCGTATAGCGCTTCTACTCGCGAAACAATTTGCTTTTCAGATAGCGTAGTGTCTTCTGTCAAATGATGGAGGGCATTGATGAGTAATAGTCCAAGTAACACGGCCCCACAGCTAATCAGGAGAATGTTTAACTTATTTTTCATCACTTGTGCCTCGTTTCGTAAACGATAATGTCACTGTTGTGCCCACTCCGACCTTACTAGTAAACGCCATGTCGATTTTTAGCAAATCAGCAAGTTGTTTAGCAATGGCTAAACCGAGACCAGTGCCGCCTGTTTTCCTATTTCGCGCTTTATCGACACGATAAAACCGATCAAATAGATGGGGGATGTCTTCTTCAGGAATACCGACACCGTAGTCGGTAACACAAATTTTTACTAAATCCCCACTTACTATGTGTACATCAATTGTTTTTTCACTATACTTTCTTGCATTGTCTAGAAAAATAAATAATAGCTGTTTTAATTTAGCTTCATCAGATGCCACCGTGATGTTTTCGCCAGAAATGATGATGTCCGTGCCATATGCTTGCTTCATACTTTGGGAAATATCTGTAAGAAGTGATTGAATGTCAACCGTTGCCCATTCCACTTTTGGTTGTTCGCTCGCTTTTGCAAGCTGAAGCATTTGTTCCATCAGCTGCTTCATATTACTCGTTTCTTTTAAAATGGCTGCCAGTGCCTCCTTGTTTACGGCTTCATTGGAAAATCCACGACGCTCCAACAGTTTTGCATAGCTTTCAATGACCGTTAAGGGTGTTTTTAGCTCATGGGATGCATTCCCGATAAATTGCTGTTGCTTCGTATAGTTAGTTTCCACTTGCTGCATGAATTTGTTGTAGGTTTGTGTCATTTCCGCGATTTCGTCCCGATTATGATTTTGTAATGTAATTTGTTCGTAGCGAGACGTTTCAATGTTTTTTTGCATCGTTGTCGTCAGACTTTGAATAGGACGAACGATGATGCGCACAAGGACAACACTCGCTAAATAAATAGGTACCATCGCAGCAAGCGTCATTAAGATTAAAATCCACTTTAACAGTTCCATATTTTTCGCAATATCATGGAGCGGCTGAACGAGCTCTACTGTCACAACGGTATGGTCAGGCCAAATGAGCGGGTATGCCATGGCCATGACAGGCGTTTGATTCCACAGAGAAACAGTAAAATGGGTATTCTTCTCAATTGTATATGGAATTCGTTCAGGGCTAGCTAGTGTGTGCATATAAAATAGCGGTTTATCTTGCTCATTCACTACACGTAACGAGCCATTTGGCGGGATATATGCTTGAAGTAATGAGTCGATATTTTCGACTGATTCCAGAATGCTCACAGCTGCAACGAGTTCATCTGCCCGATTTTGTAGTTGTGCATATTCTGTATCGTACGCCAAATTTTTAAATAAAAAATAAATGCCTGTATAGCTACTAATTAAAATAATTAACGTTAACAGCGTCGATAAAATATTTACCTTTGTATTCAGTTTCATTTTATGACTCCTTCATGACATACCCAACACCGCGTACAGTATGAAAAAGAGGGGTGCCAAGTGAATCGATTTTTTGACGGAGGTACCGAATATAGACGTCTACGACATTAGTATCACCGTAATAATCAAAGCCCCATACTGCATTTAGCAACTGTTCGCGCGACTGCACGCTTCTTGGGTGGCGCATAAAGTGCAGGAGTAGATCATATTCACGTGGTGTTAAGTCTATATTACTATCAGCACGTTTGACTTCGCGTGTCGCTTCATCGACAATAAGGTCTGCATATTTCAATTCATTTGAACTTGGTGCAGCCATCTGTGAAAATCGAAGTGCTACACGAATGCGTGCAAGTAATTCATCAAATTCAAAAGGTTTCGTTACATAATCATTTGCCCCGAGATCAAGTCCTTCGACTTTATCTTTCACATCGTTTTTAGCGGTTAATAAAATAACAGGTGTCATACGCGGATCTTTTCGAATCCGTTTTAACACATCCAGTCCGTTCATTTCGGGGAGCATAATGTCCAATAAGACTAAATCCCAGGATTCTTCCCGATAAGCGATTAACCCCTCGGTGCCTGTATGTGCCATTTTCGTTTCATAGCCTTCAAATTCCAGCTCTAATTGCAGTACACGTGCGATTTGAGGCTCATCTTCTATAATTAAAATACGCTGTTTCAATACACTCACCATCCAAAGCTTTTCTATCATCGTAGAATAATTGTTTTGCTTTTGGCAAGTCACGTAAAAAAACTATGCAAATGTCACAAAGTTTGTTAAGTTGAGTAATAGAATTTGTAAGGAAGAAAGGAAGTACAATGGAAGAGCTATACGAACAAAGGAATAAAATTATATCGGCATTTTTAATTGCCGCATTTATTGGATTATTCAATGAAACGGCATTAAATATGGCGTTTGTCCAACTTGGGAAAGATTTTGGTGAAGAAACCTCTACGATTCAGTGGTTAACAACGGGTTATTTATTAACACTTGGTATTTTAGTGCCTGTATCGGCGTTTTTAATGCAGCGTTTTACGACGCGCCAACTATTTGCAGCCTCGCTTATTTTCTCCATTAGTGGCACGCTTATTTCAGCTATTGCACCAGCATTTACTATCCTTTTAATGGGACGTATCGTGCAAGCGATTGGTGCAGCCATCATTTTACCGCTTATGATGAATGTGATTTTACTCGTATACCCAATTAATAAACGTGGTGCTGCGATGGGGAAAATTGGTCTTGTCATTATTTTTGCCCCAGCGATCGGTCCGACAATTGCAGGCGTTGTGTTAGATCGTTTAACATGGCATTGGATTTTTTGGATAGCACTACCGTTTTTAGTGTTAGCGTTACTAGTCGGTCTGCGCTTTGTACGGAATGTGAGTGAAGTGCAACCAGGGAAGCTAGACGTATGGTCGTTTATTTTATCGACGATTGGATTTGGCGGCGTTGTGTATGGCTTTAGTATTTCAGGAGAGCTTGGGACATTTTTAATGCCAGAAGTAATGATTAGCATTGGTGTCGGTGTAGTGGCACTCATTTTATTTGGCGTCCGTCAATTGAAAATGGAACGACCTATGTTAAATTTACGTGTATTCAAATATCCGATGTACGTCATTGCATTAATTATTTTAATGGTTTGTATGATGGCCATTTTATCGACAATGGTTATTTTACCAATTTATTTACAAAATGTATTGTTGCTAGCACCTGTTTTGGCAGGGCTCGTTTTACTACCAGGTGGTATTATTAATGCATTTATGTCTGTTGTGGCAGGCAATCTATTTGATAAATTTGGACCGACTAAAATGGTACCGAGTGGATTAGTCATTGTAATGATTAGCTTGTTTTTCTTACGCGGTATTGACGCTACAACATCGCCAATGTTCATTGTGGCGTTACATATCGCCATGTTTATTGGGATTTCGCTTGTGATGATGCCAGCGCAAACAAATGGATTAAACGAGCTACCACGTGAACTTTATCCAGATGGCACAGCGATTATGAATACGTTACAGCAAGTATCTGGTGCTGTTGGTACAGCGGTAGCCGTCACGATTTTGTCGATTACAGCCAGTGGTGCAGCAGACCCGGTGCAAGGGATGAGTGATGGATTGCAAAATTCCATTACATTCGGTTTAGTCATTGCCGTGATTGCCCTTATACTATCATTCTTTATAAAAAATGTTCGTGAACAATAACGAAGAGAAGCCTACGATATGATGCGAATCGTAGGCTTCTTTCCTACTTAAAAGAGGTTTTGTTAATCTTAAGAATGTACGAAAGGTTAAATGTGTGAATGCATTGCTCATCAGCAACAGAGATGCACCCAACTGTTCTATATGTCAAAACCTTTTTGAAAATTTTGCATACAAATAAGATGAAATCGCTTTCTTTGTAGTATGTATGTTACAATTTATTTGAATAATATCAAATATCATAGTGTAAATAGGAAGCAAAATTAAAAATATATAATATCCTATTTTAGGAGGTGAAGTCTTACTTTTATAAGTAAGACGACTGGTTGACCATACTGAAATTAACAGTTTTTACAGGTTTATTAGCACTAACTGCCTTTTTTGTGGCAACTGAATTTGCGATTGTCAAGGTAAGGCAGTCGCGGATTGACCAGCTCATTGCAGAAGGGCAAGGGAATGCACTTGTAGCAAAGCGTGTGACAATGCATCTCGATGAATATTTATCGGCATGTCAGCTCGGAATTACGGTAACCGCTTTAGGGATTGGAATGGTCGGTGAATCGACGTTCGAATTCATGTTACACCCATTTTTTGCATGGCTCGGGTTAAGTACAAGTTACGTGCATTGGTTTACAATTGCTGCTGCATTTGCGATTGCCACATTTTTGCATGTTGTTGTTGGGGAGCTTGCGCCAAAAACGATTGCTATTCAAAAGGCAGAGGCTGTCACATTAGCCTTTTCAAAACCCATTCAAGTTTTCTATAAAATGATGTACCCGTTTATTTGGTTACTGAATGGCTCGGCGCGCGTTTTATTAAGATTATTTGGCATTAAGCCAGCAAGTGAACATGAGTTATCCCATACAGAAGAGGAACTGCGATTACTGCTGACAGAAAGCTATAAATCAGGTGAAATCAATGGGAATGAGCTGAATTTTGTTAATAATGTGTTTGATTTTGATGATAAGATTGCACGCGAAATTATGGTACCCCGTACAGAAATTGTAGGCTTCGAGGTGAATGCCACTTTTGAAGAGGTATTAACCCAAATTTCGGAAGAGCGCTATACTCGCTATCCGATTTATGAAGGGGACCGCGACAATATTATTGGTTTTTTAAATATTAAAGATTTTTTAACACAAGGCATGAGTGATCAAATTTTAGCAGAAACCTTTACGGCGATGAACTTTTTAAATCCTGTAATTAAAACCGTTGAGTCAACACCGATTCATAAACTGCTACAAAGAATGCAAAAAGAGCGTAGCCATATGGCGATTTTACTTGATGAATACGGTGGAACAAGTGGGCTCGTAACCGTTGAAGATATTTTAGAAGAGCTTGTCGGTGAAATTCGTGATGAATTTGATGAAGATGAGGAGCCACCTGTTCGAAAGCTTTCAGAGGGGCATTACATTATTGATTCAAAAATTTTATTGTATGAAATCGATCAGTTGCTCGATTTAACATTAGATGAAGAATACCCAGATGTCGAGACGATTGGTGGCTGGTATTTCACGAATGATATGGAGCTGGATGAAGAGGGCTTTATCGATTATAGCGGCTACCGCTTTAACATTCATGAAAAAGACGGCATGCAGCTTTATTATATAGAAGTGAAAAAATTAATGGAAAACGAAGAAGCACGTTAACCAATTCCACTAGCATTAGCAGCAAAGCGGGAAATGAGCGAATGTCAGTATAACAATTTTTCAAAGTAATGATGTGTTTTTTTCACTAGTTTTGAGTAAAATAAATCACTTAACTAGAGGAGGAAGCACGATGAAAAAACTTTGGACATCATGGATTATAATCATTATTTTAGCATTGTCATTTAGTTTAACGGCATGCAGTGATAACAGTGACGATCGCGATGAAGAAGAGGACATTTTAGACGACAATGACCGCGATAACGATACGGACAATGATGATGACGATGACGATTAATGCTGTTATTCATTTGGAAGTTTTCGTAAAATAAAGGAATGCAAGTTGTCACCTTTCGCTCTTTTTGTTATACTGTTATTTGTTGTAATGTTTTCAAGTGAAAGAGGTGGACGTTTTGCATACGTTAATTACTGTTTTATTAATCATCGTATCTTTAGCTTTAATTACAGTAGTATTATTACAATCAAGTAAAAGCGCTGGTTTATCGGGGGCCATCTCTGGTGGAGCAGAACAACTTTTTGGTAAACAAAAAGCGCGCGGTATGGACTTAGTGTTACACCGTGTGACAATTGTGTTATCAGTACTATTCTTTATTTTAACGCTAGCTATTACGAAATTTTAATAGACGCATAGTAAATGGGGGTGTCCGGAAAGTGAAATTTTTCCGGACACCCCCTTATTTGATTTTATATCTACTATATAAATCATCTTAAAACTGTCGACGCTGAACGGTCAAAACCCTACCGTATTCGAGCAAAAGTCCGAGGTAAACGGTCAAAAAGCTAAGGTATCCGAGCAAAAAGACGCTGTATCTGGTCAAAACCACTCGGCATGAGCAAATTCCTACAGTGAATCGTTAAAAGATATTTATTTTTAGCCGAAATGCAAGCGAAGGAGACGATCAGCTTGCAACATCATACATAAACTATCACCTCGCTCTATTTGGGGCGAGTTGTATCGTGATAAAAGCATACAATATAAGAGATTATATCGAATTGTTTATAATGATAAAATTTAGTAAATATGAGAGAATGGAGGAGCGTTATGCGAAAGGCACAAAATACGCCGTTCTTCTTTGAGGCAGGACCGCGTGCGGTGTTGTTGCTGCATGGGTTTACAGGCAGTTCGGCGGATGTCCGAATGCTCGGGCGCTTTTTAGAAAAACGCGGTTATACTTCTTTAGCGCCACATTATAAGGGACATGGCGTACCACCTGAAGAGCTCATTCAGTCACACCCTGATGAGTGGTGGCAAGATGTCCTAAATGGCTACAATGAATTACAGCAAGCAGGTTACGAAGAAATTGCCGTTGCGGGATTATCGCTCGGTGGCGTTTTTTCATTAAAATTGGGACTCAATAAACCAGTAAAAGGCATTATTACGATGTGTGCACCGATGACGATGCGCGCACTAGATACTATGTTTAACGGTGTACTGCTATATGCTAAGCAGTATAAAAAGTCAGAAGGAAAAAGCGAAATCGAAATCGAAGCAGAGGTAGAGGCAATTCGCCAGCAAGGAATGCCTTCGTTACCGAACTTACAACAGCTTGTCGCCAGCGTGCGCGCGGAAGTCGATTTAGTATATGCGCCAATTTTTGTTGTACAAGCAACAAATGATAACATCATTGACCCGAAATCTGCGCATTATATATACGAAGAAGCGCAATCTAATATAAAACAAATAAAATGGTACGATGAATCTGGTCATGTCATTACATTGGATAAAGAAAAAGATCAACTACACGAAGACATTTATCAGTTTTTAGAAAAGCTCGATTGGCATGTCTAATGGTTGATAATATAGAATGCCCGTTGAAGGAGGGACAAGTATGGTACAAAAAGATGATTTACAGCAACGCATCCTCACATTTATGAAGGATGAACAGTATAAGCCGATGACGGTGGCTGAAATCGAGGATGCCTTTGAGTTATCAGATGCAGAAGAATTTAAAGTATTAGTAAAAACACTTGTAAAAATGGAAGCGCAAGGATTGATTGTGCGTTCTCGTTCTAATCGATATGGTTTACCAGAGCGTATGAATTTATTACGCGGTCGATTTATCGGACATGCAAAAGGCTTTGGCTTCGTGGCACCAGATGAAGAGGGTATGGATGATATTTTTATTCCACCACATGAAATTAATGGTGCATTAAATGGGGACACGGTATTAATTCGTGTGTTGAATGAAACATCGGGTGATCGTCGTGAAGGAACCGTGACAAAAATTGTCGAGCGCGGTAAAACATCCTTTGTTGGCACATTCCAAGCAAACCGTGGTTTCGGCTTTGTAATAACAGATGATAAAAAAATGAACATGGATATTTTCGTGGCCAAAGAAGATACGCTTGGGGCTGTCGATGGTCATAAAGTCGTTGTGGAAGTAACAAATTGGCCGGATCATATTAAATCGGCTACGGGGATTGTGACAAAAATACTCGGCCATACAAATGATCCAGGTGTCGATATTTTATCGATTATTTACAAACATGACATTCCGCCTGAATTCCCTGCAGAAGTAGTGGAAGCCGCAACAAAAGTGCCAGACGAAATTACAGAACAAGATTTAATTGGCCGTCGTGATTTGCGCAACGAGGTCATTGTGACGATTGACGGTGCAGACGCAAAAGACTTAGATGATGCTGTTACGGTAACGAAAAATACAGACGGTACATATAAGCTCGGCGTACACATTGCAGACGTGAGTTATTATGTCACACAAGATTCGGTCATCGATAAAGAAGCCTATGATCGTGCAACGTCTGTTTATTTAACAGACCGTGTTATTCCGATGATTCCACACCGTCTATCTAATGGGATTTGTTCACTTAACCCACAAGTAGACCGTTTAACACTTTCGTGTGAAATGATCATTGATGGTGCAGGGCAAGTCATCAAGCATGAGATTTTCCAAAGTGTCATTAAAACAAAAGAGCGTATGACGTACTCGGATGTGTATAAAATTTTAGAACAGCCAGATGAAAATCCAGAGTTGATGGAACGCTATAAAGAGCTTGTGCCTATGTTTAGAGACATGGCAGAGCTTGCGGACATTTTACGTAATAAGCGGATGAGCCGCGGTGCGATTGACTTTGACTTTAAAGAATCGAAAGTACTGGTCAATGAAGAAGGCTGGCCAACTGATATTGTGCTACGTGAGCGTACAGTGGCAGAGCGTTTAATCGAGGAGTTCATGCTAGCAGCGAATGAAACGATAGCGGAGCACTTCCATTGGATGGAATTGCCGTTTATTTACCGTATTCACGAAGATCCCAAGCCAGAGAAGCTACAGCGTTTCTTCGAGTTTGTGACAAATTTCGGCTTAGTCATTAAAGGAACAGGTAACTCTGTTCATCCGAAAGCGTTACAAGAAATTATTAAATCCATTGAAGGACTACCAGAAGAGCCAGTTATTTCGACGATGTTGCTTCGTTCATTGCAACAAGCAAAATATTATCCGGAATCACTTGGTCACTTCGGTTTATCGACGGATTATTATACACACTTCACATCGCCAATTCGTCGTTATCCAGACTTAATCGTACACCGCTTAATTCGTACGTATTTAGTAAATGGGGATACATCGAAAGAGACGGTCGTCTATTGGAATTCGGTCATGGATGAAATCGCCGACCATACATCTGAACGTGAACGTCGTGCTGTCGATGCAGAACGTGATGTAGACGCGCTGAAAAAGGCACAATTTATGTCTGATAAAATCGGTGAAGAGTTTGTTGGGATGGTGTCATCGATTACCAACTTCGGTATTTTCGTGGAGCTGCCAAATACAGTCGAAGGCTTAGTGCACATCAGCAATAT
Organism: Lysinibacillus sp. KU-BSD001; assembly: GCF_042920265.1. NCBI lineage: Bacteria > Bacillati > Bacillota > Bacilli > Caryophanales > Bacillaceae > Lysinibacillus > Lysinibacillus sp. KU-BSD001. The sequence goes on along the minus strand of NZ_JBDQZI010000006.1, from coordinate 77,199 downwards.
GACAGATGACTACTACCGCTTTGAAGATCGTATGATGGTCATGATTGGCGAGCGTACAGGTCGTCAATTCCGTATTGGTGATGAAGTGAAAATCCGTGTGGCCAATGTAATCATTGAAGAATCTTCAGTTGATTTTGAAATTGTTGGCATGGTGGAATCGCACGGCAGTCGCCCGCGTAAAGTCACGCCGAAAGTCATTACGGCTGGTCGTCATGAAAAGAAAAGCGGAGAGCGTTCAGAACGTCGCGATAAACGAGGCGGTAAAGAAGGACGCGGTGAAAAAGAGCGTCGTGGTAAACGTTCTTCTTCCAGTGACCGTGATCCACGCGGTCGACGCAAAGATGGCAAAGACAAGCCGAAGTTTTATGAAGGCGTTGCGAAAAAGAAAAAGAAGAAAAAGAAATAGCAAGAGAGGCTAGGGGCGCACGTGTCTCTAGCCACTTTTTACGTTATAATGGGAGTAACGAGCAAGGAAAATCTTGCAATGAGGAGTTGTGAAAGATGGCTAAAGGACAAGGGAAAGTATTAGCTCAAAATAAAAAAGCAAGTCATGATTATTTTATTGAGGAAACAATTGAAGCCGGCATGGTGCTAACAGGAACGGAAATCAAGTCTGTACGTGCCAGCAAAGTACAGCTAAAGGATTCATATGTACGTGTTCGTAATGGGGAAGCGTGGATTTGCAATATGCATATTTCGCCGTTCGACCAAGGCAATCGCTTTAACCATGAACCATTACGTGACCGCAAGCTATTATTACATAAAAAGCAAATCGGTGAATTGGTCGGTGCTGTAAAACGTGATGGCTATACGATTGTCCCGCTGAAAATGTATATTAAAGACGGCTATGCCAAGCTATTAATCGGCATTGCCAAAGGGAAAAAAGACTACGACAAACGCGACGACATGCGTAAAAAAGAAGCAAAACGCGAAATGGAAAGAGCATTCAAAGACCGCAATCGTTAGTTGCGGTCTTTGAATTTTTACGCCGCTACTTTTAGCAATAAACATGGAAGCTACTGTTTTTTTGTAAATTTTATCTAAAATGGGTTTAATATTCAAATCCGTTCTTGATTAAAAATTGATATAAAAGCACATGGAGTGAAGGGCGGCGACTCCAGCGGGAAAAGCGATAGAAGAACAAAGGCTAAAACCGTCACGTCCTGTGACAACGCCTTTGTGACCAACATCATGTTGGCCCGAGACCCCGCAGACGAGCTTTGCGAGTCGAGGAGACTGAAGCCAAGCCCGCGGAAAGCGTCCGCCCGTAACGGAATGTGCGGTCTATGGTGAAGAACCATAAAATTTCTAACCTATCTTCAAAGCATGAATGAGCTAAATTGCTAGCTTGTTCATGCTTTTTTGTATTTTAAAATGCTTTCGCGCTAATTTTCCAAAAAAAGAGATAAAACAAATAACTATGAAATTTCAGAAAACTTATTGCATCCCTTTTTTATTCATGTTAAATTACTAAATAGATTTTGAAGTATGAACTTCATATTGGTACAAAATAAAGGAGTGGCTTCATTTGGCTGAAATGGGAACGATTAAAGAAAGAATCGAGCAACATTTTAATTCGTTATCGAAGTCGCAGCAAAAAGTAGCAAATTTTATATTAAATAATCCGACATACATTGGGGTTCATTCTGCTGCGGAAGTAGGAGAGCGAGCGAGTACAAGTGAAACGACGGTCATTCGCTTTTGCTATGCCATTGGGTTAAATGGCTATGCGCAACTACAAAAAGAACTGACGATGTATTTATTTGAACACAATACAAACAGCACATTAGGCAATTACGTTTCATCCAAAGAAGAGCTATTTAAAGAGCAACAGCTTTGCGAAAAGGTGATGAGGCAAACTAGCTATCAAATTATCAGAATTGCGGAACAAATAAAACCAGAACAATTTCAAGAGACGACGAAAAAAATGCATGAAGCAAAAGCCATTTATTTAATTGGCGCAGGGGCATCCAGCTTTGCGGCACAATGGCTTCAATTTACGCTCAACATGCTGCGGCCGAATGTCAAGCTTGTACCAACAGAAACGAATGCACTCATTCGAACAGTGCAAGAAGTCGATGAAACAGCACTGGCAATCGTGATTTCATTACACCGCTATTATAAAGAGCCGATTCATATTACAGAGGAATTTAGAAAACGCGGTGTGTATGCGATTGCCATTACCGATACAAATGTCGCACCTATTCATGCCTTTGCAAATGAAGCATTTGTGTTACAGCAAGCCGAGCTATCGACAATCGATATGATGCCGGCGCTTATGGCGTTTTTAAATACCCTCGTCGTCGGGATGATGTCACATGATGCCGCGTACTATAATCAGCAACGCGTAAAATACGATGATTTTCAAAATAGCTTTATTGCAAACCGATGGAGTTGAACGAGATGACAGAACAACAATTAGCGGAGCGTATGCAAAACGTATTTGCCCATTTGCATGCCAATCCAGAAATAAGCTGGCAAGAAGTCAATACAACTGCCTATATAGTATCGCTACTAGAAGAAATGGGACTGACGCCACATACGTTTGACGATATGACTGGTCTCTATGTGGATATTGGGAAAGGGATACCAAAAGTAGGATTCCGCACAGATATCGATGCGCTATGGCAAGAAGTGGACGGCGAGTTTAAAGCCAATCACTCATGTGGTCATGATGGGCATATGACAATGGCGATCGGGGTGGCATTTCTATTAAATGAACAAAAAGAAACGTTACCTGGAGCTGTTCGACTCATTTTCCAGCCAGCTGAAGAAAAGGCGCAAGGAGCAAAAGCATTAGTCGAAAAAGGTGTCGTCGATTCACTACAGTATTTATTTGGTACACATGTCCGCCCGTTAGTCGAGCTTCCAGATGGTGTGCATGCACCCGCGTTATATCACGGCGCGGCGAAGCTTTTGACAGGAACGATTACAGGTGTTGAAGCACATGGCGCTCGACCTGAACAAGGGGTCAATGTCATTGAAGTGGCAGCCGCTTTAGTCGATGCCCTAAAACGAATTTGGATTAGCCCGACAGAGTCTGCATCGATTAAAATGACGCAGCTACAAGCTGGGGGTTCATCGACCAATATTATTCCGGGGACAGCCACATTTAGCATTGATGCACGTGCCCAAACGAATGCCACAATGGATGTGTTAACAGCAGGGTTTGAAAATGCCGTTGCAGCCGTTAGTACGTTATATGGTGCGACGATTACAACAAATGTAGGGGCGCATATCGCTGCCGCACAGGTCGATGATGGAGCAAAAGCACTCATGAAGCAAGCGATTATTGAAGTAGTCGGTGAAGCATATTGTGCACCAGATGTTGTGACACCAGGCGGCGAAGATTTTCACTTTTATGCATACACAAGACCACAGCTGAAAACAACGATGCTTGGTTTAGGATGTGGTGTTGCACCAGGGCTTCACCATCCACACATGACATTTAACGAACAACGTCTACCGATAGGCGCTCAAATTATAAGTAGGGCTTTATTGTTAGCACTACAGCAAGTAGAAAGAAGCGATACATGATGATTTCCATAAAAGAGCTAAAAACAATTGAAGAAATGGAGCAAGTTCAACAATTGGAACAACGCGTTTGGGGGATTCAGCCGATTCCCACACATCAAACATTAACGGCTATCAAAAATGGTGGCATCATTGTAGGTGCCTATGACGATGAGCGATTAATTGGATTTAGCTACGGCTTTGCAGGAGTCAAGGACGGCAAAAGCTATTTATGCTCACATATGTTAGGGATTGATGAAACATATCGTTCGCAACAAATTGGTGAGCGATTAAAGTTTGCTCAGCGTGAAATGGCGATTGCCAAAGGTTACGACTTGATGATCTGGACGTATGATCCACTAGAAACGCGTAACGGGTACTTAAACTTAACAAAGCTAAACGGCATTTGCGATACGTATATCGAAAATTGTTACGGTGAAATGCAGGACGGGTTTAATAAAGGTCTCCCATCGGACCGCTTTGAAGTGCATTGGTATTTAACGAGTGATTACGTAACAGAGCAGCAAGAGCCACAAATTGAACAACTACAAGCACTTGGTGAAATTGTGATGGACGAGCAAGGGTTGCCGAAATTGCACATCGCCACACTTGAACATATAACAGCGCCTGCTTATTCGTTGCCTGTACCGAAAGATTTTCAAACGTTAAAGGCAACAAGTCAAGAACATGCGATGCACTGGCGTCTTGCAACACGCAACGTATTTGAAACGATGTTTGCTGCCAATTATGCCGCTGTCCGCATTCAAAAAAATGAGCAATGGAACGACTATATTTTCGTCAAGAAAGAAACATTAGCACTTGGAGGAAACTGATATGAAAATTACTGAAATTACAGTTCGTCATTTACAAATGAAACTAAAAGCCCCGTTTACAACAAGCTTCGGTACGTTTACAAATAAAGACTTTTTACTATTAGAAGCAAAAGATGAGGACGGCACAATTGGTTGGGGAGAATCCGTTGCTTTCCACTCCCCTTGGTACAATGAAGAAACATTAAAAACAAACTGGCATATGCTAGAGGATTTCTTAATTCCGCTTATTTTAAATAAAGAAATTGCGCATCCAGATGAAGTGAGCGACATTTTTGAGCCAATCCGCAAAAATAATATGGCGAAATCCACAATTGAAGGCGCGATTTGGGATATTTATGCACAGCAAACAAATCAATCATTAGCCGCTGCGCTTGGCGGGAATAAAGAGCAAATTGAAGTTGGCATTAGTATCGGCATTCAAAATTCGATTGATGAATTAGTCGCATTAGTAGACGAATACGTAAAAGAAGGCTACAAACGCATTAAAGTAAAAATCAAGCCAGGCTGGGATGTTGACGTAATGCGTACATTACGCGAAAAGTTCCCAGATGTGGCGATTATGGCAGATGCAAACTCAGCCTACCGCTTATCCGATGCAGAACTACTGAAACAATTAGACGAGTTCAACTTAACGATGATCGAGCAACCATTAGCATCCGATGACATTATCGATCATGCGACACTACAAAAACAGTTAGACACACCAATTTGTCTAGACGAGAGCATTCATTCACTTGAAGACGCACGTAAAGCAGTGGAGCTAGGCGCAACAAAAATCATTAATATTAAAATCGGTCGTGTGGGCGGCTTAACAGAGGCGAAGCGAATTCATGACTACTGCGAATCTGTCGGTGTACCTGTATGGTGCGGCGGCATGCTAGAGTCAGGCATTGGACGAGCACATAATGTGGCGTTAACAACATTATCAAATTTCATTTTACCTGGTGATACAGCAAGCTCTAATCGCTATTGGGAAAAAGATATTATTGATCCGGAAGTAGTGGCAGAAAACGGCTATATCCAAGTACCTCAAACAGCAGGCATCGGCTACAACGTCAATGTAGAAACAGTAGAATCTTACACAGTGGAAAAGAAAACATATAAATAATCCCAATCCTTAAGCATCGAATAAGCGGTGCTTAAGGATATATTTAGGGAATTATTGTCAGAATTTTTAAATATTTATGTGTGTTTTTATTATACAAATTTCCGCAGAAAACGGACAAAAACATCGGGTGCGAGCAAAACCTTGCCGTATCCGAGCAAAAGTGCGTGGTGAACGGTCAAAAAGCTACGGTATCCGGTCAAAACAACCCGGCGCGAGCAAAACACTACCGTATCCCAGTCAAAATTCTACAGTGAACGGTCAAAGATAGTTAAATAAAATAGTAGGTGAATATATGAAGAAAAGTTTACAAATTGGGGGAGCCTTTGTCGGACTAATTGTCGGTGCGGGCTTTGCCTCTGGTCAAGAAATTATGCAGTACTTTACGAGTTTTGGCTTAATGGGGATTGTCGGCGCATTAGTCGCAACAGCCGCATTCGCTTTTTTAGGGATGACATTAGCACAGCTTGGCTCACAGCTACAAACAACATCACATAAAGGGGTCATTTACTATATTGGGGGTCGTTATATTGGACTTGTGCTAGACTTCCTAATTACGTTCTTCTTATTCGGCGTAGCAGTCGTTATGTTTGCTGGGGCAGGCTCTACATTTAATCAAATGTTCGGCATTCCTCCAATGGTTGGTAGCATTATTATGGTAGCCGCAACGATTTTCACGCTACTATTAAATATAAAAAATATTATTAATTTAATTGCGGTTATTACACCGTATTTAATGGGCATTATTTTCATTATTTTAATCTATTCTTTATTTACGATGGATATCTCCATCTCAGAGGCAAATGAACTGGCACAAGCACAAAGCGCGGCTACTTCGAATTGGTTGATTGGTGCATTGCTTTATGTGTCGTACAACATTGCTGCAGGTGCCGCTATTTTAATCGTAATGGGTGGTACTGTAAAAGATCGTAAAGTAGCAGGCGTTGGTGGTATTTTAGGTGGGATTATGTTAGGTTTATTAATCATTTTAATTAATCTTACGATGTTTGTGAAAATGGACGTTGTGGCAGGTGTCGATATGCCAACGCTTGAATTAGCGAAACAAATTCACCCAGCAGTCGGTGTGCTAATGGCAATCGCACTTCTTGGGATGATGTACAACACAGCAGTAGGGATGTTCTATGCGTTCACGGTACGCTTTGTCGCACCAGACCATAAAGTATTTAAGCCGACGATTGTTGTTGTTGGATTAGCTGGATTTGTTGCAAGCTTAGCCGGCTTTACGACATTAGTTGGCAAAGTATATTCAACAATGGGCTACCTTGGCTTTGCGTTAATTATCGTGGTCGTTATTGCATGGATTCGTAAAGATAAAAGAGAAATAGCTTAATAGGGAAAATAGAAGGCATTTGGAGTCCTAGTACTCCGAATGCTTTTTATGTTATCAATGTCGTAAAAACACAGACTCATGTCCAACAAATATTAGGCATACAATAGGACAATGTTTATCGTGCTGTAAAGAAAAAAGAAGTAGGTGTACGATGAAAAAAAGCTTTCAAATTGGCGGTGCCTTTGTTGGGCTGATTGTCGGTGCTGGCTTTGCGTCGGGACAAGAAATCATGCAGTATTTTACGAGCTTTGGTTTGATGGGGATGATGGGTGCCATTGTGGCGACCGTTATATTTGCTTTCTTAGGGATGACATTGGCGCAATTAGGCTCAGATTTACAAACAACCTCACATAAGGAAGGCATATACTATATCGGAGGGCGCTATATGGGTCCTGTGCTAGACATCTTGGTTACGCTTGTTTTATTTGGCATAGGGGTTGTTATGTTTGCGGGTTCAGGCTCTACATTTCAGCAAATGTACGGGATACATCCAGGGGTAGGCAGTATCATCATGGTAACGGCAACGATTTTAACGCTTCTATTAAACGCTGAAAATATTATGAAAATCGTAGCCATGTTAACTCCGTATTTAATGGGCATTATTTTTATTATTTTAATGTACTCTTTTTTCACAATGGATTACTCGATTAGTGAGTTAGATGTAATGGCACAAAATCAAACAGCCGCTACTTCCAATTGGCTGATGGGGGCGGTTTTATATGTGTCCTATAATATTGCAGCAGGTGCGGCGATGCTCATCGTGATGGGGAGTACGGAAAAAGACCGAAAAATCGCAGGGCGGGGCGGTATTCTCGGCGGCATCATGCTAGGTGCTTTAATTGTATTAATTAATACGGCATTATTTGTGAAAATGGATGTAGTAGCCGGTACCGATATGCCTACATTAGAGCTGGCCAAGCAAATTCATCCAGTAGTCGGGCTATGTATGTCCATCATCTTGTTAGGTATGATGTACAATACAGCCGTAGGAATGCTGTATATATTTACTGTTAGATTCATGTCACCGCATCGCAAATTGTTCAAGCCAACCGTGATGCTCATTGGATTAGTGGGCTTTGCTGTGAGCTTAGTCGGATTTACAACATTGGTGGGGAAACTTTATTCAACGATGGGGTACCTCGGTTTTGTATTAATACTAGCAGTGGTCATTACTTGGCTTCGGAATCATAAAATAGCTTCATAAAAGCACATGTCATTTGCCGGCATGTGTTTTCCTTTTTTAGGTATATATTGGTAAAATGATATGTAATTGACGTGAGGAGGTTTTATTGTGAAAAAACTATTATTAGTAGCCGGTATGCTTTGTTTAGCTGGTTGTGTAGAAAACGAAGCAATGGGCGTATTACATGTTAACGCCGAGGAAGTCGCGCAACATCAGGAACGATCGACTCTCTCAGAAACACAAATCACACGACAACAACAATTAGGCAAGGTCCTTGAACAAATTGCACAACATTTCGGTACAATGCCAAATAACGCAACGTATTATCATAATGGATTGGGACTTGTACATGCGGGCTTAACGGATGTAAATCAAGACGGGCAAAATGAAATGTACGTCTTATTGAAAGGATCGCCTTATGCCAATGCAGAACTTACCCACCGCAATCAAGACCGCTATATTTTTGAAATTTGGGCAGGGAATGAGCAGGCAGATGAAGCGGAGTTATTATTCCATGAAGCCATCAATCTGGATTCTTCGGCTACCTCAGATGTAAGCATTTCGTTTATCCAATCAACTAGCGGAGAAACATATGTAAAGAGAAACTACTTCCGAACGCAGGGTGGTACAAATTACGATGAATCTAAGTATTATGCATATCAGAATGGGCGCTTTGTCCGTGTGCTACAAGCGTATCAAAGCTACGGGAAAATAAATAAACAACGATTAGGCACGAAAGTAGTCGATTTAAAAACATTCCAAAAAACAATGAAAGCATATGAAGGGGAAGAAACCTTTGTTGTAAAAAGTAATGCTGGAAAAAAAGCGTTCGCATTTGATACGGCGGACATTTCTGGACAAATTGGGCATGTTTTTTCCACGTTAACAGAAGGGTTTAATACCGTTTTACTAGACGGTGAAGATGCTTCTAGTAAGGATTTTAAGAAAATACAAACAAGGATGAAAGACTATAGATTTTATCAGACGATGGATAAACGAGACGTGACAACGTATCCACGTGTAATTATTGACCTCATTTGGAGAGGAAAAGTGAAGCAAGATGGCGGGAAGTTAGATTACTTCATGGGCTACACCGAGACACAAGTAGCGAAAAAAATGAAGCAGCTACATGATATCGAGTTAGATGGTGCGACACTGGGGCTACCATCACCAAAGAAGCCGAGCCAAATCGAATTACTACACTATGAAAAAGGTGTCTTCTATATGCCACCAACCGACCATTACGGCGATCATGTCGTGCGCGATGTCACAGCAGCTAAAAAAATAGCGAATCAAACGTACTTCGTAACATTTCGAGATACTTTTTTTAATGCGATGGAGTACTACGATGCGACGGAAGATGCTACATTCGACTTAAATAAATATAAAAACAAACCTCTCTCAGAATGGCCAGAAAAAACGAAAGCCTTCCTGAAAACAGGCATCCCAAGCTACGCAGTAGTCAAATTTGTAAACGGCACGATGCAGTTACACTACATGGGCTACCGCAATTTAACAGAAGCAGAACTAAAAAGTTTTTAACGAGCAAGCAAGTCGCCTGCCATTAGCCAAGAAGCAAGCACGTTAAATATATCAGCTAGAATTTTCGAGATATCAGCCTCTTTTTTGAATATATCAGCCTAAAATTTCAGGATATCAGCCCATTGTTTGCAAATATCAGCCTAAAATTTCCGTTGCTTGAAAACAAGCGCAACTATTTTGACTTATGTTGAATTAAAATCCATCATTTTTGATGCCTCGATTATGCCAGATTGCAAAATCGAGATACAACTTAATTTTAAATAAGTGTCAAATCGTGACTATTCACCTAAATGGCACTTATTCTTAATTAAGTTGTATATGAAAATCGACAACTTTAGATTTTGACGATTTTGCAGAGAGGGGTTCATTTTTTTTTTAGTAAAAAATTATGCGTTATTATTATTTTTGATTAAAATAAATAGTTATTTATAAATCACTACAGCATCAATATTTGTATCAAGCCTCTTAAAACAGGGTGTATTTTTCAAAAAAAGCTTAATTATTTTCATTTTTTCATCTAAAAGGGCGCTGTTTTCGCTCTCTATGCTAGTAACTTTTTTAGTAAATTTCTCTCTTTTTTATCATAGTAGCTATTCGTACGGGGCTCTTTTTTGCATAAAAACGTTCATTTTTTAGCTAAAATGCATGTTTTTTTAGTAAAGTGTAAGGCTGATTTTATTGTAGGAATGGTTGTGCGTGAATTATTTGGCATTCGCACCAGCAATCGATAGGGAAAATGGCGTGGGATTCTCTTGAAGTTTGATGTTGCTTGATTTATAATGTGTTATGTAAGTTGCCAGTGGGTATCTACTCATACGATACTCATTATAGAACAAGATTGACTTGTTCTTCCCGTACACGACTTAGCTCTTAACCCGGAAATAAGGTGCGTTTTATACGCTACCGATATTATACGGGGACGTTACGGATTCGACAGGGGTGGTTCAAGCTCTGGTCGCGCGTCGGAGGTCTCGGCTCCGTCATCAACGGAAGTTATATAATAACTGGCAAACAACAAAATTTAGCTTTCGCAGCGTAAGCTCGTAAGCGCTCGGCCTCTGCATCGCCCATGTGCAGTACGTCGGGCCCAACTTTAGTGGGATACGGTTACTGGTGCCACCTGAGTCAGTAGCAAGAGATTTCCAGGTTAGCGATCTGGACGCCTGTTTGTCGGCATAAGGACTCGCGAATCGCAAGTAGACAAACTACACGCGTAGAAGCCGGCGTATTGGAGCTTCTGGACGCGGGTTCGACTCCCGCCGTCTCCATACTGTGAAATGTACTGAATTTCACTGAGTGTCATAAATGTTGATATATCAACGTTTGTGGCACTTTTTTTATGTCTTTGAGTTTTGCTGAATTGGACTGAAACCTTATTAAATTCCTTATTAACCTTTGTTAATCCTTTGTTGCTCCTTTGTCGTTTGAAGCCGTGTCACTCAAGAAGTTTGTGAACTTATTAATCGTTTCAGACTTTGTTTTCTTTGTTACATGTGTATAAATATCGAGCGTCGTCTTTACGTCACGATGACCAAGTCGAAATTGTACCTCTTTAATTGATGCACCCGCTTCAAACAGCAATGAGCAATGTGTATGACGTAAGCCATGTGTTGTGATTGTGGCTAATTGATGCTTCTTTAAAAATGTTTTGAGCAGTTGAGTCGTTTTATGCGGATCTTGAATATTGTTTTTCGTATTAGAGAACACAAGCTGCTTTTTCGTATTTGTATTAATGCCTTGTGTTTTAAATAACTTTACTTGAACTTCCTTCCAACGAGCTAAATGCGTTAACGTCTTTTCATCAATTTTGATTGTACGAGGATCTCCATTTTTGGTTGGTCCTAAATATAAGCCATTTTCACCGCGCTTAACTGCCTTATTAATCCGTATTTCTTGCGTCTCAAAATTAATATCTGCCCAACGAAGTGCGAATACTTCGCCTCGACGCATACCTGAGAAAGCAATAAGATAAAAAATAGCAATGCGTCGTTGGTTAGAATCAGATTCTAAGCATTCAAGAAACTGTATAAGTTGCTCACGCGTATAAAAGTTTTCGAACTCTTCTTCCTCATCATCTAAATTAATTTTCTTTTTCATAATAGGCATATCCACTAACTCAAACGGATTCTTTTCAATAATGCCATGCTTCATTGCATACTTCATAATAAGCGATGCATAATTTTTTACCATACGGAAGCGTGTCAACTTTTTCGCCCAATGATTCACATGCTTTTGGCAAATGGCTGTATCGATATTGGCAATGCGGTAATCACCAAACGCTGGGAGAATATGATTTTTGAAGATGCGTTTCGTTTTTAAAAATGTGCTATCTTCAACAGTATTTTCATAATGTTCTACCCAAAGGTCATACACTTGTCCATACGTATCTTTTGCGACTTTGCCATACGTGCCATTTTGAATTTCTTGCTGCAATGCTAAATACGTGTCCTTCGCATCCTTTTTTGTCTTAAAACCACTTCGAGTCGTTGCTTTTTCTTTACCAGTTAACGGATCGACGCCAACGTAAATATGAAACTTATATCTAGTCTCACCATTTTGTAATTTATACAAATGAATTTTCATTATTATATCCTCCATCTCGTGCTTACGGAGACTGAAGGTGTAGTGAAATACTACAATTTAATTTTATAAAAAGAAGTTGTATTTAGCAAATTGCACTTGTGAGTTTTATTCCTAAAAAATTCAAAAGAGTAAAAAACGCTTAGAGCTATAATCTAAGCGTTTTTTTGTATTAATAGATTCCTTTAGAATTCAGATAATCCATATATGTGGATAGTGTGAGCTGTTTGATTTGTTCAGTAGGATGAATATAAAATCCTACAGTCGTATTTTGATTTGAAGAATGTCCTAAACGTTGTTGAATGCCATAAAATGGTGCGCCAGATTCAGCTAAATGTGTAGCGTGTGTATGGCGAAGACCATGAATGACAATTTGACGTAATTTTAGTTCAGCAAGAACAGCGTTGAAAAGTTTATTTGGATAGTAATCCTTCACAATATTATTTTTCGTATTCGCAAAAACTAACTGGTTTGAATCGGCTTTGCAAGGTACGCCTAGTATTGCTAAATGTTCTACTTGCTTTTGCTTCCATTCTTTTAATACTTCTAATGTTTTATCATCTAAATATAGACGACGATCTTCAGCGGTTTTAGTTGTGCTAATATTATCGCCATTATTATGTTTTGAATAAGAATAGCTACCATAAATAGAAAGTGTTTTTTGTTCAAAATTAATGTCTGACCATGTTAAAATACGCAGTTCTCCTTTACGAATACCACTAAAGTTTAATAAGCGTAACATCGCGTATGTTTCAAAGTCTTTTTGTGCTGCAAATTCCAAAACTAGCTTTAATTCATGTGTTTCTAAATACTTATCTTGTTTAATATGTTTCTTTTCACGAGGGTATTTATGCATCTTATAGAATGGATTTGTATGAATATAACTATATCGTACAGCAGTTTCTAAGACGTCTTTTGTATAATTGATTACGTGATGGAAGTGTTTTAGCTTCTTAGATAACATTAAAGAGAATTCTTCACAATGTCGTACAGTAATTTTTGAAACTTTCATTTCACCAAAGAACGGTAAAATGTGATTTTTGAAATAACCTTCCGTTTTCGAGTACGTACTCATTTTTACGCCGGATGCTTTATATTGTGCATCCCATTCAGCATATACTTCTTTAAATTTTTTTAAGTTGCTTTCAGGATTTCTTCCTAGTCGGAACTCATACTTCAGTTTATCAATTGCTAATTCTGCTTGTTTTACCGTATTGAATGATGAACGTGTTACCGATTTATCATTACCAGTGTCTGGATTGACACCTAAATAAAGTGTAAATCCATATTTTGTTTCTCCATTTTTTAATTTGTATTCTTTGATTTGTGTATATTTTTTTGATACTTGCTTCATATTTAAAATTTCCTCCATAAATAATATTGATTTCATCATGAGCGTGTTTTAGAAACTATGTTCACGCATAAAATTGTCGAGAGTTGTTTTAGAGACACGACGAATACGCCCTATTTCAGTGATCTCTAATCCCATAACTCGAAAGCTTAGTAGTGTCTTATAAGAAACGCCTACATATTTCGCCGCTGTTTTCAAATCCATCCATTCAATAGGGAAGTCGACTTGTTGCTCTATCATTTCCATATGTTCTTTCATTTGAAAAATACTCCTTTCCACTGCATTGAGGTGCAGCTAATTGAATTTGAAATATAATAACAGAGGGCTTGTTATATTCGAATAGGAGAAAGTAGATTTTTTTTCAGTTTTTGAAAAAAATTTTTTGAAATGCTTTAGTCTACGAGGCACTTACAGAATTAAGCGAGTAATGTTTAGCAACTTAATAGTTTGACTTTAATATCAATTTTTTATTTCTTGGATAAATAGCTATAATAGAAAGAAGAACAAAACTGGAGGTCATACTATGGAATATTCTTCAGGACTAGGCGGAGAACGTTGGTATCAGCAAGATATTGAATATGTATTAAATTTATTAGATCAAGGGTTAACGCGCGATGAAATCAGGGAAAGTGTGTTAAATGAAAATCCGTTTTTTGTAAAGACGCAAGCTGCTTTACAGAAACGATTTCAAATCGTGTTCAAGCGAGCGAGCAGTTTAACACCCGAATTGAGAAATCTGTATTTGAACGGCACAAAGTACGATAAAAAAGCATTGATTTTATATACAATTTTGAAGACATATCGTTATGCATATGAAAACTTTTACGAGTTGATTATTTACCGCTATCAGCAAAAAAATAAGCAATTTGTTTTAGGACATCTTCAATCATTTATGGAAGAAAAAGAGCAACAATCTGAAAAAGTGTTGAAATGGAGCCACATTTCAAAGAAGAAAGTGAATAATGCACTTTTATTATTTTACAGTGATGGTGGTATAATTGAACTAAATGAGGGTGTTTACGTCATTACACCATTATACGTCAGTAAACAATTAAAAGATTACGCTGCAAAACAAGACAGCTTATTACATGCAATGATTACATTACAGGCAGGTGTAGAAATTGATGATTTATAAAAGATTAGAGCAATTAGAAACGCGCATTCATCAAGATGGCTTCACGAAACCAACTGGTATTGGGAGTGAGATTCCACATTTCGTGTTGGATTATCCAGCAGAAGATGAACTAATTGTCCGTACATACATAGAAGGACTATTAAAGCGTTCGCCATTAAATATTAAAGAAATTAACCTTTTTCAATTTTTACTTACGATGTTTGAAGAAGACTTAGAGGAATTAATTGAACTGGCCGATGAAGAAGGATATGAAGAATTATCACAGGCCATTCAAACGGTACTTGAAGATCGTACATTGCTTGTAGACAGTTTTATTGAGCAAGCTGATGATGCAGAGCTAATCTTTATCACAGGTGTTGGCACTGTACATCCATTTATTCGTTCAAGTCATTTGTTAAAAAAGCTATCGAATCATGCATATAGAACGCCACTTATTTTATTTTATCCAGGGCATTTTACAGGGCTTGATTTGCGATTATACAATCAATTCCGTCATGAAGATGAATATCAAATTACACGAATTTCATAGGAGTGTGTCGAATGATTATTAAACAAATTTTTAAAGAAGATATTAATCGTCCAATTAATGGAGTCGTACAAGCTGGACAAATTGATGAAGAGACGATTTATACAGAGCTAAGAGAATACGTCGTAACAGATGAAATTTTAAATAGCTTAAAAGAATTCTATAAAAACTATGAAGCAGTTTATAAAGTGCCAACAAAGGATGTCGGCGTATGGATTTCGGGATTCTTCGGATCAGGTAAATCACACTTCTTAAAAATCCTCTCGTATTTATTAGATAACGAAGAAATAAAAGGACGAGCGCCGTTTGAATACTTTGCGGATAAAATTAAGGATGAAACGTTATTAACACTAATGCGTCAAATTGGTACGAAACCGTCCGATGCGATCCTGTTCAACGTTGGTTCTGAAGCAAGTACGAATGCAACACGTAGTAGTAAGGAAAGTATCATTGAAATTATTTTACGCATTTTTAATGAGCATATAGGTTATTCACGAACACTTTGGGTGGCTGATTTTGAGCGTCAATTAGAACATGAAGGGAAGTATCTTGCTTTTACGAGTAAAATTGAAGAGTTGTATGGCGAAACTTGGAAAGAGTACCGTAAAAAATTCCGTGTGCGTTTTGGAAAAATAATCGCAGGATTGACTGAAATTGGCTATGACGAAGTGTCTGCAGACTTTATGGTACGTAACGCACAAAAAGAGTTTAGTATTTCAGCAAAAGAGCTAGGAAAACTCATTGCAGAGTATTGCCAGTCAAAAGGTGCAGATTATCGTCTTGTCTTTTTAATCGATGAAGTTGGGCAATATATCGGTACAGACAATAGCTTAATGCTCGATTTACAAAATTCGGTTGAAGAAATTGGTGCTGCAACAAATGGGCAAGCATGGATTGCTATTACATCACAAGAAAGCATTAAATCGGTTGCAAATATCGTTGATACAACAAGCTTTTCAAAAATTCAAGGGCGCTTTAAAACACGTATTAATTTATCAAGCTCAGATACAGATGAAGTGTTAAAGCGTCGTTTATTAGAAAAGAATGATACAGCTGTAAAAACTTTAGAGGCGATCTATGAGCCAAATGCACAGCTTATTCGTAACCGTTTATCGTTTGATAAAGAGAAAACACAATATCGTTCAGCGTATCGTTCGACAGAAGAGTTTGTGGCAATGTATCCATTTGTGCCGTACCAAGTTGAATTGTTACAAGCTGTTCTTGAAAAAATCGGTGTTCATGGTGAAGGTAGTTCGTATGCATCGCGCGGGGAACGTTCATTACTGAAGTCATTCCAAGAAGCCGGGATTAAACATAATGATGATGAGCTAGGGACGCTTGTAACGATGGCAGAATTTTATCCAACAATTCGTCAACACTTAGAGTCCACAATTGTGCAAACGATTTCAAAGGCAGAAAATCGAGCAGCGAATAACGAAGGGCTGTTAGAAGCTGATGTGGACATTCTAAAGGTGCTGTATTTAATTAAAGGAATCGACCATATTCAAGCTATACCAAGTAACATTGCCGCATTATTATTAACAAAAATTGATGCGGAGCAAAATGAGATCGCAATTAAAGAATCACTTAATCGTTTAGAGCGAGCGTTGTTTATTGAAAAGCATGCAGATGGCACATATTCTTTCCTTTCTGATGAAGAGCAAGAAATTAATAGTGAAATTCAAAACGTTGACGTCAATATGACGACGATTAAAGAAAATTTAGCGGATACGTTTTTCACTGAAAACTACAAAAAAACGAAATTTACAAATAGCAACGGTTTTGTTTTTGAGTATAATAAGCGCTTTGACAATTATTCAAAATCGAATATGAAATATCCACTGACAATGCAAATTATTACGAGTGGTATTTCGCCAACAGAAGCCGCACTACAAGCAAATGAAGGACAAATGGTTATTCATTTAAATGAGAACCTGATTGCAGAGGCAGAAGAAGCGATTCGTTTATCAGAGCAAATTCGTCGTTACGTATCAGCTAAGCGCAATCCGAGTACGACACAGGCACAGCACCGCATTTATGACGCGAAATTAGCAAGTGTCGATGATTACGATCTAAAAGCGAAAGAACTATTATCAAAAGCATGTGAAACAGCGACTTTCTATATTCAAATGCAGGAGCGTACTTTCAGAGGCAACTTTGAAAAGCAAGTCAATGACGCATTTGAAATGCTCGTGCAAAACACATATAAATATTTAGAATATATTGATGAGCCAATTCCAATGAAAAATGTAATCTCGGAATGGAAGCGTATATATGAGCAAGGAATTCAACAGGGCCTCTTAGATACAATAGGTAATAAACGTGCTTACGATGCGGTATTACGTTACTTAGAGGAATTGATTCGTTCACATCAAAAGCCGTCATTAAAAGACGTATTAGAAAAGTATAGTCAAGTGCCATATGGCTGGACGGAGCATGACACGATCGGTATTTTACTAGCATTAATGCACGATAACAAAGTGAAATTTACAATTACAGATGAGCTGTTTAGCCCGGCAAATGCCGCAGATTTTTATACGAAATTAAATCGCGTAACAGATCGCGATACAATTCGTGTCGTACCAGAAGTAGAAGTGGATCCGAAAGTACGAAAAGATTTTATGTTGTTATATAAAAAGTTATTTGGCCGTCTTGATGGGGGTGACTCGTATCAAGAATTTGCAAATGCATTAACAACTGCAATGGAGAAACACTTTAATGAGCCGCTTGAAAAAATAACGTTGCACTATCAGCAACACAATTCACCAAGTTATCCGTATCCAGAATATGCAAAAGTGATTGCTATTTCAAATGACATAAAACGACTGATGCAAATTCGCGATCCTGAGCAGCTTGTGAACTCGTTCATTGATGCAGAGGATGATTTAATTGATGCGCAAGAACAATTAGAGGATTTAACAGATTTCTATTTAGGTTCACTAATTAAACGGTTTGATGAAGCTGTTCAATATTTAAGTTCAATTCAAACGGATTTAACGCATACTGAATCAGATAAAGTGAAATCACTAAAGAAAGAATTAACAGACATTTTAGTGAAGCCACAGCCATATAAGGATATTCATAAAATCCCTGAAAAAATGGAAAAGCTACAGCAAGCAATTGAAGATGAAGTAACGGCGTATAAAAACATTGTGGCGACACAAATTGTTCAGCTTGAGCAAAAATTACAGGAGCTGCAAGAGTTCTATTCAAATAATGATACAGTTAGCACATTTATTTCAGAAAAAATGTCACGCTTTACACACACGCAACAGCAGCTACTAGCAGCGGACAGTTTGATGCTTATTAAAATGAAATTAAACGAGCTTCGTGATGTGACAGCAAGTATTCAACAAGCCGCAAAAGAAAAAGAGGATGAGTTAATTCGCTCTGTACAGCCACCGAGCGGAGAGCTACCACCATCTGAAGCTGCAACGCCACCACCAGTTGTACGAGAAAAGGGAACAAAAGTAATTTCGTCACACGCATTACACAACATGTTAAGTAAAACGGAAATTCAAACACAATCAGAGTTAGATGATGTGTTAGCACAATTAAAGCAGCAGCTATTAAAAGAATTAAAAGATAATGCGTTAAAATTTGAATTATAAAAGGGAGGAAGGGATTTTCCCTTCCTTTCCTTAGAAGAGGTGAATAAATGTATGAATAAAACAGCACTGAAAAACTTTGCAACATGGTCTCGTCGAAAGTTAATTGAGCAAGTTCAAACAAAAGCATATGCATATGGCATTGATGAAAAGAATGGGTTACATATCAAAGAGCAGTTTGGACAATTATTGATTAATGAACAAACATACCCGTTATCGATGAAGTCGGCATTTACGGCATTACAAAAGCAGTTAGAGCAAAAAGGTTACAAGCAATTAGTAGAGGAAATTGCTTATACATGGTTTAACCGAATTATTGCGATTCGCTATATGGAAGTACATGATTTTTTACCGGAGAAGGTTAATGTATTATCAAGTACTGTTGGACGAGTAGATCCTGATATTTTATTTGAATACGATACGATGGATTTAGAGGTTGATGAGACGAAAATACGTGAGTTAATTAATACTGGTGATACAGAAGCGGCGTTCCGACACTTGTTTGTTGCACAATGCAATGAGTTAAACACTATTTTGCCGTTTATGTTTGAAAGAATTCAAGATTATACAGAGTTACTACTGCCAGACTTTTTATTAGATGCGGAATCGATTATTAAAACACTTGTACAAAATGAAGAGTTAACAGAAAGCTTTTCAGAGATTGAAGTAATCGGTTGGCTATACCAATATTATATTGCTGAAGAAAAAGACCGCGTATTTGCACAAAAGTCGAAGTATAAAAAAGAAGAAATTCCATTTGCGACACAGTTATTTACACCAAAGTGGATTGTCCAATACATGGTACAAAATTCGCTCGGACGTTACTGGACAGAGGCACATCGAGAAGACGAGGATTTAATTAACAATTGGGAATACTTCATTAAGCATGAGGAAGAAGATTTCCATGAAAAAATTTCGCCGTATGTGAATAAAGAATTAAAAGTAGAGGACATTAAACTACTCGATCCAGCAATGGGAAGTGGACATATTTTAGTTTATGCCTTTGAAGTGTTCCATGAAATTTACGGAAAATGTGGCTATCCAGAGCGCGACATTCCACGATTAATTTTAGAGAATAACTTATACGGCTTAGACATCGATGATCGCGCGTATCAGCTTGCTGCATTTGCTGTTGTGATGAAAGCAACTTCTTATTCAAAACGTTTCTTACGTAGCATCGAACGTGAAGGCATTAAATTGAACTTAGCATCGATTCAAGAAACGAATCATATTTCGGAGGAGGTCATTGCCTATATTGCACAAGAAGATGTGGGTGAACGCTATAACCAAGTAAAAGCTTTCTTTGAGCAATATTATAATGCGAAAACATACGGTTCGTTAATCAATATTAAAGAGCGTGAAATCACGTTTATTGAAGAAAGACTTGAGCAAATTGCCAATAATCCTGTTCATGATTTGTTTTATGGAGAACAGCATGAAATCGTGAAGCAAGTGTTGCCAGCATTGATTCATCAAACGAAAATTATGAGGAATGAGTATGATGTTGTGGTCATGAATCCTCCTTATATGGGTCTAAGGAAGATGTCGGAGTCTTTATCAAATTATTTAAGTAAAGAATATCCTCTTTCTAAAATAGATTTATTTGCAGCATTTTTGGAAGTTGAACATTACAGAAAAAGTAATGGAATACACGCGTCTATTAATCAACACTCATGGATGTTCCTTTCAACTTTTTCTAATATAAGAAAGAAAGTTTTAGAAAAATATTTTATTGATTCTATGTTACATTTAGGCGCACGCGCATTTGAGGAAGTAAATGGTGAAATTGTACAAACAACAACATTTATTTTAAGAAACTATTTTATAAATGAGGTTAAGGGGAAATATTACAAATTAGTTGAGAGTAAAAATCCCAAGGATAAAGAGAAAGATTTTTTAGTAGGTAAAAATAGTAACTATTATTTGTTTAGTCAAAATAAATTTAAACAAATTCCGGATAATCCAATAGTTTATTGGGTTCCAGAAAGCATTCGGAAAATATTTAGAAATACTTTGTTAGAGGAATATACAATATCAGATGGACAAAATAAAACTGGAAATAATGATAAATATATGCGTTATTTTTGGGAAGTTGATAAAAATACAATTGGTAAAGATAAAAAGTGGCTACCTTATGCAAAAGGTGGGGGTTACCGTAAATGGTACGGAAACTTAGAACATATAGTAAATTGGTCAAAAGAAGCTAGAGAACATTATAAAAAAGATAAAATTAGTAGGATTATCCCTGAGTATTTATGGTATAAAAAGGGGATAACATGGGGGCTTATAACAACCAATGCTCCAAGTTTTAGAGTTCTTCCTGAAATAGCGACATTTGATGTAACCGGATCATCAATTTTCCTGAAAGATGACAATGATTTGAAATTATATTTAGGGATTCTAAACAGTAATTTATACCAATATATTGCTGCTGTTCTTAATCCAACTATAAGTTTACAAGTTAAAGATGTTAGAAATATGCCGATAGCTAATTTTTCTATTATAAATAGACAAATTATAGAAGAAAAAGTGCTTGAAAATATACAGATAACAAAAGAAGATTGGGATTATAAAGAGACCTCGTTAGATTTTGTTGGAAATCCAATATGTTGTGTATCTAACGAATCAAATTTAGCTGTTGTCTATGAAAATTATTTATCTGAGATTGCTATAAAGAAAAACATGTTAAATGAAAATAGTAATATTATTAATAGAATTATTAATCAAACGTATGGTATTTCTAGTGAGGAAATATCACCAATTACTCCAAAGTATGATTTGGAATTCTTGGAAAGAGATTTATTAACTGAAGTAAAATCCATAATGTCTTATTTTATTGGATGTTTATTTGGGCGTTACTATCACGAAAAAATAAATTTTGAAGGCAAAGACTATATCAATTTTTCAGAAAAAGGTTATCTTGAAAATGATATTATTACCCTTTTCCGAAAGTTTCTAAATAGCATTTTTTCTCCAGTAGATACTGATAAAAATTTATACTGGATTGCAGAAGCGCTTGAAATGAAAAGTGGAGAAGATGCCGAATCACGCATTCGCCGATACTTCATGGACGAATTTTTCACAGATCATTGCAAAATGTATCAAAAACGCCCGATTTACTGGCTAGTAGATTCAGGTAAGCAAAAAGGTCTTCGTACGTTAATTTACATGCACCGTTACACACCAAGCACAATGGCAACAATTCGCTTCGAGCATTTACAGGAAATGCAGGCAAAGTACCAGCAAGAAATTGTGGACTTAGACAATCGTTTAGTGAATCCAAATTTAAGTGCAGCAGATAAGAAGAAGCTAAATGCAGAGAAAGTATCGTTTGAGAAGAAAATTGACGAGCTTCGTGAGTTTGATAAGCGTTTAGCGGAAATTGCAGCAGAGGAAATTGAAATTGATTTAGATGATGGTGTGAAGGTGAACTACGAGAAGTTTTATCGTGGTGGAAAAGGTGTATTAGCGAAAATTAAGTAATGCATATAAAAATAAAACACAGTACTCTTTTGAAGTACTGTGTTTTTTAAAAGGTTAAATTTTATAGGTTTAATAGACGTACTATGTTTGACCGTTATAAGAAAGGAGTAACACCATTGAATATTTTGGAATTATTAAAAGAACGTATTACGAGCGAGTTACATAACAAGCCACGTACTGTTGTATTTTGGTATGACGAACAAGGCGAATATACAGTAGGTACGTTAAGGGAGGCATTAGCAGACCAGCCAATTCAAGTTTGTGAATTAACACGAAATAATTTTTTCTCACTCAAAATTGAAATCGAAGTGGAGAAAAAGGACGAATCATTTTTACTGTATGCGAATTTTCCGAAGCCAGAGAAGGAAAAGAATTATTTGCTCGATATGGAGCTGTACGGTACCGAGTTTAAAGCGGATACGACAGCGTTATTTGCAGAGCAGCTACAGGTGAGTGATACATTACTTCGTGACATGATGAGCAAGTATCCAGAGTTTTTCAAAAGTGCTGAGCGTAAAGAGAAGCTTAAAAAAGTATTAAAGCTACAAGCAAGTGAGCGAGATTTTGAATATGCGATGCTTGCCGTATTAACAGGTGCGCCGATTGCAGAAATGGATAAAATTGCGCAAAACTTACTAATGGCAGGTTTACAAGAAGACGACAACGAACTGTATAAGTCGATTGTAAAGCGCTTTAGTAAGGAGCAATTATTTATTTTATTAGGGCAGTACTTCGGTGTTCATATCGAACAATACACGCTACAGCATTTAATGGAGCATATTTTATATGCGCATTTCCAACGCTATGCGCAGTTTGAGGATGCGACGCTACAGCAAAAGTATGAAACGACACGTGCGAATGCAAGTGCTTTATTTGTAGACGATTGGTTACAAACAAAAGGTAACCACGTGTTAGAGCAATATATGCGCGAGGTGGAAGAAACATTATCCATTACATCATTGTTACAACAGCGTCCAATCGAGCAATATGCAGACATTTCAACATTCCCTGTCATTGATGTGTTACTGATTGAAAAGTTAACGACAGAGTTACTACACCAAACATCTAATTTAGAAACGTGGAAAAACGTATTACGAAATCGTTTGAAAATGCACTGGGCAAATCAAAATGAGCGTATTCGAGGGCTGCTAGAAGTGTTAGTACATGCAGTTGATTTCACAATGCATAAAACATTAATTAAGCAGTATGATACGCGTATTCCGTTATATGTACAGTATGCAGATAAATTATATGTCATCGATCAATCGTATCGTCGTTTTATGATGGACTATATGCAGCTTGATCACCGAGAGCTGTTAGATGAATTAGCTGAGAAGCTGACGAACTGGTACGAGAATAAGTATTTAACAAAAGTAGCTGAGGAAACAAACTATACTTTAGCGCAAGCGGAAGCAGGGAAGCTACCAAAACAAGCTGCTTTTTACCGAGAGTATATTGGGCCAATTATGGAGAAAGAATCAACACGTGTATTTGTTATTATTTCCGATGCATTGCGATTTGAAGCAGGTGCAGAGCTAGCGAAGCGACTAGACGCACGCGCAAACGGCAGTGCAACAATTAGTCCGCTTGTAGCCAATATGCCGACATATACGCAGCTTGGTATGGCTTCATTGTTGCCACATAAATCATTGACAATTGCACAGAATGGTACGGTATTAGCAGATGGTGAATCAACGAAAGGCTTAGAAAACCGCATCAAGATTTTACAAAAATTAGAGTCAGAAGCGGTTGCATTTCGCTATGATGACATTGCCTCTTGGTCACGTGCAACTGCAGATGAGCAGCTAAGAGGGAAACGTTTAGTCTATGTGTATCATGATGTTATTGATGCAACGGGCGATACGGTGAAATCAGAGCGTGAAACGTATGCAGCTGTAGAGCGCGCGATGCAAGATGTAAGTAAGCTTGTTGATTTACTTTCAAGATGGCAGGCAAAGCGCATTTTTATTACAGCTGATCACGGTTTCTTATACCAAAATTCAAAGGTCGAAAATGCAGGGAAAGTAGCGAGCGTAGAAGGTGAAAAGCTTGATAGCAATCGCCGTTTCATCATCGGCAATAATTTATCGATTGGTGATGGTGCAATTGAAGTCCCTGAGAGCTTTACGACGTTACAAGGTGCGCAGAAGGCTATTGCTAAAGGCAATAACCGCTTCATCGGTGGTGGTGGCTTACAATTCGTTCACGGTGGCGCAACACCTCAAGAAGCTATTACACCATTGATTGACTATCGTCGGACGACACAAGCAGCTCTAGTAGATATTAGTGTAGCAATGCCATCGCGTGTTATTAAAAACTTCCGTGTTGAAGTACCGCTATATCAGGAGCAAAGTATTTCAACTGAATTTATGGCACACACAGTTCGTCTAGCATTCTATTTAAATGGTGAACGTATCTCAAACGAAGTCGAACATACATTTAATATGCAAGGTCAAAGCCATGAACGTACGGAAAAGCTTGTATTTGACTTAACCGAGAAACATTACAAAACAGGACAAACATGTATGTTAAAAATGGCGACAATAGAAGGTAATAAAGCAGTATTTTATAGTGAAGCAGAGTTTACGATTCATATGTATAATGCGTTGTATTAAATAAAATTATAGACTACATTCATGGCACCTCTTCATTTTGTGAAAAGGTGCCTTTCTGTTCAGGAATAAATTAACAATAATTAGGGATATAGTATATACTTTTACGTAAGAAACCATAGATATTGTGAGGTATATGTATGCTTAGAATCGGATCAATAATTAAAGGACCATTTTGGCCAGAAATCGTAGTTATTAAGCATTTTGAAGAAATTGATGATGATTTGTTTTTAGTCGAATCTATTGGGCGCAAAACGAATAAATATTACGAACAGTATTTAGATAAAGCACAGCTAAGTCAGTTAGAGAATATTCAAGAAGAGGAAAGTACGTTTAATGCAGAGCGCTTACAGCATTACCTTCAATATTATGTGCTGAAAACGGAAGATAAATATTCACAATCCCGCGCACGTGGCAATAAAAAAATTATGCCACTGCCTCACCAAATTGAAGCTGTTTATAGCCGTATGCTGCAATCGCCGCAAGTGCGTTATTTACTTGCTGATGATCCAGGGGCTGGGAAGACGATTATGTCAGGAATGCTCATTCGTGAATTAATGGGGAGACAAGTTGCTGAACGTGTTTTGATTTTAGTGCCGCCACTCGTATTAAAGCAATGGCAGGAGGAACTGAAAGAAAAGTTTGGTGAAGACTTTACGATTGTAAACCGTAGTTTGTTAAATAGTTCAAGTGAAGTGAATCCTTTCGAAGCACATGACAAAATTATTGCCTCACTTTATTGGGCGGCAAGAGAAGAAATTAAAGCGTACATAATAAAGGCTAGTTTTGATTTGATCATTGTTGATGAGGCACATAAAATGGCTGCCTATACGCATGGTGTAAAGAAGCGAAAAATTAGCCGCACGAAAATTTATCAAATGGGGGAAGGCTTACTGCGTCACACAGAGCATTGTTTACTGCTTACGGCAACACCGCACAAAGGCGATAAAGAAAATTTCCGCCATTTAATGAGTTTAGTTGACCATGATATTTTCTCACGTATGAACACGGGCGATTCAATTTATGAAAAGAGTAATCCGTTTGTTATTCGTCGTTTAAAAGAAACGATGAAAAATTTCGATGGAACGCCGCTTTTCCCGAAACGCACAACGAAAACAATTGCGTTTGATTTAAGTTATGAGGAACAGGAACTTTATGAAGAAGTAACGGCTTATGCGCGGGAGCATTTTAACAGAGCAAAGCAAAATAATAAGCCAAATGTAGCTTTTGCCATGATGATTTTACAACGTCGTTTAAGTTCATCTGTAGATGCCGTTTATTTGTCGTTGAAGCGTCGTAAAGAAAAATTAGAAGAGTTACTTGAATCAGAATTAACGGCTGTTAAATCAATTGAACCATTTGAATATGATGAACTTTCGATTGATGAGCAAGAGGAAGTAGAAGCGCAACTCGAAGGTGAAATAGATGTCATTGATATTGAGGAACTCCGAGTGGAAATTGCTATTTTGACGGATTTAGTTCAAAAAGCAGAACGTCTTGTTTATCAAGACGTAGAGGTTAAGTATGCTGAATTAGAGGGTACATTATTTGGAGAAGATGGCCTGCTTTCTAAGGGTGAGAAAATTTTAATTTTCACGGAATCAAAAGATACGTTGTATTACTTAGAACGAAAATTATTAAATCATGTACCTGAAATTACAAAGATTGTCGGCAATTTCTCAATGGATCAACGTCGTGAACAAGTTGAAAAATTCCGTAATGATGTACAAATCATGCTGGCTACAGATGCCGGTGGAGAGTCAATTAACCTTCAGTTCTGTGATCAGATGATAAACTATGACATCCCATGGAATCCGAACCGTTTAGAGCAACGGATGGGACGTATTCACCGTATTGGACAAAAGAATGAAGTATTTATATTTAATCTCGTTGCAAGCAATACGCGTGAAGGAGATGTGTTGATTCGCTTGTTAAGTAAGATGGATCAAATGCGTGAAGATTTAGGACAAGACCAAGTATATGACTTTATTGGTGAGGTACTTGAAGAGAACAATATTGATTTAGCGAATTTAATGGAACGTGCTATTAGTGGACGTGAAAATTTAGATGAACTCATTGCAACGATGGAAAAAACGTTATCAGATGAACATAAGCGTTTGCTAGAGCTTGCCAAACAAGAACGTTTAGATGACTCAAGCTTTGATCTACCTGGTGCAAGAAGAGCGTATCAAGAAATTTCTATTAGTAGTATGCCACCGCGAGTTTATGGCGAATTTGCAGTGAAACAGTTTGAAACATCACGTATTAAGTTGAACTTCTCGCAAGACAATAAAATAGTACGAATTGATCGTTTCCCTAAAAATATTCGTGAGCTGATTAAACGTAAGAAATATGTTTTACGTACAAATGAATCTTTACGTTTCGCATTAAGTGTATCCAAGCAAACAGAAGATGTTTCATTGATAGCAAATGACCATCCAATACAAAAATTAGCAATGGAATTAGCAAGTCAGGAATTGCAACAAGTGGCATTGCCGATTTGTAACGTGAAGGCATATGTAAGTGAGCCATTAACCATTGAATTAAGTAGAGTTAGTGTCGTGGATGGGAATAGTCGAGAGTTGGAGCAGGAATTGATGCTACTGGCTAAAAGAGCTTCAGGTGAATTTATTCAAATCGATCCGTACTTCGTATTCCAACAACCGTTTCAATTTGAAAATATAGGCGAGGAAGAAGACAAGTCATTTAAACGTCAATCGATTATTCAAGCGAAAAAGGTACTGCAATCTGTTCAAATGAAACGTGACGACTATTTAAATCGAAAAAGCACATATTTACGTCGTTCATTTAATGAGCAAATGCAAGTATTACAAGAACGTTTAACGAATTATTTAGATGATAATCCAAATAATAAAAATAGTGCTTTAATCAATCAAACGTATACACAAATTGAAGATTTAGAAGAGCGCAGTAAGGAGCGTTTAGAAGACATTGAGCGCGAACGAAGTATACAACTGCAATCAATTAAATCACTTACACAACTGAATGTGCAGCCCATTAGCAGTCCCGCGCGGATTATCCCTACGGACTATGCTGAGGTGATTAAACAGTATGAATATGCTAATGGTCGTTTAAATATTCGAGAAAAGAAGGCATATGGATTAGTAGATTTCACAAGCGAAGAAGCTGAGGGTAATACGCGTTTCATTCTAGTAACACCATCTTTAAAAGCATTGGATGAGCAAATGATTATAGAAGATTATAAAGAATTAAATGGCTCAGTTTATATTTATGAATTAGTGAATGGACACATTATAGAAGAAATACAAATGGAACAATTAGTGGGGGTGTAAGCATCGCAGAAATTAAATATGAAGTTGTCGAGCATATTGGTGTATTATCTGAATCCGCAAAAGGCTGGAAGAAAGAGCTAAACCACATTAGTTGGAACGGTAATGCACCGAAGTATGACATCCGTGAATGGGCGCCTAATCGTGAAAAGATGGGAAAGGGTGTTACTTTATCGGCAGAAGAGTTTGAAGCATTAAAAGCATTAATCCAACAATTATAAGAATGGAAGCGTATCAAGTGTTTACTTTGGTACGCTTTTTCTTTTCATAAAGTATGATTTCTTACTTTTAACTTTTATATTGTATTCTGGCAGCAGGCGGATTTGAAGATGAAATTTAGTTGTTTTTTTTCTTTTAGAAGGTATTCGAATAGCAGACAACGGTCGCTAGAATATTTATATACAGAAGGAAAGGGAGATGATTTCAATGCTAGAAAAAGAGCATATGAACAGGAATGAAGTAGGAAATGAGTCTGAAGTAAAGGAAGAAAAGACAACAGCTCGTAAAAAAAGCAAGTCAGCAACGATGCATGTTTCACTTGAGGAAGTGATGGCGATACTAAATAAAAGTAAATCGATTGAAGTAGTTGCTAAACAGTTGGACATGGATACGAGGACTTTAAAAAATAAATTAACGAATGCAGCAATTGTCCAAGACGATGAGCAAAACTGGGTGTATAGCGGAGGTAATAACGTAGCATCATTAGCCCGAAATGTGTATTCGAAAATTACGATTAAAGAATATGACCGACTGATTGTTGATGCCAATACTGTTAAAGTAAAAGATTCAGCAGAAACAAAAGATATCAAAGAGTTGGAATTTGAACTGTATAAAAAAACAAGAGAATTTCAGGATAAAACTATAAAGAAGTCTGTGTACTTTGATGAGCAAATATTTTATAAAGTAAAGGAAATAAAAGAAGTGCGTGATCTGAAAATGGGAGGTTTAGTAAGCGCACTAGTAGATAAAGGGTTAGAGTACTATAAACTGAAATAGCACGGGGATTCCTCGTGCTATTTTAGTTTAAATCGATATTACTTTTTAAATTTTTTATGAAGGTAAAAAAAGCATCGCTTAAAAAATCAATTGGACTTGGACTATTAATACGGTATATAGTCCGC
Source organism: Lysinibacillus sp. KU-BSD001 (assembly GCF_042920265.1). NCBI lineage: Bacteria > Bacillati > Bacillota > Bacilli > Caryophanales > Bacillaceae > Lysinibacillus > Lysinibacillus sp. KU-BSD001. The sequence goes on along the minus strand of NZ_JBDQZI010000006.1, from coordinate 47,945 downwards.
CTTTTTCTATGTCACTAAAGGCATCAAACCATTGACAATACTGACTCAATGAGAAGTAAGGTTAGCATATTCGACAGACATAGACAATGGGGAACATTTAAAGCGTTCTCTATTAAAAAATTAAGATTAACAAAACTGTTCCAAAGTCGATTTTTTCGAGGTAACATTTTAATATAAGACAACTAGTAAATTTAAAATTATCATCTTCAATACGGAAAGCTTGCAGCAAAACAGCAAGCATTAGTCCGCATCTTGTTAAAAGTTAAGTAGTAATTAAATCTGCATAATTTCAGCAATTACATCGATCATTGTAGCAGTTAATTCAGAGGTAATACTCAGGTGTCGCTGCTTTTAACGAATATTTGCTTCCGAAATTTCTATGATAAAAAGGTGAAACTTTTCTTAAAAAGATTGCAGTTCAGGTTATAGACTCTTTCTTTGCGTAAGTAAAAGTTTGATGATATATTTTAAATATAGAAGATAAACGTAACGAAATTTAATATAGAAACAAGGGAGAACCCCAAAGTATAAGCAGACACTATGATTGTGTCTGCTAGCTTCGGGGTTCTCTTTTTTCATTACTAAAAAGGAGTGCAATGAGAATGACAATGTTAGCGTATAAAAACGAAATTAATGAATATGAGCAAATTAAATACGAGTTTGATCGCTCAAATAACGTCGGTAATTCAAAAACAGCAAAACTAAGTCAAAAAATTATGTTTCAGTTAGCGAATGGCTCAGTAGATATTTCTAAGAGCGCATTGCAATTTATGTTATATACAATTAATTTTGTTGCAAAGGATGGCCGAATTTATAGCACGTTAGAAGAAATTAAACATGCGCTAAATTTTCAAAATAAAACTTTAGTACGTGTAATCACTGAATTAAAAGAATTAAATTTACTAACTCAAAAAAATGAATTTTTATATTCAAAATTCCACGTGGTAGTTGGGAAAGAAAAAGCAGAGGAATCATATGTACGAAATTTAAAGGCTTATACATCGCCAGCTGTTTTAAATTTGAATAAAAACGAGCTACGCTTATTTTTATATATTGCTACGCGAGGCATTATCAACGGCGTAGTGAAGAAATCAACAGTTGAATCGTTATACAGCAATGTCACACACAAAGGGGTAAACTATATTGATAGTTACTTTTCTTTGGCGAGCGCTTTAAATGTATTGATTTCTAATGACTTAATTGAAGTATTTATTGAAGGACAAGTTTTCAAGAAATCGAACGTAGCTGCATTTATGCCGACTTTACACGCATATTGCGGCTATCAAGAAAAGGCTCGTAAAAAGCGTATGTCTAAAATTAAAAAGCATGTAATTGGTTTTCGAATCAATCCAGTTTTAAGTCAAAAAGAAAACATTCGACCTAGCGAAGCTGCTCGTCGCGAAATCGAATATTATGCCGATCAAAATGGATTTTTCCACACGCAAATGCGTCCAGAAACAATTCCGATTTTCATTAAAAACGTACAGGACCAGCTATTTGATAGATTCGGCATGGTAGGCGTAGAAATGTATCGTCAAGCCTTAGTCACTTACTTTTCAACAGAAGGTGATAACGTAATCTATCACGACCTATATGCTGATGAAAACAGTTCGAAAGCGATTAATACGATGGTTGATTTTTTCTTATTACCATCTATCATCAAAGTGATTGCGGCAGCAGCGTCTTCTGTACCATCAAAAGATGAAATAGTAATGTATTTTAAAAATAAAGAGAATTTATTAGCCCTTGTTGATTATTTCAATGAAAAAGCTTCTGACAATCATTTAATTTTACTAGATGAAGCATTAGAAGAAGTAAATGTACTGTTAAGTGACCTTGTAAAAACAGTACCAACGTTAAATCCAACTGAAAATAGTTGGTTCCTATTACAAGCTAAAACATTGAAAATTTATAAAACGGTAAATTATAAACAATCTTTATTATCTACAGAATTCCAAAAACGTCTTGTACGTCAATGGGCGAAAGAAGGTTTATTTACACAGAAGCATTTATTAAATGCTGTAGTTAAAACATTAAAATCAAAAGTAGTATTTTTACCAAAACAGCAATTTAAAGATGCTATGAACGATATTAACATCAACACAAAATCAATTAAGGATGATTTAAAATCAAAAGAATCAATTGAAGAGAAAAAAGAAAGACTGTTAGAACAAGCATTAAAAATAACGAACGAACCGATCAAGTATAAATTTTAAAATATGAATTAAATTTGTAAGCACAATTGTTATTTGAAAATTTAAAATGATTTTTATATCACAAGCTGTTAATGTCCTATTTTTTAAAATAGGGTTCATACAGCTTATTTGTCGTGCCTTAAAATTTTTAAAATCACTTTAGCATAATAGACCGATAAGATGAGTTTGCTTATTGGTCTTTTTTAATACCTAAAAACACCAATTATTACCTTATTGATTTATTTATATTGAGCATAATTAGTTTATAACAACCTTTTTAATTTTATAGTTAATCCATAAAATATTATCGCTGCCGAAAAGTTTTTATAGAGGGATTTAAAAACATTAGCGTTTTCTTTTTTAGCTAGCAGTATAAAATTAGATTTCTCTAAACCGTTGATAAGTAGGTGTTTATAAGCAGATTCGTTTGATTATAGAAATTCCTAATGGTTTTTGTAATGGGGTTTGTAATGAAGTATGAAATCTACTCTGGTATAGAATTTGTAATAGATGGTTGCTTCCTCATAATAAACTTAAAAATTTTTAGGAATTCTTATTAAAACTGTATAAACAGCACTCTATTTCAACTTGTTACTAACCCCCAATTATTAAATAACAATTGGCCGGGGCTGACGCAACGTTTTGGCTGGGGGCCAGGTTGCGAGGTCGGAGTGTGAGACAAGATGATTTTCTTAATCTTCTCGAATAAAAGTAAGTAGGGCAGATGTCAAAAGTAGAAAAATCACATAGGCATTATACATAGTAACTATGTGTTGTAAACGCATTGAAGTTTGCAACTTTTAATATGAACAAGATTCCTCTCCAAACGTGTAGTAACAACTAAACTCGATATAGTAACTATAATAAGTTCTATACGTAGTAACCATGTTCGAAATCAGTATTATTTTTGAACCGTAAATGTTTTAAAAGGAATAGTATATTAGGGGTACTAGTTTAAAACTTATTCGCTTGTCAAATACACAAATAAAGCCAATCTTCACCCTTGAAAATTGGCTACTTTTATTAAACTTCGTGTGTTTAAAAATAATCTGCGCGTTAGCGAATGATTTTTAGTCAAAGTCATTGAATAATGATTTTACCAACATATTGAGCATCATCGCCTTGATCTGTCTTTAAGTTGAAGACAATAACATATTCACCTATTTCATCGGGTAATTTGAAAGATTGGATTCCAACAATCGGTAATTCTTGTTTTTCTTCATTTTTCAATACATAAACAGTTACACAGTCTTCATTGAAATAACCATCTTCAACTGTGTAATCAAGTGCTTGTCCAGCTTTTAAATAAAGTTGCTCTTGTTTGTTTGCCAAATTTTGAATATCCTCAGTTTCTAAGTTGTATTGTTCATCGGAATGCCAATCAATATTAGCCTCGGCTAATGTAACATGTTGCATAATATCATCTGGATTTATTAATCTATGATTGTAGGCGGTGAAAAATCGTTAGTTAAACAAAACTTGAAAAAATAAAGTTGAAATGTATAATTGTTTTAATGACATTATCTTTATATGATGTTTTATTGACTGCATGTGATTAGCATGAAAAAAGGCCGCTATTAAGTAGTAATGACTACTGTAGCGACCTTTTTCTATATCAGATTTGAAATGATATGAATATGATGATTTAGAAACTATTCAAAATTTGTTCAAGTACATTCTTTTCCGCATTATTATAGATTGAAATTTTTGTATCATTTTTTTCGATTTGACAGCATAAATCAGTTTGTGCTGCCGGCTCTGTTTTTAAAATGGGCAATAAATCACTATTAACGTAATTTATTTTCAATTCGCCTTTATTGATTAACTCAACAATTTTTTTTGCATCCTGAGGATCATCTTCATAGTAGATTGAATCGCTATACTTAAATAATTTGAATTGGTTATCTAAATCATAAAGCTGGATAAATTTTGGATGATATAAATTATAGGTTGTATCCGCTGCTATATATGAACAAGCATTTGTTAAAGATTTTATAGGGTCCCACTCACGCCATGAAATAATATTAATTTCAAAATCTATTTCATTGTAGTATCCTAATTTTTGCATTCCAACTAAAATTTCTTTTTCTAATGCTTGGCATTTTTCGAAGAAATCTTCATCTTTGGACGTTAGAGCTAGATGACCTTTCATACCATATTTGTATTTGTCATCTAGATAAGTGAAATCCCCAAAAATGCGTTTTAGGACAGGGATAGGTACAATTTTATATAAATTGTGCATGTTATAATCAATCGCTAATTTTCGATACAACTCTAAACTGAAAATATCGATATCGAAAATAATATGTAGTTTAAAATCCCTTAGGCACAAGGTATGAAGCCTCATATTGATCAATCTGGATGTCTTTGAATTTCACTTAGCTACCTACTTTTTTTCTGCTAGTTATAGCATAGGAAGATTAAAAAAGTAATGGAAAGGCGATCAGATAATACTTAAATAAATTTTTAAGTAGCTATTAAAAACAGAGCCTCCTGTAGCTATACTAGTAATAAGAATATTTATTTCACTTATAATTCATACAACAACAATTTTATACCCTTTCGAGGGATCGTTTTGGAAAAATCATCTGTTCGGATGCGTGACGAGAAGTAATCGTTTTGCATATTGAGCAGATGTTTTTTTATATAAAATAATCAAAGGAGAGAGTAAAATGCTAAAGAAAAAATACGCTATTGTTAAGCGAACGGAAGAAAAGGAAGAATTTATCGGTACAGTCGATGCGGAGTCATTTGAAAAAGCAGAGGCGGTTGCAAATCGACAATATGCTAAAGAAAAGCAATCGATGAAAACGGATGATGCTTGGCTAGTAATTGAACTAGCGGGCGATATTGTATTCGATGCAGAAGGGCGAGTAGTAAATACAAGCGGCAATATGAACATGTATTACAAATTTTAATCTTTAAAAGGGTGCTAAAGAGTAAACTAATTGAGTGATTAAAAAAGCATCATAAAAAGCGTAGAGGTACATAAACCTTTACGCTTTTTCTAATCGAAATTCTGTCTTTAGGAAGTTTTGTCCTAGACATAGCGAATAAATGGAGCCGGTCGAATATTTCAAAACCCGGTATAGCCAGATAAATTAATCTTCAGAAAAGCCATTAATTAATACATGCTCAAGAACAATCACATTAACCAGTGGGTATTCGGGGTACACTAATTCAGCGTACTGAAATGCTTCAAACTCCGTATCGAAAACGGCGCAAGGATAGACGTCTGAAGGATAAATGTTAATTTCTTCAACAGCTTTTAAAACTTTTTCTAAAGGGTCGTTCCATTTAGCAACAGTAGGAAAAGTTTCAATATAAAGAACATATTTAGAGTGAAGATTTCCATCAGGATTTTTATGGACATCTTTTGCGATGATGATATGTTCAAAGCCAACGATTTCATCATCATTGTAAAGAGTATATGGCCAATACGCTAACTCTCGTGAACTCTCGATTTCATAAGATTCGTTTAGAATATTTAAATCGTCTTGATTCATTGCGCTAGTGTAATCATCAACAGCTAATAGTTTTAGGCAAGGAAGCTTTTGATTTTCGAATACTAACCATTCGTCATTAATATATTGCGCTTGAATAAAATTATTTTCGCACAGTGCAATGATAAGAGCTTCAAAAGGTTTAGGCAATTTTAACTTCAGCGTCATTTCTTTTGTTGTGATAACATTTTTAGTTTGATTAATTAATTTTTCATTTTGCATAATCTTTTCCTCCTAAACGAAAAAACCCCAAACTCAAATAAAGCGACAGCAAAGCCACTTTATGAGCTGGGGGGTTCCCTTGTTAATTATTGATTTAACTGAATTATAAAACGTTTGTTCGTGGTTGTAAATTAAATTCCTCCTAATATTAAGGTTTTTTAACTATGATTATATAAAGTGGAACTTAAAAGATAACATACATTAAGGTTTAACCAATTTATTACAATGGGAAACCAAATTGATTATACTAGATGTATAATTAGATAAACAATTTTTGAATCTAGGTACTTCAAAATATGTAACTTATACTAGTTATTCTTTTTCAAAATAGATTATCAAATAAAGAAGTCTTAGAAGTACATTCGAAGGGGAATATTAGAAAAATATGAACGAAATTATATATGGAAATAAGTTATTACAACTTTTATCTGAAAATAATACGCTTGCTAATTACTTTAAGGTTCAACGCTTAGACCTAGAAGAAAGAATGGAGCGTTGGAAGGATGAAACGATTCGAATCGGACTAGTTGGTGTAACGAGCAGTGGTAAATCAACGCTACTAAATGCATTGTTAGGTGAGCCGATTTTGCCGACAGCTGTACGTCCAAGTTCAGGGTCTATTATTATCTGTTCAAAAGGAAATATGACGAATGCCCAAATTGTTTTTGAAGATGGAAAAACGATTAAAGTTGCAGAAAAAGACGTTGCAAAGGCGTTAAAAAAATACGGTGATGAGGCAAATAATGTAGAAAATAAATTCAAAGTAAAAGAAATTCATTTACAGTCAAAAAATTTCTTATTGCCAAATAATATTCAAATTATTGATAGTCCGGGTTTAGATGCTTTTGGTTTAGAACGTCATGAAGAATTAACGTTATCAACACTATTACCCACAATCGACTTATGTTTATATGTAGTAACGTTAAAAACAAATTCAGATGCAACAACACATCGCATTTTACATCAAATTAATGAGCAGCATAAGCCGATGATTATCGTTCAAAATATGCTGGATTCTGTTGTGCCGAAAATAGGTGTTAATGGCATTGTCGAAAAAAGCCGTGAAGAGGTAGCGAAAGAGCATTTCAATCGTACTAAAAGAATTTTAGATGCGATTGATTCATCTTTACATGAAATCGTACAAATCGTCCAGCTATCAGCGAAGCGTGCGATTGATGCGCGACAACAAAAAGATAAGCAAAAATTTAAAGAATCACAACTAGAGCTACTACTAAATATGATTCAATCATATGAACAAAAAATTGGTCCTCAGCTATTCCGTACACGTGGTCGTAGCTTAGTTCACCTGATGAATAATTTAGTTGAAGAAGAAAGTAAATTAAGTGGCGATAAAGAAACGTTTGAAAAGGAAATTGAGCGTATTCAAAAGGATCTTGAAAAGCAAATCGCTGCTATGGATAACGCTTTTTATGAGCTTAATAAAATGAAAGCTGAGCTAAATAAGATACTTAATACGTATAATAATGAGCTTACAAAATGTAAAACAAAAATAAGTAGACTAACTAATAGCGATTTAATTGGTGCAAGAGAAATTTTATCAAGTGTAAAAAATAGCGCAAGGGAAATTGAGGATAAGTTCATTAGTGAAATGAAAAAGAAGCATTCAGACGTTTCAAAGTTAATGAATGAATTTGGTGCGGATTTAGGGGAATTATTAAGGTCGCTTGTTACATCGACAAATAGTCAGCAATCTCAGCAGTTTTTAAAAGTCCAATCACGTTCAGAAACAATTGAACGTCAAGAAAAACAAAGAGGTCTTGTAGGAGGCGCTAAACGTCTTTTTGGAAGTTTAGTAAACAAAGATTGGGGATATATTACGGTTTATGATGAAATCGAAGTGGTTGATAAACAAGTTATTCAACAAAATTTAACTCAATACGGCACGGTTTTCAATAAAACGCTACAGCAAAAAATAGACGAATGGTCGAATCAATTAGAATCCGCTATTCGAAAATTAGTAGAAATGCAGGAAAAACAAAAGAAAGCTTTAGATGAAAAAGTTGCGGCCCGTGATCAACTAACAAGCCTTGAGCAGACGATATATAAAGTTCAATCTCTTTTAGTGGAAATTCAAAAGGACTTAACAAAAAACGAAAAAACAATTCAACAATATGCTAAAAAAATCAAAAATGAAAAGGTCATTGTTTATTCGGGGAAAATGGTACAGATGGAAGTAACAAAGATTAGTTACCAAATGTATATGATGAGCCATCAAATGGTACGCATGTTTTATAAAAAATGTATTGAACGAGTAGAGCAATTAAATAAAGGGGAAATTTCATTTAAGCAAACAATTGTCCTCGGCTGGGATGAAGATAGTCTTATTCATTTTGTGCAACGCTATTTTTCATTACAAATAACGGAGCAGCAACAAAAGTCACTCTATACAAATGGTTTGCTAAAAATTGGTCAAATATATATTGTTTATGAAAATAAACTAGCTAAGGAACGTGGTACCGTATTAAATTGGCTAGTATCAAGCACGACGAATGCCTATATTCTTGCCGATGTGTCACAAGTTGGACAAGCTAAATCACAAATTAGTAAAAGTGAAATTGTTCGCCAGCTGAAGCAACAAAAATCAGTTTGCAATTTAGTGATGCAATCGTTTACAGAATTTCTTGAAAGTGGTGCGTATGAAGAAGCGGTTGAAATGTTTAATGATGTTAAACGGATGGACGTCTTTAAAGAAGGGCAACGTCTTATTAACGATGTCAGTCCTTTATTCTCATTAATACATCTCCAACTGGATGACTCCAAAACAATCGTCCATGATGCAGCAGAAATGACACATTACATTCAATCAAATATGTCGTATTTAATTAGTTCAGGACATATAGCTCGCGCGTACCAACAATACTTACATGCATTAACAAAACGTATAGGAGTGAAGTGACATGAACAAATCTTTAATGATTGAAATAGATGAAGCAACAAAAGATATTATGACAGAGTTACAAGATGGTTTAACTAAAAATATAGAATCAGGAATTTCGAACATTTTACAGTCTGTTATGCAGAGACAGGAACGAAGTATTAAAGAAATTGAAGAAATTTTACAGGGGCAGCTTTTAACGATCAGTACAAATATTGAGTCAACGAAAAAGCCGATTACGCGAATGGCACACGATGTAGAGCAGTCGATGAAAATATTAATGGGTGTAGAAAAGTTGCAAAAGGAACAAACACAGCAGTTAACAAATATCGGACAACAGCAAATCGATTCTATTAAGCTGCTTATGACGGACATGCTTCAAGAGCTGGCACAAATACAGGAATTGGAATTAGCGAAAAGCGTTCAGTCGTTTGACATGAAAACGGGAGAAGTCACATCAGCCTTCATATCTAATTTGAAGGAATTGCAGCAAAACTTTGTACAAGTAGCTGAGAATACACAATCGAATTTAGTACAGCAAAATGATAACTTTATTTCATTAAATGAACAATTAGCAATAAATGAACAAAAGCTACAGCAAGAAATAGATATATTTCAAACATTAATTGCTGAACAAAAAATGCAATTCGAGCAAATGACAGAAGCTTCGACACAACGATTAAACGATTTTTGTGTTTCCTTACAGAAAAGCTTTGAAGAGCATATAACTGCGTTAACGAAACAGCACGAAAAACAAACTGAGCAGTTAATAAATGATGTGAAGCAGCAAGTAATAGCACTAGAAGAAGTTACTGTTCGCTTCATTTCGTTAAATGAGCAATCGATTCAGCGACTTAATAGCGATGTAGTGGCATCTGTAAAGTCGATGGAACAGCAAATTTCACATGAAATCGTGAATAATAAAGGCTTCGATGCAATACAAGAAAAATTATCAAACCTTGAAATGACGTTAACGACTACAATTAAAGAGCAAGCTTTAGTGGATAAGCTTGCAGTCATTGAAAAGGACTTAGCATATGCACGTTTGCCGTTTTACAAAAAATGGTTTATGAAAAGGGAGGATTTCTAATGGCAAGTGAACTATTAAACGATGCAAGATTATTATCAATCATTGAAGAAGTACTACCAGATAAAGATCCTTTAACGGGTTTCACATACGTTGAAAGTCTACGACATAAGCAAAAAAATAGTCATACTGAAGAATTTTTTATTCCTGTCTTAGGTATGCAAGGAACAGGAAAAAGTAGCTTTTTAAACGCATTATTAATGGATGATTTTGTACTACCAGTAGATGCAGATGAAACAACTTGTGTACCAGTAGAAATACGTTATGCCAATGAAAAAGAAATTGTTGTTCATTTTGAAGATAAGGCACCGATTAATTTATCTTTTGCAAAGGAAATTGAACAATATGTGCATAATGCACACAACCCTGCCAATGAAAAAAAAGTGAAAATGATTCAATTATTTAAGAAGCATGATTTATTGAAAAATGGAGTTGTATTCGTCGATTTACCTGGAGTAGGTAGTATTACGAAAACGAATGCGAAAACTACGATGGATTACATTGAAAAGCTATCAGCAGCAATATTTATGCTACGTACAGTTCCACCGATTACAGCAGAAGAAGCAAATTTTTTGAAAATGGTATGGCCGAAACTTTCAAAAGCGTGGTTTGTTCAAAATCAATGGCATGATGAATCAAGTGGTGAAGTTGAGGACGGTCTTCAACATAATAAATACATTTTAGAGAAAATAGGGAAAATGTATAAAATGGAAAGTAAAATAGATATTCGTGTCTTAAATGTGTATGCAGCATTAACGGGGCGTTTAACAAGAAATGATACCATGGTTAACGCATCAGGCATACCGGAATTTGAACAATTCATTAATTCGATTACATCTAATTGGCTGAACATTATTCGAGATGAAGTCAACAAACAGCAACAGCAGGCAATTAAAGATGTAATACAAGCTTTAGAACATAAAATAGAATTATACGATAAAGAGCCAGAAGTTCATTATGAATATTTGAGAGAGCAAGAAGATTTATTACAACAAAATATCGATGAAAATAACCGTATTCTTAATCAACTAAAGTTGGATATTTTAAAGGACGAGCGTGTATTAAAAAGTTGGATTGAAGATAATGTTGCAATTGTAAAAGAAAACTTGCGAGTGGAAATTCAAAGAATCGTAAAATCAAATGTCGTAGACGGCAATCGTTTAGCGACCGCCTTTGATGATTTACAAAAAGATTATTCAAATGAAGTACTTGCTGAATATCTTGAACACGTTACGGATATTAAATTAAAAGTACAGGAGACGTATAATAATTTAAATATTCGTACATCAACAGGTGAATTTAAGAAATTCGAGCAATTTAATAAAAAATCTTCAACTAAATTTGAAAAAACACTCCCAACACTCGGAGGTTTAGCGGGGGGGATTGGGGTAATTTTACTTGTCTCAAACCCGTTTGGCTGGGCAGCACTTGGTGCAACAGCTATAGTAGGAATGATAGGGTCATTTATTGGGAAAAAATCGAAAAATTTAATACAAAAAAGTCGTCAAAATACAACGATGCAAGAGTTGGAACACCCAATTTCACTATTTGCTGATAATTTAGCTGAAACATTAAAGGCAGACTTAGCAGGATTTATTCAGCATGTGGAGCAAACATTTACACAAATTCACAATGAGCAAGAAGCAATGTTAGAAAAGGCATATGAAGAGGTACGTGAAATTCGCTTCGCTGAAATTAACGACTATAAAGAGAAGCAGCAAAAGCTAAAAGACGATTTACAATATATTTGTTCATTGGAGGGGTTACATGCAACTCATTGACAATATGGATTTAATAAAACCAGTACTTGAAAAAACAGAAAATGAGTCATTAATGACGATGTTTACGTTGCTAGAAGAACGTATAGACTATCCGGAAAGTTTCGTTACAATGCTAGGTGAAACTAGCTCGGGGAAATCATCTATTATAAATGGTTTACTTGGTGAGCAAATTATTTATACGGCTGCTCAGCCTACTACAGGTACTGTCATTGAACTGTACGAATATGATGTGGATTCAACAATTACACCCTACGCCATAATGAAAAATGCGACATTACGAAAATTATCAGAAAATGAATTTTACACGCAATGTTTAGAACCATCTGATGATGTACTACGCCTTCGTCTCAATGTGCCAAAAATGCCACATCAACTACAAGGAATGCGATTGTTCGATACGCCAGGGTATGGTTCGATTCACGAAAAGCATGAAGAAGTGCTAAAAGAATTTATTCCAAATAGCGATGTTCTAATTTATGTTGTAAATTATCGCGTTAGCATTGGAGAGGCGGATGCTGAATTTTTACAATTTATAGCTAACTATTTACAAGATGATGTGAAATTTTTTTTAGTAATTAATCGCGCACCAGCAAATATTGCACAAGACAATGTTCGTATCACGGAAATTGTGAAATATGCAAAGGATCTTTTACACGAAGACATCTCTTATTTCATTATTGAAGGGCTTCCAGGTGACGGTATTAAGCTTCCACAATCAGATGCATTATGGGAAGCAGTTCGCCAAGAAGTGCAATCGCCAGCAAGACAGCAACGTGTTAATGAAGCATTATTTAACTACCAGTTACAATTGTTAGAAGAAGCAGAACTGCAATGGCAAAAACAAGTTTCAATTTATGAATCGTCTGACGAAGAAAAGGCATTAATCCAAAGAGAAATCGATAATTTAAAAGTGAAAAAGATAGAAGCACAAAAACTAATCTACGATACATTTGAAAAAATGACGAAGCAATTGCCGAGTCTATTTGAAAAAGCAAAAATTAATATGGCAACTCAAATCGAATTGGAAATAAGAGATGCTAATAAATGGAATTCCACTGAAGAATGTACAGGTTATGTAAAGGCACATTTGATTCCACGTTATGAAAAATTGGAAAGAAAGAAAATTACCGATTACCTTGGGCAAGAGTTAATGATTTTAAATGAAAAGCTTGAGGAACTAGTCAATGCGGCAATTGTTAACTTCACGAAAAAAATAGAAATCATATCAAATCATTTTGAACCAGTTGTCGAAGGCATTTCACGTAAAATCGCATCCCGTACTACCGATAATTTAGTAAGAACATTTTTAGCACGCTATGGTGGCCGTGGTGGTGCTGGTGCTGGCGTTGCAAACTTAGCAAAAAAATCATTAAAAACGGTCGGTAAATGGTTTGGTAAAACGTTCACACGCGAGCAACATAATGCGTTAGCCAGTTTTTTAAAACGTATTGGTGCCACATCAACGCGTAACCTATCGATTGCGGCTTCATTATTTATTGATGCCATCTTCTATGTAATTGAAGTCCATCGTTGGAAAGACCGTCTATTAAAAGATGTAAATAAAAGCTTAAAAAAATGGGAGGAAGACACTTTAAGTGATGTTTTAGTTGATGTAAAAGAACTACAGGAAGTGAATTTGCAATCAATCAATGAATATTTCGATGAATTTTTAACTGTATTAGACAGCGATGAAGATTTATTAAGTGAAGATGAATTGACAACTATACGCGAAAATTTAAGTGAAATTGCAGCTGTGAAAAATAAATTAATGAAAGAAGGAGTAAATGTATGACGGGCCGACGAAATAGTTTAAAAGTTGTAGATGAGCAAGTATTTGAAGGAGAAGTTATTATTCCGGAGAAAAAGTCTGCTGAACTTCAAAAACAAGAACAGGAAAATAACCACCTCCTTGATATGCGTAAAATGGATGCCGCAATGGACTTTATTGAAATTGGTAAGCAAATAGTAAGCATTGTAGCGATCCGCGAAAATAGTAAAGCGAAAATTAATGAAATCGATGCACATATTCGCGAATTAGAGCAAGCAACTCAGAGAGAAGTAGAATTACTTCGCCAAAATCGTAAAACAATTGAATCGAGAGGGCAGGTCGTAGCAGAAATTTTAGGAAAGCTACCACCTCTTTTAGCCAATCAGCAGCTAACACCTGAAATTCAAAAAACTTTAATTGAAACATTTGAGCGTTCAATTGAGAAAGCGATTAGTAAGTATGAATAAGCTAGAAGTCATTCGTGTTATTTTGCAGTGTGTGGAAGCAAATGAAATCGATAGAGCAAACTTACTTATTAAAGAAAAGAAGCACGAGTTGATGCAATCAAAAGTGAGGGGTGTTCGTAAGGAAATTGCTGAAATTGTGAAAATGATGGCTGCAATCGATAAAGAACTCATGCTTTATAAACTACGTCAAGCCCACTTACAGCAATTTTGTCCAGACGGTATAATTATGGAACTGAAGAGCTACGTAAAATTACTTGAAGATGAAAGAAAATCTTTGGCAAAGCAAAAACGTGAAATGGCGAAAATGTAATAGAAAAATCGTGTAATAAGCTGTTCAAATGATTGCATGGTCGTTATGGAGGTGATGAAAATTGAACTTTGAAAAATATATATGGAGTTTATTGTAAATGAGGGAAGCTATTTTTAGTTATTTAGAACAAAATACAGAATTAATTCGGGAAATATTAGAATACGCAGCTGAAGAAAGTTAGAAACACTTCGACATCCCGCAACATATCACTTCACAACAGATGTATTACATGTTTTATACTCTTTTGAATGTGAAACATATTATGTTGATTATGAAGATGTAAGACAGTTTTTAACCTTTGAGCAAGCAGACAAATTTGAAGAAAGTTTGTTGAAACAAGCAATAGAATTACTTCAATTAGATAGTGAAGAATTAGAAGATTTTAATGAATTGTCACGTGAAGAAAAACTATCTTTATGAAAATTACTTGATTTTAGAGCTGCTTGAGGAATTTGATAAGTCATTGCATGATGCATATTTGAAATCTGTTTATGAAAGTGCTGATATTAGCTCTGCTGTAGATAATGTGTAGTTTCGCTTTATTTTCATTGTAGTTAGAGCTGATTTCAAAGTTGAAAAATAACGATTTTTTAGAAAACAAATAATTTTTTTTAAAAGACCGAAACCTTTATTTTGAAGGATTCGGTCTTTTTTTGATTGTTATAGATTAATTAATTTTCTGCTTCCAGCTTGCTACATTTAAAAAATCTCGATTTCAACGTGTAAATGGAGTTGTAACTAAATAAAATAAAGAACTAAATATCAAATTTAATTCGTTGTTTTAGAAAGATTAATTACAATTATTTTTGCAAAAACTCTTCTATCTCTTGTTTTTTTAGTTGGATGTTAATCTGAAGTGTTTGTAAATCTTTTGCTAGTAATAGTGAATCCTCAAAATTATTAAAGTCAATTTGAGCGATTTCAGTAGTTCTTGATTGAATTGTTTTTAATGAACGTTTTAGCTTAGAATCCACATAAACATCATCTACTCCAATTAATTTAATAGCTTCAGAATATTTCATCTTTGGTGTTCTGAAAAATTGTTTTAAAATTACTAAATCAGCAGACTCAAGAAGGATATCAGATTTTAATTGAGTGGTTGAAATCTTTTTGTTTTCTGCTTTATAAAGCAAACTATCACGAATCAAGTCTTCAGTAAGTTCAGCAACTAGCGTAGGATGCTGTATCTTCAAGTCATTAATGAAATCAACAATTCTAGCTAATAAAGTAATTGTTAGCTTATCGTTAGCTAATCTATCTTCAATTTCTTGATGTGGAAAATAGTTGAACACTTTTAAAGCTTCTCTTACTACTTTGAGACCTTTTCCAGTTTTGTAAGAAAGTTCTTTCATGGACCAGTTTTCGTAATTATTATTCGATAGGTTAAATAAATATTTTCCCCATTCGTAGGTAGTCCAGTCCCGTTTCCCGCCTTGGACAGAAGAAAGACGATCTAGTTCTTCTTCAATAGATTCAGGGGGAGCTACAACATA
Source organism: Lysinibacillus sp. KU-BSD001 (assembly GCF_042920265.1). Classification (NCBI taxonomy): domain Bacteria; kingdom Bacillati; phylum Bacillota; class Bacilli; order Caryophanales; family Bacillaceae; genus Lysinibacillus; species Lysinibacillus sp. KU-BSD001. The sequence continues at coordinate 32,223 of NZ_JBDQZI010000006.1, read as the reverse complement.
GACTGGAATTGCTTTTAAATCCATTTGACATGCAGCTTCAAACCGTCTATGACCCGATAAGATAATATAATTTCCATCTTTCTTATAGCAAGTAATAGCAGTTTCCCAACCATTTTTTTTAATAACAGTTATTAGTCTGTCTATATCTTGAGATAGATTCCGCCGAGGATTTAATGGATTCGGCTGAATCTTATCCAAAGGAACATGCTCTAAATTTAATCTTTCCATCACTTTTCCTCCTGTTTAGCAATATTATTTTGAATCCTAGTATCTAATTGTTCTAAAACCTTTTCTAATTGTAAAAGTTCATCGTAGATTAAGCTTGCTTCTTCTTTTTTGATATATTTAAGAGATTTAATATTTTCGGAAGCTTTTTTTATCGTGGAAATGTTAGTTTTAACATCATAACTAACTAAAGATTTATCAGCTAGTGAAATTTCTCTAATAAAATCATTAATTTTCATGTTCGGTGTTGTTAAAAATCGAATAACATCATCAGAACTAGCTTTGTTAAGGTAATCCCCCTTTAAAATTTCACTATTTAAAAGTCTGTTTTCCAATTTTTGTAGCATAATTTCCTTAATATATTGTTCACCTAAGTCTTCGTAAACTGTAGGCTGAAGTTTTTTAATTCTTAGACACCATAATCGAATGGTATCTAACATATTAACGGAGAAATTATTGTTTAGAAGCTTAGCTTCAAGTTCTTCTGTAGAAAAGAATTTGCCTACAAATATTCTCTTTTTTACTGTTGGAACAGAAGCATTTAATTTTTGAGCTAATTGTTCAAGTGTATAATTAGGATTCATTTCAGATAAATTAAGTGTATGAATTAGCCACTCTAATTCATTCCAATCACTTTGATTGCCTTGAATGGCACCTAACCGTTCAAGTTCTTCAAGAGTGTTCTTTGGTTCAGTAACTAAGTAGATGGGTATTTCTTCCAACCTCATTTCGATTGCAGCATTCCAGCGACGATGACCACTAATGATGACATAGAACTTTCCTTTTCGATATGCAACAATAGCTTCCTCGAATCCCTTAGTTTCCAAGATCCTTATTATTTCGCTTGATTTATAAGTGACATCTTGTCTGGGGTTTTTTGGATTTGGTATAACAGACCTTGTTTTAACCCAAATTAAATTTAACGAATTCAATATATATCACTCCTATTATTTTCTATTCCGGCGTTCTAAATACTTTTGCTTTTTACGATTTTCTCTGCATTCTGGATGTAATATTGTTCCTGTTTTGTTAAAGGTGGATATCTGTTTTTGTTTAGGTTTATAAACCCATCTATCACAATAAGTACATATATAAAATTCTTCTTTTGGATCCATACAAAAAACAAGATTAATGTAAAAATATTCGCGTATATTATTTGCTTTTAAGTTGAAAAACGAATATTGCCTAACTCGTTGAATATTATTAGCAATTTTAATATCAGCATTCTTAATTTCTTTTTCAATCCTAGCATTAAGATTACCGAGTTCTATAACATTATTGAGGGAAGCATTATATTTCTTAATTATTTCGTTAACTTCATGTGTAATTTTTTTTAAAACGTTCTTTTGTTCTAGCATAATTTTTCTTAAATTTTGAGGCGTAGAAGTTATGGAATATTCCTTTTGTTTTTCTGACGGTAATGTTTTATATAGTAATTCGTATAATACATCTGCTGAAAAAGGTTCGTTTGCGCTTGGAATGATATTAACCAATTCTATTATTTGTTCTATATCATTGAAGTCTGTTTTTAGAAAATAAGGGAAAATATAACTATCTCTATTCATTTTTGAAACACCACCTTTTATTTATGAGTAGCAATTAATAAGATAATCTTTTTGGATTTTCTGTTCTATATTGAAACTGTACGAAATTTAAAAATGTTAATAAATACGATTATATATAGGGAAAATGAGTTTAAAGTAGAATTTTTATTGTTTTGTTGATTTTTGAATTTAGCATAATATTTATACTTTTCCCAATCAGATATGAATTTAATCAAAAAAGTAGAAACATTGCTGTTTCTACTTTAAAGGGAATATGTATTTAATTACGTATTCAAGAGTTGATAAATACTTTTAATTGAATTTCTCTTTTATTAATGCAATAAAAGTGTCATAGAAGCCTTGTGATATAAATTCTTTTTCCAAAACTAAATAGGTTAAACGATCAATAAAATCTTTTTTATGTGTTTCTAATTCAACTGATTGTTCTAAAACAACTTGTTGGAACCATTCAAGTAGACCCTCTTCAATTTGTAAAGGTGATTCCATTTTGTTTAATACGACATTTTGATAATAGTTTGTAGCTTTTTCTAATACATCTTGTTCGTCATCATCAAAAAATACTTCAGTATCATAATAATTACCCCAGCCAATCGCAAGTAAATTGAATTCAGAAAAGTATAAGGCGACATTTGCATTAAGTTCTTTATTATTTACGATTGGTAATACATTGTTTTCAATCTCAAATGGATGTGTGTATTTGCGATACCATGTTTTTTTGTCCAAGAAGCCGCATTTTTCTAAGAGAACTAAGTAACTATGAATTAACGTAGCAACTTCTTTACCGTCTTTAAAATCGTATCGGATTTGGTTCTTTATATCCTTAAATAAATACTTCGAATAAATCGGTTGTTTCTTACTGTAATTATGTTTAATTGCTTTATGGAATACGAGTAATTGCCATAAAGGATATGGAGTATGAATACATCTATAGTTCTCCATTTGAATATTAAAGATGCCAGGGAAGTTAGTATCCGTAAATCCGCATTCTTTTACTAATCGTCTAAATAATACTTGTTCTCGATGCGACATACGTTGCAATACTTTATCTATATTGAAATTACTCAAATACCTTTTATATTGTTGGAATCTTTTTTGTTGCGTTTGCTTTTGGTGAATTCTTTGAATGCGTATAGCATTTTCCTTCTTTCGTTTATGCCATAATTCAGCTGCTTTTTTAGTTGTAGCTATAAAGTATTGTTGAAGCTTTTCATACGAGGATTTATTACATAAAGCATATTTGCATGGTGATTGTATTTTAATTAGTTTCATTTCATCAATGACGATTTCTTGCAGCTTTACAATAGCTCTTGTTTCGTTTCGGAAGTAAATACCAAAGAACTTTCCGATATGTTTTACCAGATTATTTTTTACGTCAATAAAATAAACACTACGCTCTTTTTCATTCACAATTTGTTGCGCGAATTTTAAACGTAGGACTACTTCGTCATCCTCGGTATCTTCTGTATGTATTTCTTTATAAAAATTTGTACCGAAAAGCCAAATATCTTTTATACCTGCTATTGCATACAGCTTCCGGCGTTCCAGCCATTTTTCTGCTGTTTGTTCCGCGCATTGTATTTCAAATGCAAACTTATGACCATTCCCAAAATCCGCATACACATCTGCAATTTGATTTGTCTTAGTAATCCGTTCTTCCAATGCGACATAAGCATTCGGGTATTGTTCCTTTAACCAATTATAGATTGCTAACTTACCACCAAGATGTTCCTGTGTTTCGGGTTCCCCAACAAAACTACCTTCAACATGACGTTCATGATAAAAGTGATGAATCCGCTTAGCCCCTCCGCGAAAGAAAACATGCTTATGACAATGAGGACAATATAGTTCTTTTGCTTGGGCTAATGAATATAGGCGTTCTTTATCCTCATGAAAGGCAAGTTGTCTTTTACCGTTTTGATGGATTGCTACGAACATTTTCTCACTCCTAATTAGTTTGAAAAAGTATAGATTGAATATAAAAAACATCGAATTAACTTCTATTTATTTACATTTATTATATTTAATAGGACGATTTTATTATCTCATAAAAAAAGATTAAAAGGGAATTGATGTATAGCAATATCATTTGAAGGAGAGCTTATTGACTATGAATATAGAAAGATGAGCAGATTGTCTGATAAAAGCTTTATAAAGAAGTAAGTGAAGCGGCATTGGGTGAAGATTCAAATTTTTTTATGTTTAAATGCAATTAAGTCTTAGAAAGGTTGATATATATGGAATTAAAATCAACGGAAGACTTAATAGAGATTAGTCTTCCTAAAATAGATAAGAAGTTAACGAATCTTGATTTACTCTATTGAAAAGCAATAGAGCCAATAAAAAAATTAGAAATTATATCAGAAAGTGATTTTGAAGACTTATTAAGGGAATGGGCTTCAGATTACCTATCCCGCAAATATGAAAAGGTTAGGCGAAGTAGTGGCGCTGGCGATATGGGAAGAGATGTTATTGGGTACTTGAAGTATTCACAAAATGATGAAGCCGAATGGGATAATTATCAATGTAAACATTATGATAAAGCTTTAACACCACAAGTTGCTTTGTTAGAAGTAGGAAAACTTTGTTATTACACATTTATAGGGGAGTTTACGGTCCCTAAAAATTATTACTTTGTATCTTCTAGAGGGATCGGTCCTAAGTTAGCTAAATTGATAGACAATCCTGAAAGGTTAAAAGATGTTCATTCTTTAAAAAGTAAGGGTGTTTAACTTTACTTAAAAAAACAAATATAGTATTTTAAATATACGGAACGTACGTTTGTTTTTGGTGTTTCTTTTACATAAAACGTTTTACTTTATATTTAATTGAATAATTTAGGGCATCTATACTTATAGAACGTCATATGAATTTAATGTGGTTACACATTATGTTCAAGTATGTGTTGTATTCCTATGGAAATTGAAATTTTTATAAGTTCTATAAATAAAAAGAAATGAGAGGTACTTACAGATGGAGAAAACTATTGTAAGTTATTTAGATCAAAATGTAGAATTAATTCGTGAAGTATTACAAGAGGCAGCTGAAGAAAGTTTCTCTGTTTGCGAATCAGGAATTAGTGAGCAGGAAGCTATTAGTGTTGTCTTAACAACAAATTTTAAATTGAAAACGATTTATCATCCTCAGTCGTATCATTTTACAACAGATGTGCTACATGTACTATATACTTTTGAGTGTGAAACATACATTGTTGACTATGGAGATGTAATTAACTTTTTAACTCCTGAACAAGCAAAGAAATTTGAAGAAAGCGTGTTAAATAAGGCAACGGAATTACTTCAATTAGAAACTGAAGAAGAGTTAGAAGACTTTAATGAATTGTCACGTGAAGAAAAATTACGTGAAATAGAATATTATCTTGATGAAAATTGTATGGTTTTAGAGAAGTTCATGGAATTCGACAAATCACTACATGATGAATATTTGAAGTCTGTGTATGATAGTGTTGATTTTAGTTTTGAATTGGAACAGGTGATGGATTGATTGTATGAAAATATATAGTCCAGATTTGATTTCTATTGTATTACGTTAGAGTGCAAGTGGGTTTTGATAGCTAATAATAAGTTGTAGGTTCTATATGCTTTGCATAGGAACATTGTAAGCCCCTAATCTAACAATCGCTTTAAGTTTAGTTGCAACAGTTGTAAACCCGTAATCAAACAACGCATATAAAACACCAGGCACCTTCGATACGATGAACGTATCAACTAAAGGAGGTGCCTGTCTTATGCCAACAAATAAATTAACCATTGTTCCCATCAAATTAGATCCTCTAACGAATGAAACTCCTTCTAATCATTCTCCAAAGTATCCCGCTCTGGAGCAAGCTGTGTGATTAAAACAGCTACAGCCGAAATTACCCTCTTCAATGGCGTAGAAGAGCGCATTATCCAAACCATTATGAAGGAGCTGAACAGTCGATGAAGCATGATTTTACGAGTGTGCAAAATAGCCAACTATCCGAAAAAACCTAAGATAGTTGGCCATTTGTCGTGCGTACCGAAAAGGTGCGCTTATTTTTTATATTTCGGGCTTACGTTGGACGCCTTATGGATATAGATTATTTTGTAAGCTTAATTTCATGATTACATGATGTACATTTTTTCCATTTTTGCTTTGTTACAATCATCGGCTTGTCGCGATAATTACATTTGGGGCAAATATCTCCTTGCTCATATTTGCGGTTCGGTGTTGAATCCCATGGTGGATTGTAATAAATATTTGGTTCTGCACCTGCACAGTGATAGCAGATATAATAACCATTGTTGTTATAAATTTGGTATTTGCTTTCTCTACTATCAATTAATTGCTTACAATGGTTGCAATGATTTAAATAGATGCGGAAATCATGCTCTGGATTTTCATTTCTTTCATTTTGACAGCAACTGAAAACAGTTGTGTTATATGCTGCATCGTAACGTTTAGAGAACTTAAAATCCACTCTAAATGGCTCTGAACATGTTGAGCATTTCATACGTTGGATTAATTTTTCTAAGCGATTGACCCAGCCAGCAATTTTATTTGTGTAATAATCTGTGGAATCAGGTCTTTTTAATGTTTCAGCCATTGGTTCTAAATTAGCGAATGTTAGCATTTCCTGTAGCGACCAATAGCTATATGGTAATTGAAAATTTGGACCGATACGTGAACCTTCATGCATATAGACCGTGTCGCTAATTCGTGTACATACGGCTTTCTCACATGACTTACGTAAGCGAGGGCAATAATATACCTCATCAATTTCAGCGGTGTCATCTGGAAAAGTATTACGATAAATAATATGGCGGCCTTCGCAATGCTTTACAAGCGAATGATTAATGTTACAACGAGGTAATAAGGCAAGCAAGTCAAAACCTTGCCGTGCATTTGCTTGCTGTAAAATCACTTCATCAATTGTTTGAAGTACAGCTTCTTCTACATTAGGCTTTTGTTTGTTTAAGCCAATATAAAGCAAGCGCAAACATACTTTAATGAGTGGATGTTGTTCGTTTTCTCCAAATTGTGAGATTAATTCATTTGTTAACCATTGTGGCTTTTTATCTTGTATAATTTGTTCTGTTATTTTGTAAATTAAGTAATTTTTTACGAGAGGTTCTTGTTCTAACCAAAGCATCTCATTATTCTGTAATCGCTTATAAATTAATTCAACTCGCTCTAATACTGGTAAAAACGTAAAAAAACTTGAATGCTGTCTATAAGTTTGAGACAAGCGTTCGATAAAATGTCCACGTTCGTCGTCTGCAATCTGTGTAATTACGTCTAACATTTTTTCAACATTTGTATTTGTACTTTCGTTCCAATAAATGAATTGCTGCTCAAGTGATAACATTGAAAGACTAGGGAAATAGCATAATGTCTGCTTGTCGTAATCTTCCCAATAGTTTTTTGGCATTGTTCGCGCCACTTTGCCAAAAAAGTATTTAGTAAAATAGTTCATTGCAGTTTGGATATCTTTTGTACCTACGCTTGTATTTACATAGCTACGAATAAAGTAGGGATAGATTTTTTTACGTATAATAAGCTTATGTAGTATCTTATATTTAAACCAAAAAGCGATTGGAATTGACTTATAGCGATTAAAATCTCGATATCGTAGCACTTCACCACTTTTTACAGTTGGTATATCGTTAGCTACTTTTTCAGCAATTATTTGCGCAGAAGTTTCGTCCTCTAATAATTGCTCGATTAGCGTATCCTCTATTTCGAAAAATTCGAATAAATTTATGTAATTTTTGATAAATACTGCGTGCGCCTGGCTTTTTTTATAAATAACTGCTGTTTTTAATGTCTGTTCTAATAGCTGTGCAAGCTGTTCATTATAATCAAGTGGCTGATTTGCAAGTGCCTGTACCATATCTAATGACAACTCAGTTATTGAGTGGTCAATGATAGAAGTTAGGCACTGATTAGCTGTTGCTTTTGACCAATAAGCAAGCAGTAGCTGTTTCATCAGCTCTTTACTATTTTCTAATGTTAATTGTTCCTCTAGTGCATCGATATCAAGCTGGTGTAATTGTAGTGTCTTCATTAATATTTTTTGCTGCGCAGAGGAAATATTCATGCGTAAAGCGGTTAAAATTTCTTCTTGATTTTCGAGATGAAGTGGTTGTGCCTTTACAATTTTCCCCTTTTGATTAAGTGTTACCCAAATGAGCATATCTTCCTTGATCGTTTCCAACAGCTCTTTATTCAAAACGCTTTTATGGATATGTATATCTACATTATCAATCACGACAAAACCAAAATTATTTTCTATTCCATCACGACGTTTACCTCCAAACCATTTCACTACTGCTAATTCCATTGTTCATCCATCCTTTCTATTATTGAGCATGACATATCGATACTTCGTCATGCTCAGCAGGAACATATGTGAAGAATAAGGGATATTTATGTATGGAGTAGTACCGTCAAAGCTTTAACTATTACTCTGAAAATGATAATTAGTTTGGCAAACCGTACAAATCATAATTATTCCCCATTTCAAGTATTAATTTGTTTGGAATTAATTACATTTTAGTTAATCATAACATTTCCAAACCGATATTTGAGTTTTTTTAGCTTTGTATTTATTGAGCTGAAATTGAGCTATTAAGCATATTTGCTAATATTGTAAATCATATCGAAGTGTTGGTATTGGAGTATTTGTCCAGCTTTTCATGTGTATGTACAAGGTATTAGTATCTACCATTCGGAACTATTATTATTAGTAACCATTACAATCTTTTGATACTACTACGTTTAGAGCAATTTTAAGGTTGGTTAAAATGCTTGAATATCTAATAGGCACCATTAATAGTTCATCGTACCAAAGGTGCCAGGTGTTTTATATGCGTTGTTTGATTACGGGCTTACCAACAGTTAAAGCAAACGACATTGATTTTATCAGTACATAGTGAAGTTGAGGACAAAGCTATCGAATATACTGTTGCAGCAACAATCGCAACTTTTTTCATAATCATTCGCTTTGAACCACACAGATATAGACCACATATGTAAAATAGCTAGCTAACTATTTTTATTAGGTTTAGTTACCTGTATATTCTAATTGAATTTTTCCTCAATTAACGCTATAAAAGTGTCATGTAATCCTTGTGATATGAATTCCTCGTTAAGCACTAAATTTTTTAAGTGGTCTATAAAGTCTTTTTCATGTGCTTCTAATTCAACTGATTGTTCCAAAACAGCTTGTTGGAACCATTCAATTAGACCTTCTTCAATATATAGAGGTGAATCCATTCTATTAATTACGAGATTTTGATAATAGTCTACAGCTTTTTCTAAAACTTCTTGTTCTTCACCCTCAATAAATACTTCAGTATCATAATAGTCACCCCATCCAATTTGGAGTAAATTGAATTCAGAAAAATACAAGGCGACATTTGCATTAAGTTCTTTATTATTAACGATGGGCAATATATTATTTTCAATTGTGAATGGGTGTGTATACTTACGATAAAGTGTTTTTTTGTCCAAGAAACCACACTTCTCTAGGAGAACTAAATAACTATGAATTAAAGTAGCAAATTCTTTACTGTCCCTAACATCATATCGAATTTGGTCCTTTATATCTTGAAATAAGTATTTAGAGAAGATTAATTGTTTCTTACTATAATTATGCTTAATCGCTTTGTGAAATACGAGTAATTGCCATAAAGGGTATGGTGTATGAATGCATTTATAATTTTCCATTTGGATATTAAATATGCCAGGGAAATTTATATCGGTTAAACCATATTCCTTTACTAGTCGCCTAAATAAAACCTGCTCTCTGTGTGACATACGCTGCACTACTTTTTCTATATTGAAGTTATTCAAATATTTTTTATACTGTTGGAATCTTTTTTGTTGCCCTTGCTTTTGCAAAATTCTTTGTATGCGTATAGCATTTTGTTTCTTGCGTTTCTGCCATAGTTCAGCTGCTTTTACATTTCTAGCTATAAAATATTGTTGAAGCTTTTCATATGAAAGTTTATTTCCTAAGACATATTTACATGGTGAGGGGATTTTAAAAATTTCCATTTCATTAATAGGGAGTTCTTGCATCTTTACAACAGCTCTTGTTTCGGTACGGTAGGAAATACCGAAGAACTTTCCAATATGTTTTACGAGATTATTTTTCACGTCAATGAAATAAACACTACGGTCTTTTTCATTAACAGTTTGCTGTGCGAATTTTAAACGTAGCACAATTTCATCATCCTCAATATCTTCAACGAGTATTTCTTTATAATAATTAGCCCCAAAAAGCCAGATATCTTTTATACCCGCTAATGAATAAAGCTTACGACGTTCCAGCCATTTTTCTGCTGTTTGTTCTGCACATTGTATTTCAAATGCAAACTTATGACCATTCCCAAAATCCGCATACACATCTGCAATTTGATTGGTCTTAGTAATACGTTCTTCCAATGCAACATAAGCATTCGGGTATTGCTTCTTTAACCAATTATAAATCGCTAATTTACCACCAAGATGTTCCTGTGTTTCACGTTCTCCAACAAAACTACATTCAACATGACGTTCATGATAAAAGTGATGAATCCGCTTAGGCCCTCCGCGAAAGAAAACATGCTTTTGACAGTGCGGACAATACAGTTCTTTTGCTTGGGCTAAAGAATATAAGTGTTCCTTATCCTCATGAAAGGCAAATTGTTTTTCGCCGTTTTGATTGATTGCTACGAACATTTTCTCACCTCAATTATTAAGAAAAGTAGATAACTTTAAAAGAAAAAGTGATTAAATATAAATTTGTTAAATTTTGTATATTTATTATAAGAAAAGCAGTAGTACTTTAAAAGCAATAACTTCATTAGTTTTCTTTAAATTATTTATTAAAGATAAAATGTTTGTTTTGTAATTTAAAAATTTGAAATAGTACGATTAATATAGAGGGGTATGTTATTATAGATTTATAGAGGAGGAATATTATGGTAATTTTTGAATCAGCAAGTGCAAATATATTTGGTAATAGTAAGTTATATCAAGCTCAAGTAGATGCTTACAACGCGGTGACAACATATTATGAGCAGTTCCCTGAATTCGAAAAAAGAGAAGTGTTAGTCGTTATGCCAACAGGGTCTGGTAAAACGGGTTTAATGTCGATACTTCCTTTTGCTAATTGTAAAGGCAAAGTACTATTAATAACTCCAGGTAAGGTTGTTAGAAGAACTGTATTTGAAGAATTCGATACAATGTTTAATCCTCAAAAATCGTTTTTATATAAGCATAATGTGATATTGAAAGCTGGGGACTTACCAAAGACATTGTTATATCAAGGATTTAAAAAGGATAGTGAGCAAGAAAAAGCTATTGCACTAAGTAAATTGAATGAAGCGGACATTGTTATTACTAATATTCATCGAATTAATAGTAGTAGTGAAGAAGTGAATTTAATGAATCTAGTGGGACAAGATTTTTTTGACATGATTATTATAGATGAAGCACATCATGTTGCAGCACCTATGTGGCAAGAGTCCTTAAATTATTTTAAAGCTTCCAAAGTAATTAAATTAACAGCAACTCCATTTAGAGCAGATAAGCTTGAAATAACTAATAACCCTTTAGATCCAATTTATGAATATACATTAGGTGAAGCGATAAAAGATGGTTTGTTAAAGGATGTTATTAAAGAAGTAGAAATACCGGGCGAATTGGAGTTTATCCATAACGAAACGGGACAAAGGCTAACTTTAGAGGAAGCTAAACAAAAATTAAATAATGATTGGATAAATAAATCTGTTGCTCTTTCTGAAGTATGTTCAAAGCAAATTATAGAGCAAACAAAGCAAGTTTTATTAGACAAAAGAAAGAGCTATCCAAATCATCGGGTGTTGGCGATTACATGCAATGATGAACATGCTCAATCTATATGTAAATGGTTTAACGATGCAGGACTGAGTGCTACATATGTTAGTACAAACTCAAATAATGAAAGAGAAAATGAAATTCGATTAAGTGACTTTGCTCAAGGTAAATACGATGTAATGGTTAGTATTCAAATGTTAGGTGAAGGATACAATAACCCTGATATTTCAATTATCTCGATATTTAGACCATTTAAGTCATTAACACCATATGCCCAGGGGATTGGAAGAGGGCTAAGAAAAATCCCTAATGCCAATTCAGAACTTGATAATTTTTGTAATGTTATTTATCACAAGGAACTAGGGCTAGAAAAATTGTGGGAGTACTATAAACAACAGAAGACATTTTCAGAAGTTATTAAATCACAAAGAGAAAATATAAGTGAACAACTTAACCTGCTTGAAGAACTAGGCTTTGTTGAATCAAGGCCTAGCAAAAAGAAGTCTAAACCTCAAGTTGAAGAAGATGTATTAGTTATAGTCCCACAGCAATTAGGGAGTGTAACTAAATATTCTTCTAAAGGTATAGGTAACGAAGATTCATTTTCACCAGATGGCTTTGATAGATATTTAGCAGCTAAAAAAGCAACGAATGATGCTGTAGCTAATCAATTAAAAGTAGAAATTGATCGTATTAATCAAATGAAGGAAGCCGGATTAGTATCTGAAGTAGAAGCTCAGGCATTGAGGGAGTTAAAAGAAAATCAGGCGAATGAGTCATTGAAATCTAATGCTTCAGAAGGGGCAGATTACTTAAAAGCTCAAAGTTTACGTAAAGAGTACATTACTTGGTTGAATTTGAAAATTGAAGAATTCTTTGTTCAAAGTAAGTTAGAGAAAAAAGGAACAGAGCTGCCTGTTCGCTATGACTTTCAGTTAGATAGTGATATCGACAATATTGGATGGTTAATGAAGAATACTCATCAATCAGTGTACCAGGTATTAAAGAAAAATATTGGTGAGTTTACTACGAATGATTATGGTGCTGCGAAGGAAATTGTAGTTGAAAAAATGAATTTTTATCTCAAAGATTTTGATTTGTAAAATCTAGTATATAAAGGAGGCTAACATAACATGAGTACGATTGTAGAAAGACAATGGTTGAAATTATTAAATCCAAATGATATAGATCTTTATCCTATTCAATTTGCGCATAGTGATAGACTTAATAAATACGGAAATGATGTAGTTTATATTTTTGACGAGGTAGGTAGTGGTAAAACTATTAGTAGTGGAATAATGGCGTTAGACTATCTTGAAAGAAATAATAAAAACGTGATGGTAATTACAACTAATAGCTTAGCTAGAAAAAACGAAGCCAACTCCTATGGACAATTTTTAAAAGACTGGTTCCAAAAATTGCCGTTTGGTTATAAGGATTACTCTTCGAAAATTACAGTTGTTAATAATCATTATTCAAAATTTAAAACCCCTATTTCCGTGGGGTTATTAATAATTGATGAAGCTCATTTATTTTTAAATGAAGATACAGAAAGATATTTAAATCTTGTTGAGAATATAAAAGCAGATAAAGTTGTATTTTTAACAGCAACACCTATAAAAACGGGGAAAGAAGATTTAGTTACCTATACCAAGATTGCTTCAAAAATTTTAGGTAAAAAAGTAAGCCGAGATTGGATAGATAACTTAGATACATTTAATAAAGCCCCTAATCAGTTAATTTGTAGCCTGTTTGATTTAAAATTACCTGTTTCAAGATATTTTAAAGATACGATAAAGGCACTTGATAAAGAAAATAGTTTTAAGCATACTGCTAGACGATATGAAACGTTAACTTGGAATTACAATTCACTGGATTCTAAAAATGAAGTTTTAGCAAATAGGATTATAGAACTATATAATAAATCAGAAGAAAATAGATTTGTTGTATTCACTAGGTATGTTAAAAAAGAAGCTGAGAAGATAGGAGAATATTTAAAAAGTCGTGGCTTCATTAATTCGAATGAACAAATTGAAAATATCCCAACTTATTATATTGTGACAGGCAGTAATCCACAAGAGCTAGGCTATTTTTCGAAGTTAGATAATTTACCAAACGTATTAATCTTAACCTATCAAATTGCAGAACAAGGAGTAAATTTGCCAGGATTTAATCATATTGTGAATTATCATATTTCTTCATATCCATCAGCTCTTGAACAAAGATATGGAAGAATTGATCGTATAGACAGTGTAAGTGCAGAAATTTATAATTGCTATTTAATAAACGATGCTTATTTAGATACTAATACTTTTAATTTTTTAACAGCTATTCAAACTAGTTTATATTCATTACTAAATTATTTACCTTCACGTAATACTATTTTATCCCCAAGAATCTTAACAGAATTCATTAATCGAAAAAAATTTATTGATGATTATATAGAGAAAATAAGAACTTTATTGGAAGATAATCAATTAATGCTAGATTTATACAAAAAATTGTTGCTATATTCAGAAGTCGAAGCAGAATATGATGAGCAAGATATGAATGAAGTAGCTTCGATAGATGACGAGGAATTGAAGGAATTATTTGATTTCTGTGATGAATATTCAATCATAGGGGTTAGTGATTTAGAAATGTCTCAAGAAGCGGCGATTGAAATTTTAATAAAAGATATTAAAAATGAACTAGCTTTAATAAAACGACAGTTTGTGCAAACAAGTGAAGACAAAGAAAAAGTATCACAATTATTAAAAAAAGATAAAGGTATATGGGATAAAATTTTCTATATTAAAGGTATCTCATCGCAAAATTTAGATATCGGCACAGTAGATCCAATTAAAGAATGTGCAATTTTTATAAAAAATTTAGATGGTTATAGTGATTATTTGAAAGATTTTAACGAGTCTATTAAGTTACCATTAGAGTTTGAAAAATATAGAGAAGGTTTTAATTTATATTTTGAAAATCTATTTAAAAATAATAAGTTTAATCAGATTTTTCCTAGTTTTAGTGGAGGCACTTATGGCGATCAATTCCAAGGCTTTAAAACAACAAGTCCTTTGCTATATGAAAACTTAGAAGAATTAATACGTACCCTACCATTTTTTAAAATGTGTAATCAATTAAAAAAAGAATTGATAAAATTAAGTCATACTGAACAAGGATATACTAGGGAAAAATATAGTGGTGATGTTCATTACTTTGCAACTGCAATGGGAAGGTTAGCAAAAATAGATTTTGGGTTATCAGAAGACTTCTATAAGAAATATTTTGGTCAGGTAATTGGTAAAAATTATTATGTTTATAAAGATGAATTCAAAGCTTTCTTTAAAGTAGAATTCACGGAAAATGATAACAATGGAAAAATAGAATATGTAGGTGAAGCTAGTAATTGGTTAAAACTAATTTACACGATTTCTAGGGAACAATCTATTTTATGTATAATTAATAAACGTTTATATTATGCTGGACAGCCTTGTTTGAAAAGAATAGTAGATGTTGAAAAAGTAAAGTATACTCCTAATAATGAAGAAATCGTTAAAGGTCTTTTTGATTATATAGTTAGAACTAATTCTGGTGATTGGAGAAGTTGGGTTAAAAAAGGATTTATAGATGATGTTCCTAATGCTAATTATGTTTGGAGTAATGATTATTGGACGAAATCGATTCTAAAAGTTGTAAGAAATCAAAGTTTTAATTGAATTTTTAAAAATTACTGCTATTTTAACTATAATTTAGTAAAAATGTTATAATATAACTGTCCTGTGAAATTAGTTGTAGGAGTGTTAAGTTTCACGCTTGTCAAGGTTATAAATATTTAGAACCTCAACAAGCAACCTAGTGATTTCTGTTAAGAACAGCACGAGCTGGACTTCTGAATAGCTAGACAAACTTAGCAACATTGTAATTACCTCCATAGGGTAAGTATAGTGTAGTGTTTTAAGAGTAACAAAGCCGTTTTATACGGAGCGCGTGGTCAGCAGAGCATCTATCTTTGATAGATGACACCAAATTAGGCTAGGAGGTTTTTCGGTTATGAACCAGGGTAATGGACCACATCAATTACATAACCTCTCTAGCTCTTCTAACATTAATTGGGAGAAGTATAGAACAAAAGGTTATCTACATTTTGATGAACGAATACAAATTGGGCATATGAAAGCGGATCTTTTAAATAAGGATTTCGTAGCTTCATATGCTTTTTTACCATTTCTACATTTTGAAATGAACTTTAAGAGGTTTGTGACGGTTAAAGAAATTGATGAACTAGGCAATGTCATTAAAAGAAAAGAACCTGGGAAACCAAAGACTCGTCAAATTTTTTATGCTGCTCATAAAGACAGCTTTATATATAAATATTATGGTGATTTACTAAATAATGCTTATAACAATTATGCTACTGATAATGAAATTGATGAAAATGTTATTGCATATCGGAATAACAAGTTTGGTGAAAATAATATCGATTTTGCGTTTCAGGTGTTCGAGCATTTATTTAAATTTGAGAAGGCGGTTGTAATAGCTAGTGATTTTTCGAAGTATTTCGATAATATTTCGCATCATACATTGAAGGAAAACATGAAAAGAGTTCTAGGAGTAAGTACTTTAGAGAAAGACTGGTATCAAGTATTTAAAAATTTGACGAAATTTACATACGTGAATAGAGAAGATATTTATAACTTTTTAGAAGAAAAGCATGGAAGGAAATTAGACAAAAAAATTAAAATGCATCAAATTAGTAGAATCATGGAGCCAGCTGAATTTAGGGAATTCAAGAAATTTTATTTAAAGAGAAACCCTAATCTGGGTCCTTTTGGTATACCTCAAGGTTCAAGTATGAGTGCAGTATGTTCTAATGTACACTTAATAGATTTTGATAAAGAAATAAGTGAATGGTGTAAACAAAAGAATGCAAATGCTATGTATAGAAGGTACTGCGATGATTTGATTGTTGTTATACCAATTGAAGGCGAAGGTTCCGATGAGTTCAGTGTAATTCGCAATGAATTATTTTCAATCATAAAAAAATACGAACCCGATGGATTAATTGTGCAGCCAGAAAAAACTGAAATAAGGTTATGGAATGGTAATGAAATACTTGATGAACAATTAAATCCCTCAAAAATCGATTATTTGGGATTTGTAACGGATGGACAAATGATTCAATTGAGAGAAAAGAGCTTGTTTAATTATTATACGAGAGCTTATCGCAAGGTTAAGACTGTGAAAGGGATTGAACGTTTCACAAAAAGGCCAGGTCCGAAACGTTCCCTTTATGACTTATATACTCATTTAGGCTTTAATTATAAAGAACGTGGAAATTTTGTTACGTATGCTTATAAAGCGCATAACAAAATGAATAAGTTGCCTGTTAAATGTCTTATTAAGAAGCAGGTTAAGAGGCATTGGAGAAGAATCCATAAAAAATTATGACTTAATTGAAAATCTAAGGAGGATATTAATGGCGGATAGTAAGTTAATATTGTTAGAGAATGATTATGAAAAACATAAAAATGATATAGATAAGTTAATAAATAATATAAAAGAAAAAGTTAAAAAATCTAATCCGCTTGAACTTTTAAATTATTTATTTGAAAGGAATATAGTAAATTTCATTAATTTAACTTCAGAGATTGAAAGTAGCCTAGAGGAAATTTATTCTCAAAGAGCTATTGAATATATTCAGTCAATTTTAGTTTCTCAAGAAAATTCTTATATGGATGGTGGACAAGAGAGTGAATTTGATGACTATGAAGATATTTTAATGGATGTTATCAATTTGTACTATTCTTTAAATGATTATTATTTCTATTGGACTGAAAAAAAATTAAAAGACGATCCAAGCGTTAATAGAGAAAATCTTGCGTATATAATTGAATCTGAATTTTCAAGAGTTGTACGTGGAGATAGATATCAGTGTTATCAAATTGAACATTTTAGAGAAATACTTTCTCCACATAACCAAATATTTGAAGAAACTTTTAAACTTAATGTAGAAAATTTTATCAAAGGATTAGAAAATTTAGAATATATTCTTACTCAAGGAAGACTGGATGAAATGAAGAAAATGGCTGATGGTTTAAATGAATTTTTCAGCCAAGAGATTCAAGTTGATAATGTTACTGATATCAATCAAAAATTTAAAGAATTATTAAGTTTATCTGAAGAAATTCAAAAATTAGATATAATTAAGTTACATGGGATTAAAGAGATAACAGGGTGGTCTGATGAATTTATTGATATATTAAGTTATGGAATTAATGAATATCGAGCTTTCTTTAATGATGAAACTTATTATTCCGGATGGCCGAATTTAGACTTACCTATCCAAAAAAGACCATTTATTAAAATTAATAATATTGCATACGGTTTCGACTATTACTCTATTTTCGATAATCTATATAGAGCTATTCAAAAAAATTTAATAATTGCATGTCCAAGTTATAAAGAAACATGGGCAATTATCCAGCAAGAAACGACTGAAAAAATGGTGGAAAATTTATTTAAAAAAATACTTCCCGGCTGTAATACGTTTAGAGACAATTATTACCCTAGAAAAAAATCATTGAAAGATTGTGCTGAAAATGATTTACTCATAACTTTTAATGATGTCATGTTAATAGTAGAAGTTAAAGCAGGATCATTTATTTATACTTCTGCTTTAACGGATTATAAAGGACATATAAATTCTTTTAAAGCATTGATTGAAAAGGCAGATCATCAATGTGATAGAACCAAGGAATATATAGAGAAAAATACACTTTCAAAAATTTATACGAAGGAAAAAGATTTGAAAGTGGAATTAGACATGCGAAATTATTCTGAAATTTATTGCCTTTGTGTGACGGTAGATAATTTTAATACCTTCACGGCCAAAGCAGAAAAAATCAATTTTATAAAATTGAAGAGTAATTCAATATCATTATCGATAGATGATTTAAGAATATATCGAGATATATTCGATAATCCGTTACAATTTCTACATTACTTAAAAGAACGTAGAAATGCTATTGAATGTGAGAGTTTAGCTTTGAATGACGAGTTAGATCATTTGGGAATGTATTTAGAGCGAAACTTATATACTTGGGATGCTAAAGAAGTAGAGAGTGGGACTAGACTAAGCGGGATAGGTTACAGACAGGAACTAGATAATTACTTTTCGTTGTTGCATCATAATATAGAGGTTAATAAGCCGACACAAAATATGGCACCTCAGTTTAAAGAAATTCTAGATTTGTTAAGTAAAATAGGGAGTGTAGAAAAAATTGGGTTTTCTAATTTCTTATTAGATTTTGATTTTGAATCCAGAGATAATTTCGTAAATCAATTAGAGTCAATTTTATTAAGGCAAAAACAAATTGGTTATATGATTCAAACGTTTGCACCAGGCGAAATGCCATATGCTATATTTGTTTATGCTCCTGATTTGAAAACACTTACAGATAATGATAAGGCTAATTATATTTATGCAAATTTAAATATTATTGGTAATGGAGAATGCTTAGTATATGACTTTTACTATGATAGACAGGATCGATTAAGAGATATAAAGATTTGTTCACTAAAACTGAGCAACCTTCAAGACCTTGATCAAATACAAGACGTTGAAAAAGTGGTTGAATTTATTTCAAAGCAAAGAATAGAAAAATATAGAGAAGTTAATGGTAAAATTGGGAGGAATGATAATTGTCCCTGTGGAAGAAATAAAAAATATAAGAAATGTTGTGAAATAAAGAAATACTAGTCTCCGTAAGCATATTTCATCAAACCTTATTAATTCCTTTGTAAGAGCTATTTTTGAGCCTCAAAAATGCCCTTCAAACGTTGATATAATAAGGTTTGTCTGTTTTGTAGACTGAATACCCGCCGTCTCCATTAATAGGAATCAAACGATTTCAAAAAGGTGAAAACCCTTGATGTATACCGTCTCTACTTTATCCTTTTCCATGACATGAGCATAAACATCCATGACTGTTTGAACGTCACCGATTTCACCTTATAACGTAAAAACACATGAATAAGATGCCACTACATTCATATCCTAAATAAGTAGATTGCATTTGTATTTGCGAAAGGTGGTAATTTTACCTAATGGGTCATTGTATGATACAGTAGCTAGATTACCGCAGAATGTTTTGTGGAATGGAGGGTATTGGAATGAATACAGTAGAAGAATTTGTAGAATCATTAGTTGCAGCAACAGTAAATAAAGAAGTGAAATGGAGCGAGGGTACACCTCAGTTGCGTTCCGTTTTAGAGGAAGTGTACGGAAATTCGGATACGCTTTATATGTTTTTAGATGAAGAGGCTGGGACTCATGTTGTAGTAGCAACGTATCAATATTATGAAGGTGAAGTCGAAGCAGAAGAGTTCATTAAAGACGGCATCAGTATTTTACTTGTGGACGCTGATGATTTTGAGATTGTCAATGAAGTAACAGACGAAGATGTTGAAGATCCATCTATCTTTACAAATCTAATTGAAGCGATTGAATCCGCGAAATAATTGGATCGTTTAATCGCTACAATCGAGGGAGCATTACTTTGAAGGTGAAGAGAAGGAGGCAGTTTGAGCCAACCTTCTCTTTTTTAGTAAGTTTTGATGGTGAAAATTAGTTAATCAATAGACGTGTCCAATTCATTAATTGTAGCGTTACTTTCACTTGGGATGTTGATTGCATTCATTTTAGTGATTGTATAATAAACAACACTTGAAAAAATTAGTCCAACAACCCATGCAATATCAACACCATTCAACATTGTAGCCATCGTTCCGACATACAAATCCGTATTTAAAAATGGAATTTGAATAACAATTGTCACTAAATATATACTTAATGTCACTTTATTAAATGGTCGGAAAATTCCGTCTTTTTTCTCGTACTCGGAATGATGATAGGTATTTCTTTTTAAAACAAAGAAATCGATTAACGTGATCGAACTCCATGGAATAATGAAGAAAAGGACAAAAACTAAATACATTTGAAAATTAGCCATAAAATTCCCTGCACCAAAAGTTGCAATGACCGCCATGATCATTCCTATAAACATCGTAGCAAAAATACGTAAGCGTGCGGTCGTTTTAAAGGAAATAAAATTACTAATAATGGACAACAGTATGATCCCTGCGCCGTATATATTCAAAGAGTTGATAACTAGTACGCCAACTGTTAAAAGTAGTGTAATGATCCACCCCGTTGTACCCATGCTTTTAATTTGGCCCATCACATTGCCATCTGTAACCATTGTCGCACTTAAAGCACCTAAAACCATTAACCATGCGGAACTTAAAAACGTTCCTGCATAAGTGTATTTGAACGTATTTACACTTTCTTTCGGTGAAATAAAACGTGTATGGTCTGCCACATAAGGTCCATATGTAATTTGCCATGTCACACAAATCGATGTCATTAAAATGAAAGCAGATAAATTAAAATTTCCTGTTTTTAAAATAGCACCTTCTAAATTTGTCACTAATAAAAATGTTAATGCAATGAAAGTGACTATATAGACATACGTAATGACCTTCATGGATTTTTGCAAGATCGATTGACCGTAAATAGCAATTATAACCATCGGAATCAGACTGAAAATAACGGTTAAATGTAAATTCCAATTTAACGTTTCCTTTAATCCTTGGCCAACGACTACAATGTTAGTAGAACCATATCCAATATACATGATAAATATAATAATCATTGGTAAAATGGCACCGTAATAGCCAAATTGCGCACGGCTTTGTACTACTTGAGGCAATCCCGATTTCGGACCAAGTGCAGCATGAAGGGCCATAATAATAGCACCTAAGCCGTGACCTACAATGATAGCGATGCAGGACCAAAAGAAATCTAATCCTATAATAATGGCTAATGCACCTGTTACTAGTGTTGTTGAAACTGTATTAGCCGAAAACCATGTGAAGAACATTTCTCTAGCACTGTTGTTACGACTTTCAATAGGAATAAATTCGTGACTTACATTTTCAATTTTAGCCATAATTAATCCTCCCAATTTTAATGATGTTTCATTCATCTATAACCATTACTAGAATAGAAGCTTCATCGTTTAAAATAAAATTGACTGTGATCCTCAGCATCCTTTTATTTTAATGATGGTTCATTAAAACACGACCAATGCTTAGATTGAATTTTAATTACTTGATCGATTGCCTCTTTTTGGACAATATTTAATACATCTGGTGCTTGAGAGCCAGTGAATGGATCTTCCACATCTGTGTAAATGCCTGACATTTCCTCAATAATACGCAATGTACAAAATGGAACGTAGGCATTGCTATATCCGCCTTCATGTACAAACACTATTCGACTATCGCAAACTTCATCAGCAAGTTGTAGCATGATTTTTGTGATCTCGCCAAAACCTTTCGCAGTCATATTCATTCTTCCTAAAGGATCGAACATGCCTGGGTCTTGTCCTGCTGATATTAAAATAAGTTCCGGTTTAAAATCGCGCACGATTGGGGCAATAATCGATTCAAAAGCTGCAATATATCCCGCATCGCCTGTTCCTGCTGGTAGGGGAATATTAATGTTATAGCCTTCTCCCTTTCCACTGCCTACATGATCTGCATACCCTGTATTATTTGGAAAACTCAAGTGCTGATGAATTGACACAAAAGTCACCGTATCATCTTCATAAAATATTTTTTCAGTCCCATTGCCATGGTGAACATCCCAATCTAAAATAAATACGCGTTTTAATCCGTATTTTTCTTGAGCGTATTTCGCCGCAATGGCAATATTATTAAAAATGCAAAAGCCTATTCCCATTTCTGGTTCTGCATGGTGCCCAGGTGGTCTTGATAACGAATACGCATTTTTTACTTCGTTATTCATAACGGCATCCACTGCTTTCATAGCTGCTCCTGTAGAAAGTAACGCTATTTCATACGACCCTTTCCCCACTATCGCATGATCACCAGCATCCCCACCTGTTGTATCACTTAATTGTTTTACATAATCTACATAATTTTGTTTGTGTACCGTTTCAATTCTTTCTTTCGTCGCTCTCTCAGGTTTTAGGATTTGTAGCTGATCCATTAAACCAGATTTATAAAGTAAGTTATTTACTCTTCTCTTAGTAGCAGGATGTTCTACAAAAACATCAGGCTCTAAATAACCACCAGAAGGCAAATATAAAGTTCCCGTCCCATTATCATGCCAGAAAAAACTTTCATCAAATACATACCCCGTTTTCACGCCAAACCCCTCCGATTTTGTTTTAAATTCCAAAATAACTGCGAAAATACATAAAAACCCTCACAAATGAATCTCGTTCATTCGTTATATTGAATCGTAAATGAATCAGATTCATTTGTCAATAACTTGTTTTTTATAAATTTCACTTGAATATTGTTTAATATTTAAAATTGAGCTAGTATTTATGGTAAAAGTTGAAAGTGGGTGATATGTTGGATAAGCAGCAGAGAATTATAAATGCAGCTATAAAATTATTTAAAGATAAGGGGATTGAAGGTACTAAAATATCTGATATTACAAAAGAAGCACACATTGCACTTGGAACATACTATTTATATTTCCCATCCAAACTTGCCTTAATGCCAGCAATAACGAACGTCATGATACAAGATATGATGCAAGCTATTACTCAAAATGTGCCTGAAACCGCTCCTATCGATAAAAAATTAGAAATACTAGTAGATACGGTTTTTGCTGTTACGAAAGACCAGAAACAGTTAGTTAAAATAATCTATACGGGGTTATCGGCATCTGATTATTTAGCTGATTGGGTAAACGCATACATACCTTACTACGATTGGCTGACAAAACAATTAGAGTTGGCCATTCAAAATAATGAAATTGACTTACCTATAGAAACAATGCAAACATCCAAAATTTTATACGGTCTCATTGAATCGGCAGCAGAAAGAGCATATCTTTTCGATGAAAAAAATGAAGAATTAATTGTACAAGATAAGCAGGATGTATTATGTTTTATAAACAAGGTAATGGCGAGATAATATTTCTCGCTTTTCTTTTTAACTTAAAATGAATGAAGTTCATTCATTTTCGATTTTAGAAGAAAAATAAAAACACTTAAACAAAGGGAGTAAACGTCCATTTTTCAACTATAGCCTAAGACGGGTACAATATTGATTCAAAAAGCTGTATGGCACGTTAGTTTCTAGATTGTTCGAATCCAAGTATATGCTGATTTCCATAAAGCAGCTTTTAAATAACGACTGATTTGTAAATCTGTTCGTTCACTTTGAGTATTCAGCTGTGCGAGTATATTCAGGCAATAAACAATCATCGTAATCTACACTTGATTATGCACGGCTTGTTCACTATATCCATAAAATTTCTTAATGTTCATTAGTCAGTAGAAGAATTTTGGTTTTTTCGAGAGTAATTCAGGGAGTTGTGCGGGCTAGTGCCGCTATCTCCAAAAATAAGTCAAGCCTCGATTCACAAATGAATCGAGGCTTTTTATAAATTACTATGCTCTAAAAGAATGTTGCTACTGTATTAAACAAAAGAAGACCCCACATTACTTCGTAGTACTCTTTGAATTCTCTATGGCCAAAGAGGCTAGTTCGCTATAATAATCGACTGCATTTAACGTTTTTTCATCTGGATTGCCTAACTCTCGACTATAAAATGCGATTGTTCCTAATAATTCATTTTTTGAAGAGAGAAGGGGGAATGAAAAACAAGCACGAAATCCATGGACAATTGCAGCATTCCGATACTTTTCCAAAATAGGATTATTTTCAATATCTGAAACGATAACCGGTTGTTTTAAAAAGGCAGCAGCTCCACATGAACCGCCATAAGGACTGACTTCTACTGGCTCCATAGATTGAATAAAGTTTGTAGGGAGAGAGGAACTCACCGTTTCTCCTAATTGATTTAGTTTAGGATTGTACAACATGATGGACCCATACAGACTAAAAGGATCGCAAGAATTTTCAATGCTATTCACAATAAAATGTAGTATTTTTTTTAATGGCGTACCGGATGAAATCATCTGGATAATAGTAGTTTGATTTTCAAATAAGGATTTCTGAACTGTAATCATCATTTTCCCTCTTTTCAAAAAGTTATGAATTGTAGGTGTATCCTTATTTACTATTATTACAACTAATATTAACTATCACCATAAGGGAAACCCCTAAGCGTTATTTATAAAAATCCCTATACTTTACTAGTGCATTCTCTATATTACGTGGGTTATTCCCCCCTGTTCGGTAAGTTTAATGGCTCACTCTCACTCTTCACGGTCATTTTGGGGTGATTTCCGTTGCGCCAGCGTGCTTTCCTGGGGGCGTCCGATGAGCCTCCTCACTACGTTGCGGGGTCTCATCTGTGACGCTAATCCCCAAGGAGTCACGCTGGCTCCACTCCAATCAACAAAGTAACCGTCTGAAAAGACATTTTGAGACGCAACCTTTGCGACGTGGATGCTAACATGATGATGCGACCACCGCAGGAGCAATAGTTCTTAATAGGTAATTAATGAGGATTAATTTATTAAAATAGTTTATCCAGAATTATTTTTGCGATTTTTAGCACACGGAACAGAGAGCGGCGACTCCTGCGGGAAAGCGGAGTGATGAGACCCCGCAGGAGCTTGCGACGAGGAGGCTCAGCGCTTCGCCCGCGGAAAGCGACCGCTCGGAGTGTAGTATATCTATAGCAATCCCGACTTATGGAAATGAACCATTTTAATGAAAAATCCCTACATATAACCAAAATTTGTGATATATATGGTATAGTATTTTCAGAGATTCTAATTTAGGAGGTGCAAGTATGATTTCAGTATTACTTGCAGACGATCATGCCATTGTACGCTCGGGCATTAAACATATGATTAATAGTCAAACAGACATGAAGGTAATAGATGAAGCGGAGAACGGAGAAGAAGCCGTCCATAAAGCATTAGAAAAAAAACCAGATGTAATCATCATGGATTTAAATATGCCAAAGAAGAGCGGTCTTGTCGCAACAAAACAAATTAATGAAGCAAATAATAAGGTGAAGATCATCGTTTTAACGATGCACGAAGGGAAGGAATATTTATTCCACGCATTGCAGGCGGGGGCTTCTAGCTACTTATTAAAAAGTTATCATGAAAATGATTTATTAGAAGCTATTCGGACAGTTTACCGCGGAGAAGCTTACTTATATCCTAATGCTACAAAACTTTTATTAGAAGAATATATGAAAAAGTCAGTTGCCAATGAGAGTAATTTGCAAAAATTAACGGGTCGCGAACAAGAGATATTATCTTATTTGGCTAAGGGTTATACGAATCGGGAAATAGGAGAGATGTTATTTCTTTCAGTCAAGACGATAGAATCCCATAGATCGAAAATTATGGAAAAATTACAACTGAAAACACGTCCAGATTTAGTGGAATTTGCAGTGAAAAACGGCTATTTAGATTTTGATTAAGGGAGTACAAGAGGATGTCAGCTTTAAAGAAAGAGGAAATTAAATTTATAATTTTTTCAATTTTTGCATTACTTTTACTGTTTCGCTTTCAAACGGCACACATATCTGCTGAGGTAGATGATCATTTTTTATTACTACATACATTACTTGAGTTATTTAGTATATTTGTTTCTTTTTCTATATTTGTACAGGCGTGGACAACTTACTCTACCCATCGACTTAAATCGCAATATTTTATTGGACTAGTGTTTCTAGCAGTAGGTTGTTTTGATTTAGTGCATACATTCACTTATAAGGGAATGCCCTTTATGAACGATGAGTTTTCTGCTACCCGTGCCACATGGTTTTGGATTGTAGCACGATTAGTAGAAAGTTTTGGCGTTGCTCTGTTTGTCTTTAGACCAAACCAATTGCTATTTATTAAACGTCGTTCGGGTCTAAGTGTAGCCATCCTATTTGTGAGCATTTGTACAACGATTATTCTTACAATACCAGAACGACTTCCGGTACTACTTAATGAACAAGGGGTTACAAGTCTTAAAGTTTCGCTTGAGTATGTAATAAGTATAACTATTTTTATTACATTTATTACGTTATTAACGAGATATATAAAAGAGTCACGACCAACTATCGATTCGCTTCGCATGATTTTTGCCTTATTTATTATGATGGTGGGGGAGCTCTTTTTTACCCTTTATACGCATGTGTATGCGATTGAAAATCTATTAGGGCACTGTTTCAAATTTATTGCCTACATTTATATTTATCGTGCGATCTATTTCCCTGAGATTCAGCAGATTTTAACTGACAAAGAAAATGCGGAAAAGCAAAAGTTAGAAGCAGAGCTGAAGCTATATGAGGCTGAAAAAAACTTATCCAGACAAGTGTTTGAAGCACATGAAGAGGAAAGAAAACGTGTATCTAGAGAGTTACATGATAGTATCGGCCAATCCCTATTTAGTATTTTAGTTACTTTAAATACGGTCAATAAAGATCAATCCGTAGAAAAGAATGAAGAGAGCCTAGAAATGATAAAGACGATGACACAAGAGGCTATGAAGGAAGTAAAAGAAATTGCACGTTCATTAAGGCCGAGTACATTAGATGATTTAGGGTTTATTCCAGCTATGAGGTCCTATCTCGATTCATACAAACAAATTCATAATAGCTCAGTTCACTTTGAAATACAAAGGGGAGTAGGGAGGTTAAAGCCAGAAGCTGAAACAGCTCTCTATCGAATCTGTCAAGAAGCGCTAAATAATACAGCGAAATACGCGAAAGCAACCGAAGTCTATGTATCGCTCAATACGGATGAAGATGTAGTAAATTTGACAATTAAAGATAATGGCATAGGATTTTGCGTAGAGGATTATTTAAAAAACGCACAGCGAAGAGGTATTGGTTTATATAGTATAAAGGAGCGAGCAGAAGGGGTAGGTGGTTCTGCACAGTTTCATTCTAAAGTAAATGAGGGAACGACGATTGAAATTGTTGTCCCGAGAAATGTAGATTAAAAGATTGATTATTCCCTATTCCCATACGCTAGGGACTTTAACTTGATTCACCTAGGGTTTAAACCCCCACTGAATTTAGGGCATATTTGAAATTCATCCCCCTATAGAAGTGGAGGATTTCTGTACCTGTCACTTCGCTTTCAGTACAATAACAATTTGCTGAAGCAAGTTAAAACATTACTCTTTTGTAGAAGACATCGTTCTAAGTCTTCTACAAAGGAGTTTTTTTGTATTTAGTGGATAGGACGGAACGGCGTTCTATAGGTACCCATCGATTTTTTGTTACAGTTGTCTAATTGTTTGTTTGTAGAACGAGATTAAATGTACATTCATTTTTCTCTACAATCTCAACATCTTCAATACTGTCTACTAATTCTTTAAATAGTTGATATTTAGAAGAGTGGTTTAGTCTTTCTGCTAATGCCTTTCCCTCAAATGTAATAACGATTCGACCATCCTTTTCATTCATAGTGACACTTAATGAGTCAACAGTATTAAGGTTGTCAATAATTTGAATCAAATGTTGAATGAATCGAAATATATTATTCTCTATTTTAAGGGGCTGCCTTTTAAGTGTTCCTTTAAAGTCAATGTCAATCGTTATGTTCTTTCCTTCTTTAAGTAGCTCATAGTAAGATTTAATCGCCCCGTAAGGCCCCAAATCCTGCATACATATTGGATATACACTAATGGAAGCTTCTTTCAACTGATGTAATTGTCTTTCAATTTCTTTCTTAAGTGAAGCTAAATAATCTTTTGCAGAGTCTGATTGTGCTTCCTCGTCTAACGTACGGATTCCTAATAAAGAGCTATATAAAATTTGTTCAAGTGGATCCAATGTTTCATGAGCTAATTGATACTTTTCATTTTCATGAAAATCCCAAATTTGATTAATCATCTCGTTTTTTTGTTTGAATAACTGGAGGAGTTCTTCATAGTCATCTAAAATCTTAATCGCTAATTCAGATTCATTGTCGCTAATTTTGGATCGATAATCTTGAATAAGTGGTTGAATGTCACCAATACGGTTCATCACTATGTACACTCACACCCATCATATTATTTTCATTTCACGTTAACATTATCTCGCAATTACATAACAATAATCTATAGGGTTTTTCCCTATATTTTTGAATTTCTATTTAAATGGGAGATGAACTTTCAGGTGTAAAATCTTTTCCCTCGTATTTATCTTGTTTTGTAAAAATTACTAGTAAAGACTAGGGAGTTTTTATGAGTAATTGAAGGGTATTTCCTGATAGTAAGAATCATTATATCTGAAATAATAAGTGTAAGATTATAACATTTTGAAAATATAGAAAAATCAAAAACATTTGAAAAGAGGTCTGTTTTATGGAAAAGGTGCTTAGGAAATTCAGAAACTTAAAAATGAAATTAATTATTACCTTTTCGGCCATATTAATCATTCCGACGATCGTTATTGGATCGCTAGGATATTTTACGGCCAAAGACTCGGTAGAACATGCAATGCTAGATGGCTTTGGGGGAACGATTCATCTATTAAACGCAAATATTGATAAAACGATTCAGCCCAAAATACACGATTTAGATGTATTTTCTGAAATCATTACATCAACATTATATGAAGGAGACCGTAGTCCCGAAATCCGTAAACAATTTGATACATATATAAAACTACATCCAGAGGGACAAAGTATTTTTGTAGGAACTAACACTGGCATACTTATTCAAGAACCGAGAGTTGTTACAGATCCGAATTTTGATCCAAGGGAAAGAGAATGGTATAAAGCAGCAATGGAAAACAAAGGAGAAACAATTGTATCAGAACCTTTTACAACTGCAGGTACAGATGAACTCGTTGTATCTGTTTCTCGAACAACGAAAGATGGGTCTGGCGTAATAGCTGTTAATATTAAATTAAGTTATATACAAGAACTTGTGAATCAAGTGAAGATAGGTGACAAAGGGTATGCCTTTCTTTTAGATGAAAGTAGAAATTACATCTCTCATCCAGTCAATGCAGCAGGAAGCAAAGCTCAAGGCGCTTTCCACGACATCATCTATGAAAAAGAAAAAGGAAGCATGGATGTTGTATTTAATGGTGAAGATCGAATACTTGCCTTTGCAACGAATGAATTAACAGGGTGGAAAATAGCAGGTACCGTTATTACAGATGAGGTGAAAGATGCGGCAGCACCAATTCTTAAAAATGCATTATTAGTTATTGGGATTGCAATAATCGTAGGAGCGGTAGTGATTTTCTTTGTTATCAGATCCATCATTATACCTATAAACGAATTGAAGGAAAAAGCGGTTACCATTAGTCAAGGAGATTTAACCGAGCAGATTCAGGTGAGATCAAATGATGAAATCGGTCAATTAGGGCATGCATTCAATGATATGCAGGAAAGCCTTCGAGAATTAGTTTACAAGGTTGCAGAAAGTGCAGAACAAGTAGCATCCTCAGCAGAAGAATTATCAGCAAGTGCTGAAGAAACTAGCGCTGCCACTGGGCAAGTAGCAGTTTCCATTCAAGAAGTGGCAAGTAATGCTGATAAGCAAAAGACAGGGGTAGATAATACAGCTAAAGCGTTAGAAGAAGTTTCAGAGGGTGCAATGAGAATTGCGAATAATTCAACGGTAGTTTCAGAATTATCTCGCCATACGATAGTACAAGCAGAAGAAGGCGGTACAGCTGTTAGGGACACAGTGAACCAAATGCAGTCCATCAATCAGTCTGTAATGGAATCAAACACAACAATACAATCTTTGTATGAAAGTTCTAAAGAAGTGAGTTCAATACTGAATGTCATCACGGGTATAGCCGATCAAACGAATCTGCTTGCATTAAATGCTGCAATCGAGGCAGCTAGAGCTGGTGAACACGGCAAAGGATTTGCAGTTGTGGCGGATGAGGTACGGAAACTTGCCGAACAATCTCAAACCTCTGCACAAGAAATTCATAACATTGTAAGTAGAATCCAAAAAGATACAGAAAGTACGGTACAAACGATGGTTCGTGTGACAAATGATGTGCATGCTGGAGTAGAAGTTTCCAATAAAGCAATTGAAAAATTCAACCAGATTATTCAGGGAACAAAGGAAATCACTCCGCAGATGGAGGATGTTTCAGCAACTGTTCAAGAAATGTCAGCTGCAATCCAGGAAATCATGGCTATTGCACATGATGTAGTCATTGCAGCACAAGGAAACGCAGTAAAATCAGAAGAAGTAGCAGCATCTGCAGAAGAACAGCTAGCCGCTATGGAAGAAATATCTCAATCAGCAAACGGCCTTTCCTCTATGGCGGAAAATCTAAATTGTTCTATTGCCAAATTCAGATATTAGTCATATATAAATCATCTTAAAACTGTCGATATTGAACGGTCAAAACAAACCCGTGCGAGCAAAACCTTGCCGTATCCGAGCAAAAGCGCGCGGTAAACGGTCAAAAAGCTACGGTATCCGAGCAAAAAGTCGCTGCATTCGGGCAAAACAAACCAGTGCAAGCAAAACCTTACCGTATCCGAGCAAAACACATCGGTGCGAGCAAACCCTTGCCATATCCGAGCAAAAGCGGGTTTGGGGGTTGCGAAGAGGTGAATAATGGTTATCAATTATCAAAAAAGGTCTATAGAAAGGAACTCAAAGGCGGATATTGAGAGGTTTAAGGGGTGTTGTTAATGAAAGATTATAAGCTTTATAGTTTTTATTGGTACAATATCCGCTGTCCCCAGACATAGGAATCAACAGATTTAAAAAAGACCGTAATCCTAAGTCTTCAATGAAAAACACCTTCGTTAATAAGTATTGGGTAATCATCTGATACCCGATTCTTCAACGAAAGGTGTTTTTATTTGTCACATTTTATTAGGTCAGTCCGAGCATTCCTGTTAATACTAAGATTATTTTTTCATGCACGTCCTCCCCCAATGGAAAGTGAACTTTTCGCGCTTTTGTATCGTTTCATTCGGTGTTTATTCCCCAAAAACTTTCTAACAACCATATTCTAATGTTCAAAAACGTGTGCATATGAGCATAAAGCGAAGTGATAGGAATATAATGTAATTTGGAAGCAGAAAGGTAAAAAGAGGGAAAAGTCTACATCAATCGAATTTAAAACTTAGTATCTCATAATGAGCAAAAATACATCCTAAAAACACCAGTCAAATAGTGAAAGGTATGTATCATAGCCTCCGCGCTTTGCCACAGCCTGCACAGGAGCTAAAACAGGCACGGCCTGTTTGGATCTCCTGTTCCTGCTCCTGACGCTACGCTTTCGTCGCAAAGAGAATCTTGGCTCCTGTGGCTATGGCGCGCTACGGCAAAAGTGAATACTTCTCAATCTGCTAGAAAAATAGTTTTCTTTTCTAAAAGAAATCATTTTCTTTCCATTTGCACGTATAATTTCCCAGTATCTACTGTAATGAATGTGAATCTTTCATTATTTTTAGACAACCGATTTCTTACCTTCAGTCAATAGCTTTTAAGAAAATAATTATGTGTTGAAAAGATTTTTTTTGGAGGGTGGGGGTACCCCCACCCTCCAAAAAAATTACGCACGCCAAATAGACCTCACGATTTTTATTTTTTTCGAAAGGTCAATGTGCTATAGTTAAATTACTTTGATTACGATTTCTGAGCTGGTAGTGCGGACTCATAATCGTAC
>NZ_JBDQZI010000005.1:0-282719 GCF_042920265.1 Lysinibacillus sp. KU-BSD001 | reverse complement strand
CACTCTCAATGTAGCAGCAAGTGGAGGCGTGTCGTTAAGCTATCAATGGTATAGCAACACAACGAATAGTACGAGTGGTGGAACGCTCATTCCTGGAGCAACAAGTGCAACGTATGCCCCACCAACGGATACTGCAGGCACAATGTATTATTACGTAGTAGTGACAAACACTGATTCAAATGCAACAGGGAATCAAGTAGCGACGGTCACTAGTAATGTAGTGGCTGTGAATACAAAAAGCGCAAACGCTAACTTAAGTGCTTTAACATTATCTAGCGGAACATTAAGCCCGGTATTTGATAAAAATACACAAACTTATAAAGTGAATGTACCATATTCTACTAGTAGTATTACTATAACACCTACAGTAGAAGACACAGAAAAGGCAACCGTTACAGTAAATGGTCAACCATCTCCAACGGTTGTTTCATTAACTGTTGGAGATAATACAATTCAAGTTGTGGTAAGGGCAGACAATGACGTAACAACTAAGACATATACGGTTAATGTCAACCGTGCGAAAGAATCATCTGGCGGAGGCGGTGGCTATATCCCTAATCCACAACCAGGGGGGGCAGAACCAATAGAATCACCATCATCTCAACTTGTCATCTCACGTGTTGTAGAAAATGGTGAAGTGATATATAGAGCGAATATTACACTGGAAAATGTACAAGCCATCGTTCGTGACTTAGCCAGCCAAAACGAGCGAACGGCACGTGTTATTTTCCCGTCGGAGGCGACGAGGATAGAATCAACGCTACCGAGAAGTGCCGCTGAATTTTTAGCAAGTAACCAGACAGATGTGTTTGTTCAAACAACACTTGGCAACATGCTTGTTCCACATACGTCTTTAAGTGGGGTAACAAACGATGTATTTTTCCGCATTGTCCCTGTACAACGAGAAAGACAGGAAGCAATCCAAACGAACGCGGTTAACAATCAACAAGTACAAGCGTTTGTGCCAAACCGTATGACCGTGACACTATTAGGTAATCCGGTCACAATTGAAACAAATATGCAAAATCGACCGGTCACAATCACTTTGCCTATCCCAACTGATGCGACAGATGAACAGATTGCAGCACTGTTCGTCTATATCGAACATAGTGATGGTTCAACAGAGGTGAAACGTGGACGCATCGTAGAATTTAAACCAGGTGTGAAAGGAATCGCGTTTGACGTGCAACACTTCTCCACGTTCTCGTTACTATATCCATCCGACGTCCAAACGGAGGAAGTGGCGACAAAGACCGTAGCACCTTATATTCAAGGGTATCCAGATGGCACGTTTAAGCCGAACGCTTTTGTCACACGTGCCCAAATGGCCACAATGCTTGCACGCTTCTTAACAAATGGTGATATCCCACAAGCAGAGGCGACATTCGCAGACACGCGTAACAGCGATGCAAAGGATGCGATTGAGTTTGTGAAGCAAACCGGTTTATTTAACGGGGTAACCGAAACGACGTTCGATCCAAATGGTTCGATTACACGTGCCCAAATGGCAAGTGTCGTGATGCGCTGGATAGAAAAAGTTTGTGTACAAGACGATTCAAAATCCTATTGCCAAGCAGCGGGCCAAGGCAAAACATTTGCAGATGTCCCTAGCAATCACTGGGCAGCCACTGCCATTGAAAAAATAAGTGCACTCGGCATCATGACGGGCAATAGCGCAACAACCTTTAATCCAAACGGTTCGTTAACACGTGCACAAGCAGTGAAGGTCCTCAATCAACTATTTGAACGACCAGCATTGAAAGAAATGACAACAACTACATTTAAAGACGTATCTTTAACACATTGGGCAATTGGAGATATTGAGGCAGCTGCAACCGAAATGATTGTCAAAAAATAAAAACAAAAACTACACCGGTACGGTGGGGA
Organism: Lysinibacillus sp. KU-BSD001; assembly: GCF_042920265.1. NCBI lineage: Bacteria > Bacillati > Bacillota > Bacilli > Caryophanales > Bacillaceae > Lysinibacillus > Lysinibacillus sp. KU-BSD001. Next base: position 280,832 of record NZ_JBDQZI010000005.1, on the reverse strand, counting down.
AAGATTCCACCGTTACTTGTGTAGTTTTTTATTGCGATGTCATGTGAACAAAGCATCGCTTGGACACATTAAGTGCTTAACATTGTTAATCCTCATTTTATTTATGCTTGCAGATTACATTACTGGGCTAGTAGCTACATGGATTAACAAAGAATTAAATAGTCGAGTAGGGCTAACAAGGTTTGCGCGAAAGATGTACATTTTAGTTTTAATCGGAATGGTATATGCGCTAGAATTTACAGCTAGTCATTATGTAGATTTCGATATTTTGGGGGGCTACATCGGTGACGGTGCAGCATTCGCTTATATTGCTATTGAGTTTATTAGCATTACTGAAAACGGCGTTAAAATGGGGGCGCCGATGCCTCCGTATATTAAAAATCTTTTGAAGTTGGTAAAAGATAATACTGGTATGAATGAAGAGGGGGAAGCAAAATGAGTTACGTATTTAAACAAGTATTTTTATCATCAAGCAAGCACAAGTTGAAAAGTCCATACTCAATGACGCCTCAATTTATTACTGTGCATAACACAGCAAATGAGGCTGCATACCATAATCGTAATAACAACCAAGTGAGTTATCATGTGGCCATCGATGACAAAGAAGTGATCCAGTGCATTCCATTTAATCGTAACGCTTGGCATTGTGGTGATGGTGCTAATGGTACGGGAAACCGAAAGTCAATTGGCATTGAAATTTGTTACAGTAAATCAGGTGGAGAACGCTATAAACAAGCTGAAGAAAATGCAGTCCAATATATCGCTAAATTACTTCACCAGTACGGATGGGGAATTGATCGCGTGAAAAAGCACCAAGATTGGTCAGGGAAATATTGCCCGCACCGAATCTTGTCCGAAGGTCGTTGGGATGCATTCAAAAAACGTGTACAAGTAGAATTACACAAATTGAAAAATGCTAAAGTCGCAGTAAGTTCTAAACCATTGACTTTAAATGCAACAGCTCAAAAAGAGTTGAATTCAAATCGTTATAAAATGAAGAAACTAATTGCTGGTGCTTATAAGAAAGGTATTTTCACGTTTGATCACACAAGTAAGGTCAATTCATATACTGACGATGAATTGGCAAGCTATGCATTCATTTACACTATCCGTAAAGCCGAATAAATAAGTACAAGCTTTATCTTAGTGAGATTATTTTATTGAATATAAAAAGCAAAAAGGCACCCCAATTTAGAGGTACCTTTTTGCTTTTAACCCTTACAGCTGCCCGTTTTATCTCCCCATAATTCTCCTCAAAAAGAGCGTTTTTGTATGGATTTGTATGGAGGGTATTACTTTAACAGTTTTATCATGAATGTTGATATATCAACGTTTGCAAGGTTTTTTTCGCTTGTATGGACTACTTTAAACCTTGACTTTCCTTCCACTCCAGGAATTCATCATACGTACATTGCTTGTCTAAAATTGAGCCGTCTTCACGGATTTCAATGACACGGTTCGCAATTGTTTGGATGAATTGGTGGTCATGTGATGTGAATAACATCGCACCTTTGAAGCGGATTAAGCCTTCGTTTAGCGCTTGAATGGATTCAAGGTCTAAATGGTTCGTTGGCTCATCTAAAATAAGAACGTTTGAGTTCGCTAACATCATTTTTGATAGCATACAACGAACTTTTTCTCCACCTGATAAAACAGCAGGTGATTTTTTCACCTCTTCACCAGAGAATAACATACGACCTAAGAAGCCGCGTAAGAAGCTTTCTGTTTCGTCTTCTGGTGAGTATTGGCGTAACCATTCGACTAATGTTTTTTCACTGCCTGTGAAATATTTGTCGTGGTCGTTTTCAAAGTAGCTTTGAGACGTAGTGACACCCCATTTGAATGTACCAGCGTCCGCCTGTGCTTGCTCCATTAAAATATCAAATAATGCAGTTTTCGCATTTGGACTACCAAGTAATACGACTTTGTCTTCCTTGTTCATCGAGAAACGAATGTCTTTAAATAATGTTTCGCCCTCTAGTGAAGCTGTTAAACCGTCAACCGTTAATACATCATTCCCGATTTCACGACCAATTTGGAAGTTAATGAATGGGTATTTACGGCTTGATGGACGAATGTCGTCAAGCTCGATTTTATCCAGCATTTTTTTACGAGACGTTGCTTGCTTCGATTTAGAAGCGTTCGCAGAGAAGCGTGCAATGAATGCTTGTAATTCTTTAATCTTCTCTTCTTTTTTTGCATTTTGGTCAGATTGCATTTTTTGTGCTAATTGACTGGATTCATACCAGAAATCGTAGTTACCAACATATAATTGAATTTTCCCGAAGTCAAGGTCCGCAATGTGCGTACATACTTTGTTTAAGAAGTGACGGTCATGGGATACAACAATTACTGTGTTTTCGAAGTTGATTAAAAACTCTTCTAACCATTGGATTGCCTTTAAGTCAAGGTGGTTGGTAGGCTCATCTAGTAATAGTACATCTGGCTCACCGAATAGTGCTTGTGCAAGTAAAACTTTTACTTTTTCAGCGCCTTCTAGATCCGCCATTTTTGTATAATGTAATTCATCACCAATGCCTAAACCATTTAGAAGTGTTGCTGCGTCAGATTCTGCTACCCAGCCGTTCATTTCCGCGAATTCGCCTTCAAGCTCTGCTGCACGCATACCATCTTCATCAGAAAACTCTTCTTTTGCATAAATAGCGTCTTTTTCTTTCATGACTTCATATAGACGTTTGTTCCCCATAATAACGGTCTCTAAAACAGTGAACTCATCGTATTCGAAGTGATTTTGCTTAAGAACAGATAAACGCTCGTCCTTACCCATTGATACGTGGCCTTCTTGGGCCTCAATATCACCAGCTAAAATTTTTAAAAATGTTGATTTACCAGCACCATTCGCCCCGATTAGTCCGTAACAGTTGCCTGGTGTGAATTTAATATTTACGTCGTCAAATAATTTACGGTCGCCATAGCGAAGACCTACACCACTTACTTGAATCATGTAAGTTCCTCCTCATTTATCTACTAATTGCTTTAAACTTTTTCTGTTTCATACACAATGTTTCTATTATAGCATGATTAGTTGTGGTTTTAAAATGGTAAAACTGCAGTATCGACACCATTCTATACATAGATTTCTTTTTCTATGCGATTATGTTGTCAGACAACTTGAAATATGCTTTACTAACAGAGTGAACTAGAGAGAATAGAGGTTTTTATATGCAACAAGTAAAAGGGTGGCATGTAGGGGTTGCACTGGCAGCCATTTTCTTCGTGTCACTAAACTTACGACCTTCTGTAACAAGTATCGGACCACTACTCAACACGATTACAGATGAGTTAACTATATCAAATACACAAGTCAGTTTGCTAACGTCTATTCCGGTATTTTGTATGGGATTATTTGCGCCGCTTGCAGTTCCATTGCAAAAGAAATTAGGCTATAAATGGGCTGTTAATCTGCTTGTGATGGCAATTGGTGTAGGAACGTTGGCACGCCTCCTGTTTGGCAATTATATCGCACTTATATTGACAAGCTTTATCGTAGGTTTTGCGATTGCAATTATTAGCCCAATTATTAATGCCTTTATTAAGGAGCGTTTTGCACATAAAATAGCACCGGTAGTTGGATTGTATTCGCTGGCGATGGGGGCCGGGGCAACGATTAGTGCTGGGTTGACGGGGGTATTGTTTGCCCAATTGCAATCATGGCAAATCGCCCTTGGTGTATGGGGCGTTTTAGCCGTTCCCGCACTTATTTTATGGACGATAGCAGCTGGTCCAAAAGAGCAACGTATTAGCAAAGCTCAAGTAGAAGAGCCTTCCCGCAATCCGTGGAAAACGAAGACAGCTTGGCTCATTCTATTATATTTCGGTTTGCAAACATCGGTGTTCTTCTCGCTAACGACATGGCTATCACCGATTGCACAGGAGCAAGGCTTGACACTAATTACAGCGGGCTCGGTATTAACGACAATGTCGATTGTGCAACTGATAGGCAATTTATTTATTCCGTTGCTGATTAATAAATTTCCGAATCGCGTAATGTGGCTCTACATTTTATTGACAATCGGGATCATCGGAGCAGGGGTTTTACTTATTCCAGCAAACTGGGCATTATGGGTAGCGGCTGTTATTTTAGGGGTTGCCTTATCCGGTTTATTCCCAATTGGCTTGATGTTACCGCTCGATGAAGCGAAAAATAACGCAGAGGCAAGTTCATGGAGCTCGATGGTATTATCAGGGGGCTTTATGATGAGTGCGATTGTACCACTGCTAATTGGCGTCGTATACGATTTAACAGGGACACATATTATCTCGAAATGGATAGTAGTCGGGTTATTTTCGTTAATGTTTGTAGTGGTGTATTTATACCAACAGCATAAAAAGCATGTATAATAGGAAGCAGTCCGTCTGACGGGCTGCTTTTTCGTATAATTGAAGATTAAGCAAGTATTTGCAGTGGAGGAAAGATGAAAAAGATAATTATATTATGTCTAATAGTTCTGACTGGATGCTCTCAAGGCGGCTTTGAATCAGTTAGTCAAGTGTTGCCAGAGAGCAAGCCTGTTCAGAAAGAAGTGATGGACGCGAACGTCAAGGTGTACAGTGTAGCGGGTAGTACAGACGGCATTGTCTTTTTAGCGGATGGGCGAGATAAATGGATCGTGACAGAGGCTGCTGTGATGCGCGATCATCCGAAAGCACTCATTGAGACGAGTAACGGTCAGCAGCTTGAAGCAAAATTACAAGCTTTTTCTGTGGAAGATAATAGCGCGATTCTTCACCTACGAAATAGCGCAGATGTAGAAGCAGTGGAGCAGGGCAATCAACAACAACTTGTAGACATGTTAGAAACAGAAACGTTAACTGCAATGGAACGTTACACGTTACATAACGCCTTTAAAGAGACAGAAGTACCGCAAAAATACGATATGACTGTACTTGAACAGTACGAAAAGCCAACATTTGAGTATAATCCAGATGCACTAGAAGCATTTATCCATACATTTAATGCCGCATTTAATCAATATGTAGCATCAAACGATTTTGCACAAGTTGAACCGTATATTTTATCGGATTTACTGAAGGAAGCAATGGTAAATGAAGAAAAAAAGCTTTTAATCGAGAACTTCGAGGTGACGGAAATCGGTCAGTCCGGTTTTGAATGGTACATCAAAGGACAAACAAAGGAGTTTCCGATTGTTTATAAAATCAATTTAGTAGATGATAACTATTATATTACGTATTTACAAATTGAAAAATAGAAGCTCTTTTTTGCATGGAGGAAAATCATTATAATAATATTATGTAAACAAAAATGAAAGGGAGGCAGTAAATTGCTACAAAAAGCGAATAACATATTACAACAGTACTTTGGTTATACGTCATTTCGAGATGGTCAGCAACAAGCAATTGCGTCTGTTTTAGCTGGGAGAGATACGCTTGTCGTCATGCCAACAGGGGGAGGGAAATCACTTTGTTATCAAGTGCCTGCTCTTACGTTACCGGGGACGACGATTGTCATTTCACCGCTTATTTCTTTAATGAAAGACCAAGTAGATATGCTCCGAACAAGTGGCATTCAGGCTGCTTTTATTAATAGCTCCATCAGTTATGAAGAAGCAGAGGATGTATTGTACCAAGCGAGAATAGGAGACTTAAAGCTACTTTATATCGCGCCTGAACGATTAGAAAATGAAGCATTTTGTATGACTTTAGCCAATTTACATGTGCCACTAATCGCGATCGATGAAGCACATTGTATTTCCCAATGGGGACATGATTTTAGGCCAAGCTATCGTCTTTTACATCGTATAAAGGATTTATGGATGGAAAAGCCGACAATTGTGGCCCTAACAGCAACTGCCACACCTCATGTAAGGCAGGATATATGTGAATTGTTAAGCATCTCACCAAATGATACATTCATTACAGGGTTTAGCCGTCCAAACTTAGCATTTTCTGTTTTACGAGGAGAAAACCGAGAGCGGTATATTGTGGAATATGCTACGAATAATCGACAAGATGCAGGGATTATTTATTGTGCCACAAGAAAAGCAGTGGAGCAGGTGTATATGTTGCTTGAAAAAAAGGGCATGCATGTCGGGAAGTATCATGGTGGTCTTGGGGACGAGGAACGATCTATCATGCAGCAACGATTTTTAAATGATGAATTAACGGTCATGGTTGCAACGAATGCGTTTGGGATGGGGATTAATAAAACGAATGTACGTTATGTCATGCATTATCAAATGCCGCGCAATATGGAAAGCTACTATCAAGAAGCCGGACGAGCAGGGCGTGATGGGTTGCCGAGTGAATGTATTCTTCTGTACGCATCAAGTGATGAGCAGACACAGCGCTTTTTAATCGATCAAGCACAGGATCGCTCGCGCATCCCGTTTGAATTAACAAAATTACAAGAAATGATCGATTATTGCCATACAGAAGATTGTTTACAAAACTACATAACACGTTACTTTGGCGAACAAACGGACATCGCTTGTGGCAAATGTAATCATTGCAAGGATGAACGACCGCAAGTAGATATGACCGTAGAGGCGCAAAAAGTATTATCGTGTGTTGTACGGATGGGACAAAAGTTTGGGAAAGTATTAGTAAGTCAAGTGCTAGCAGGTTCGAGTAATAAAAAAGTGCAAGAGCTTGGATTTAATCGCCTCCCAACATACGGGATTTTAAAAGAAATGAACGCAAAAGAAATTGCGCAATTTATTGAGTTTTGTATTGCTGAAAAATTACTAGCTGTGAGCAATGGGCAATTTCCAACGATTTTTATGACGGAGCTCGGAAAAGAAGTGTTAACGGGCCAACGAAAAGTGCTGCGCCGAAGTGCACCAGTAGTCAAAGCCATTTCTGACCAAGACCCTCTATTTGAACATTTACGCGAAATTCGTAAAGACATTGCGGCGAAAGAAGCCGTCCCACCATACGTTGTGTTCTCGGATAAAACGCTAAAAGAGTTTTGTGAAAAACGACCAAAAACAGCCAATGCCTTTTTAGCTATTAGTGGAGTAGGGGAAAATAAACTCACTAAATATGGCGAACTATTTATGGAAGCGATTATTAACTGGGAACAAAATGAAGCAACAATAGTTGTAGATTAATGCTATAATTTTATTATGTAAACCATTATATAAAGAAACAAAACTGCCCGTAGTGAGCGGGCAGTTTGCTTATCCCCAATATTCTTTCAAAAACGTATCGCGGCCAGATTTTTCGCGGTCCTCTTTATAATGCTCAGGCTCTTTTTGATAGTAATCTTGATGATAATCTTCCGCTTTATAGAACGTGTTGGCATCACGAATTTCTGTCACAATGGGCTTTTTAAAGCGGCCGCTTGCTGCTAATTGAACTTTAGATTGTTCAGCTAGCTGACGTTGCGTTTCGTTATGTACAAAGATGGCTGTTTTATAAGACTCACCGCGGTCGTGAAATTGTCCACCATCATCTGTCGGGTCGATTTGCATCCAGTAAATGTCTAATAACTGTTCATAGCTAAATACGTAAGGGTCAAATTCGATTTGTACGACTTCTAAATGACCAGAAGTTCCTTTTTTTACATCCTCATATGTTGGATTTTCTACGTGACCACCCATATAGCCACTCGTTACTTTATGTATACCGTCCCACTGATCAAATGGCTTCACCATACACCAAAAACAGCCACCTGCAAATGTTGCTTTTTCCAACTAAAAACACCTCCTGAAAAATATAATTATTGTAGCATGCTACTTGTTTCTGCACAAAATATTCGCTTAAGTGCAGGAATCTGCAAATTTCTGTCATGCATAGTATAATAAAGCAACATAAGATGGAAACATATTCATAAGTACAACGTCATATAGTCGATGAATCGAGAAGGAGTTTTTATATGGAAGAACAAAAAGAACGCCGTTATCAAAAAAAGAAATTACGTAAAGGCCGCGTTTTATTTACCGTCTTAATTCTTGCTTTATTAGGCATTGGTACATATGGCGTCATGCAGTATCGAGCTGGTTTACAGCTTGCAGGTGAAGCGAATACTGCTGCACCAGAGCCGTTTGTCCCCGACGAAAAAGAAGATGAAACGGTCAATTATTTACTGCTTGGTATTGATACGAGGGGGGAGGAAAAATCTCGTACAGATACGATGATGCTTGTGTCATGGCAAAAGAAAACCGATGAGATCAAGCTTGTCTCCTTTATGCGTGATATTTATGCGGAGATTCCGGGCTATCAAATGTATAAGCTAAATACCGCTTATTATTTAGGTGGTGTTCAGCTAACGAAAGATACGATTACATCGATGTTTGATGTGCCGATTCATCACTACGCTATTGTCGACTTTAAAAACTTTGAGTCGTTGATTGATATTTTAGCACCAGATGGAGTGGAAATCGATGTAGAAAAAAATATGTCCGCGAATATTGGTGTATCGCTCACACAAGGTGTGCAGCAACTAAATGGGCAACAATTACTTGGCTATGCTCGTTTCCGTATGGATCGTGAAGGGGACTTCGGTCGTGTGGAACGTCAGCAAAAAGTAATAGAGGCATTAAAAAATGAAGTATTATCGGTAGGCAATGTGAAAAACTTGCCGAAACTAGTTGGCGCGACACAAGGCTATATTACGACAGATGTATCGTCATCAGACCAATTAAAAACTGTACTTGGTGTAGCGATGAGTGGTGGAGTAGAAATTTCAAAACTAACGATTCCAGCAGAGGGAACGTTTGTTGATCGAAATTATTCACGTGTCGGAGACGTACTTGAAATAGATAAAGAAGCCAATCAACAAATTTTACATGATTTTTTAACAAGCAATTAGTCAAATATTGCACTTAATGGGAACAGGCATGATACAATAAAAATATCTTAAAATTGACGATTTGTTGGGGTGGTATTTTGGAACAAGACAGACAGAATGAACAGTTACCACAGGAGAGGTCCCACTTCTTTTCGACACGGTTCATCCGCTTTTTAGGCGGGAAAAATTTATTATTTTTATTAATTATTACGCTACTGGCAGGCTGCATTATTTTTATATTCGACAAAATCTCGTTTATATTTCAGCCATTCCTTGTGTTACTAGAAGTCGTCATTTTACCAGGCGTACTTGGCGTCATTTTGTATTATTTATTACGGCCATTTTTAAGAATTTTAATCCGATGGAAAGTGCCTCGCGTATGGGGGATTTTACTCATATTTTTAGGGCTAATTGGAGTCATTACACTACTGATTTTATTAGTAGTTCCATTCTTAAAAAATCAGTTTACCAACTTGCTACATGAGTTTCCAATATACTTTATGTCTCTCATTGATAGCGTGATATCCTTTATTAATAATTCTCGAATCAATGAATATTTAGCAACTGCCAATATTGACTATAATTTAGTATTAGAGAACATGACAGATGACTTAACAAAGACTGTCAAGGATACGGCGACAAACTTAGCGAGTGGTGTCGCAAATGGCGTAACAGGGGTTGTAACGACACTCACAGGTATCGTACTATCGCTTGTTATCGTACCATTCATTTTATTTTATTTATTATGGGAAGGCGAAAAAATGCCGAAGTTCATATTGCGCTTATTCCCACCACGCATGCGCGCATTTGTTGACGATGTGATGGAAGATATGGATAATCAAATCAGCTCGTATATTCAAGGACAAATTTTAGTATCAATTTGTATCGGCATTATGGTGACGATTGGCTTTTTAATTATTAAACTACCTTATGCATTATTACTTGGTACACTGGCAATGGTCACAAGTGTTGTCCCTTATTTAGGACCGGTTATTGCAATTACCCCAGCGCTCATTATCGCCATTGTGACAAGTCCTTTTATGGTTGTAAAAGTAGGGGTTGTTTGGACGGTTGTACAGCTGATTGAAGGGAAGTTTATTTCACCTCAAATCATGGGGAAATCACTTAGTATTCACCCGATTACAATTATTTTTGTCTTATTAACATTTGGCTCTCTATTTGGTGTACCAGGAGTGATTTTAGGTATTCCAGTCTATGCATTAATAAAAGTATTTGTCCAACATTTCTATATGCTGTTTAAAGAGCGTTATAATAAGTTCCAAACAAATACAGCAGATCAATATGAAGATATTCAATAATCGGTAGCAGCTAGCTGCCGATTTTCTTTCAGGGGGATGATCGCATGGTAAATAAATGGTTTACGACGATGGAATGTGATGGCATAAAAGTGGATACGATGCTTGATAAAACAACGCTTGTAGAAGGCGATACCGTTTCTGGACATGTCTATGTTATAGAAGAAACAGATGAAGAAAAAATTGACTATATATCGTTACGTGTATTAAAAAAGTCAGCGAATGGCATACAAACGATTGGCAAGTATGGTGTAGAGTTAGTAGGAAATATTCATACGAAGGAAATGGAAATTGTGTCGTTTGAAATCATACCTGATGAACGCTGGGCATGTGTAGAAAATGAGGAAATCATTTTTCAAACAGTCGTCGTTTTGTTAGATGGGACGGAAATAAAAGATGAAGGGATGATTACATATACGTTTTTAGAAGAATAAAGGAGCAACATTTCTTAGTACTGATAATGAGTAAATATCTAAACATATATTACCATTTGAGTAACCGTTGCTTTCCGCTCCGGCACTCGCTTTCCACGGGCGAGATCAAGCCTCCTCGTCGCTCATCCTTCGCTCCTGCGGGGTCTTGATTGTCTCGCTTTTCCCGTAGGAGTCTCGTGCCTCCGCTACAAGCAACTAGTGTTCCATAAAATAATCAATCGGTTACCAAACAGTAATGAAAGCTCCTTATTTATTACAATAGAAGCAAGTAGACAATACGTGCAAAGGGAAAGAAAACCGTTTCTTAGCAAATGTAAATACTTGTTTAGAATATTAAGAAGCACTCCACTTTGCCGTAGCGCGCCATAGCCACAGGAGCCGGAACAGGAGATCCAAACAGGCCGCGCCTGTTTTAGCTCCTGTGTAGGCTGTGGCAAAGCGCGGAGGCTACGATTACGTTTTCATTTAATATCTTTTACTATTTACCTGGTATTTTTAGGATGTATGTTTGCTCATTATGAGTTAGTAGATATTAATCAAGAATTAAAGGGGTGTCCAAAAAGCTCTTCACTTTCTGGACACCCTCTAGCATCGAAGCTACAGAATTAAACTGTAGCTTCTTTTTTTATATTGATTTTTGATAGTTTTTCAACGGCACGTGAGAGCGTTTCTACATCTTGTACAAGCGCTAGACGCATATAACCTTCACCGGCTGACCCAAATGCTGTTCCTGGTACCATTACGACACCTGTTTGGGCAATGGCTTCAAATGCAAATGATTTACTATCCATATTGTAAGGGAACTTAGCCCATACAAACATGCCACCATCGCTTGGAGCCACTTCCCAACCGATTGACGTTAAGCCGTCCATTAATGTTTTATGACGTGCTGCAAATGTTTGACGTAGGTTGGCTGTAATAGTTTCTGCGTGATCTAATGCTTTAGCTGCGACTAATTGAATTGGCTCAAAGATACCAAAATCTAAGTTTGATTTTAATTGTTTTAAAATGCTGACCATTTCCGCATTTCCTACGATATAGGCAATACGCGTTCCTGCAAGGCTAAAGCTTTTCGATAGGGAGTTAATTTCTAACCCTACTTCTTTTGCACCTGGAGTCGCTAAGAAGCTAATCGGTGCATCCCCTTTAAAGTAAAACTCCGAATAAGCTGCATCGTGTAATACAATAATATTGTATTTTTTGGCGAACGCCACCACTTCTTCAAAGTAAGCAATAGAAGGCATCGCTGGAACAGGATTACCTGGTAAGTTCAAGATTAATAGTTTAGCCTTTTGTGCAACCTCTTCTGGCACTGCTGCTAAATCAGGTAAATAACCATTTTCTTTTGTTAACGGCATATAGTAAGGCGTTGCGCCGGCTAAATGAATGCCCGCATCGTACGCGACATAGGCAGGGTTTGTTGTTAAGACGATATCACCTGGGTCACAAAATGCGACGGGCAAGTGAACGAGTCCTTCCTGTGAGCCGATTGTTTGTACGACCTCTGTTGCTGGGTCTAACGTGACACTGTTGACACGCTTGTAGTAACGACATACTGCTTCATTAAATGTTTGAATGCCTGTTAATGTATAGCCATAAGATGTTTCAAGCTTTGTCAGTTCAGACATCGTTTCGCGTAAGAAATCGGCGGGTGGAATATCTGGGCTACCTAAGCTTAAATCGATTAGCTCCATGCCTTTTGCTTGCTGATCCAGCGCAAATTGCTTTAAATCGCCGAAAATAGCTGGTGCAAATAGCGACATTTTTTGTGATGGTTGAACTTTCAAAGTAATAACACTCCTAAATAATAAAATATAAAATTTATTGTACCATAACAGCGTTGAAAAACAGGTATATATTTCAGAAAAAAGTATCTTTTCCTACTAGAAAGCAAATACAGACAGTAGCGCAGAAATCTTCGCATAAAACAATTCGTCAATCACTTAGTAATCGTTTACACTAAAGGGAAGGGATGGTGGTAGTAATGGAAGTCTATTCATTAAGTGGTCCAAGTGGAACAGGGAAAAGTACATCAGCATTAGAATTCGCCCATCAATATGGGATTGAAGGGATTATTGATGATGGTTTACTCATCGTAAACGGTGAAAAATTAGCTGGGACAAGTGCAAAGTTTGAAAAAAATACAATTACGGCTGTACGCCGTGCCATCTTTCATGATGAAGCACATCAGCAGGCAGTTATAAAGGCGTTACAAGAAGTGGATTTGAAGTCGTTACTTATCATAGGTACGAGCGATAAAATGACGAAGCAAATTGCCGATCGGTTAGACGTAGCGCCGATTGATCATTTTCATTATGTAACAGATATTCGTACAACTAAAGAAATTCAGCTAGCTAAGTTTATTCGCGAAACACAAGGGAAACATGTTATGCCCATTCCACATGCGCAAGTGGAACAAAATTTCTTTAAACGATTTGTTCAAAAGGGGAGAGAAATCTTCTTCAAAAATAAAAAAATAGGGGAAACAACGATTGTCCGCCCGGATTTTCATCAAGAAACTATTGATATCTCAAAATCGGTGTACTTGCAAGTGTTAACGCATGAATTAAGTAAACATAATGGGATTACTCGTTTTGACATTGCGCAATTAACGGTGGATTTAATGCCGTCGATGACGATTGTGATTTTTTTAAAGGCACCTGTTACATATGATGTGAGGGAAGTAGTGCGCGGCTTGCAACAACAAATTTCCGACTCATTTTACTTGCATTTTGGTATTGAACCAGAATATATAAATGTTGTTGTAAAAGGAATTAAGTAAAACTAAAAAACAGGTGGAGAAAGCAACTTTTCTTCATCTGTTTTTGCCGTTAAAACGATACTCGTAGAAAATGAGGCGATTTTTCTTTAATACGTTAGAACTAATGCATTTGAGTCGAAGATAATCTTATTATGTAGTTATAGAAATGACATTTTACATAATTATACGAGTAATAAGTATAACTATACTATCTATTTTTACAAATATAGGTAAAATAAGTTTTTTTATAGTGTTTTGTGATTTATAATGAATCACGAAATTCAAAATAGGGGTGTAAAATATGGGGAAATGTTTAAAACTATCTACCGCTGTTCTTTCTTTAATGTTATTAGCTGCATGTGGAGATGATGAAAAAACTGGATCATCAAAGGATCCAGAGACAACACCTGCAGAAACGGCTAGTGAAGCAACAACAAATACGGAGGAAGTATCTTCAGCTTCCGGCGAAATGCTTAACCCAAACATTGCTAAGCTAACAGAAGGAAATGTTGAAGTCGTCTATACAAATGAAAATCCAGGTTATATCCATGATATGAATGGATTTAAAGTAAGTGTAGATTCGTATGAAATTGTAAAAGTAACCGACATGAACAACGATTTCTATATAGAATTTGACGATCAAACAGAAGGGTATGTCATTACAGCAAAAGTAACGATAGATAATACGACGACTCAAGCGTTGTATTATCCTCTTACATTGCTCATTCAGTTAACAAGTGAATCTGATTATTTCAGTAGTGGACGTACATTTGTACGAGATGAATATCCGAAATCCGCTATTGAAACGGAATCTTCTAAATGGGGGGCAGGAGAGAAAGTAACAGGTCTTGTCACATATACATTAACAAACGATGAATTTAACTCGTTAGCTACTGTGAAGCCTAAATTTGTCATCAATGGTGGTGTAGCCGATAATAATCAATACTCAGGTAGTTTCAAAGGAAATGCCATTTTCGATTTTACGTATAGTGAAGAACAAGCTGAAGCTGTGGCCAATGCACATGTGTTCTATCCAGACCGTCTAACAACAGCAAACATGGCGGATAAAGAGCTAATTGCTGAATATACAACAATGAATGAAACGCAACAATTAGCAGATGTCAAAGTAACACTAGAAGGGATTCAATATGCAGAAATTATTCCAACAGTAGGAAACGAAGAAAGATTCCGTAACTTTGGGGATAGTGGAATTGTCGCATTAACGGCCAAATTCGTTGTCGATAATCAATCCAGTGAAAAAGTAAGCATTATGAATATCGGTTCAAAAGTGACGGTGGATCAAAATCGAGGAAACGTCTTTGCACAAGGTATGGTGGAGCCAGATCATCCTCGATATATTGAAGCGGGGGAGCAAGGGGAAAAATACCATGTTTTCTTATTTAGAAAAGATGAATTCGGCATCTATAAAACGTTTGATTTAGAATTCGGTCCGTTTGTCCAAGATGATGGCAAAAAGCAATTTAAAGGGGAAACGGTGAAATTTACATTACCAAGATAAGTGGAAGAATGACAAATCGAGTGAAGAATACAAGCCATGTTCTTCACTCGATTTAATTTTGAATGTTATTTTATTTCGTTTGACGTGTAAATTCAGGTTGGCGTTTTTCAACGAAAGCACGTACACCTTCAGCAAAATCGGTTTGTGAAACAAATGGTGTAGACCCTTCCCACAGTTTTGGCGTAGAGTCTAAGCATTCACGAACAGAACGCTTCACAGCAAGTAGAGAATCTGGCGACATACCAGCGACTAATTTCCCCATACGAATGGCAAAGCGATTTAAGTCTTTTTCCGCTACTAAATAGTTTAACATGCCCGCTTTGAACGCCTCTTCTGCTTTATACATACGCCCCGTAAAGACAAAATCTTTTGTTGCACTTGGTCCGACTAAATCAACAAGACGTTTCGCAAATTTATTGTTTAGTGTAATGCCTAATTTCCCAACTGGAATCCCCATTTTCGTTTTATCGGAACCGATACGAATGTCACAAGCTAGCGCAAGTTCTAAGCCAGCACCCATGGCAGGTCCGTTAATAACCCCGATGACTGGAATTGGTAAGTTTTCAATTGTTGAAATTGTATTTTCCATGTTGATGAAAGCAGCTTCCGCTTTTTCCAGTGAAATCGAGTTAAATTCTTTAATATCGGAGCCAGCTGTAAAGTTTTCGCCGGAACCACGTAAAATTAATACTTTATTTTTTGGATTTTCTAATGTTTGTAGGGCGATTTTGGCTAATTGATCCCACATATTTGCAGTTAATGCATTTTTAAGTTGTGGACGGTGAATCGTAATAATGGCCAAACCAGCTGTTTCTTGATAAATAATTTTCGCTTCTTCTGCTTCTAATCGAGTAGTACGTACTTGCATTTTGTTTCCCCCTGTTAATGAATTAGCCATATTATATACTACAATAACATTTTGATATACAATTAAGTGAATTTTCAAGCAAAAAGGCGCATAGGTGTAGTGATTTTCAGTATCTGTTACAGTACAGTTTCACATACCTAGTGCCAATCATAGCATAAAATTGAAAATTTGGTTATAATACAGCTTAAAAAAACGAATGTTCCGAATGAAAAACTTCACTTTAATGCATATTATACGACGCTATAGTCTATAATAATATAAAACTATACGCGTCAAAATATCTTAAAACTCAAATAAAAACACGCAACTTAATAAGGAGGTTAGATCGGTGGAGAATTATTATGCAGAAGCGTTTCGTGCATTTTTACAAAGCTTAAACAAGTCACCACATACAGTGAAGCAATATGTAAATGATGCAAAACAGTTTGAAAAGTTTTTAGATGAAGAATCGTTTCGTGATCAGTTTCAGGATGGATTAAAAGCTTATATTAACCATCTTTATACACATTACAATACAGCTAATTCCGTTAACCGTAAGTTAGCGGCGATGCGAGCTTACCTAGAGTTTTTATATAGTCGAAAATATATTGACTCGTATAATGAAACATTACTAGAGCCAGTAGCAAAAAAAGTAACCAAATTATTTGCATTAACTGAATGTGAACTACGACAAGTACTGGACTGTTGGCATAACCTATATAAAATTGCTCAAACGGAGGAGCATGCGTGGCTTGCGATGCGAAACCTTACGATTACGTATGCGATTGCCATGCTTGGCATTAAACCAGCAGAGCTTGTAAAAATGAAATGGTCCCATATAAATGAAAATGAAATGACGATTCATATTATGGAAAGAAGTACGTATCGCACGTTAGACTTACCGGAAAAATTACTGGAAATCCTGTTGCAATATAAGCAAGAAACGGAGATGTTTTTCTCACAGTTAGAACAGATTGATGATGTTTGGCTAGGTGTCGGGAATAAGCTCGGCGAACCGATTACGGTGAAAACGGTGGAACGCGTATTTTTACAAATGTCTCAGTTACTCGGTTTTAAAGTAACATGCACAAATCTCCGTTATACGGTGATTGAGATGTATATGCAGCAAGAAGAAACAGATGACTTATTTGAAAAGTTTGGCTATGCACGAAAAGGAGTGCTCATTGAACGGCATAAGCGTCTACTGAAGGAGGAATAAAATGAGCATTAATCTAATGGGAGCGTCTATTACGGAAATGCTGAAAGAAAAAGGGGTTATCGGTGAAACGGCTAAAAAACCACTAGAGGAATATCCATACAAGGGAGTAGAGAACGGCTTGCTACATGTATCGTTAGCAGCAGAAAATGAATGCCAAATCCGCGCCATGATGCTAACGAACTGGACGATTGATAAAAGTGCCATTGTGGTTGAGGGATAGCCGATGGAACTTTTACTATCAATTATTATATTCATCATTGTCGTTAGCATCTTGTGGAGTATTGCAAAGTGGCTCATTAAATTCGCGGTCATACTATTTATTTTTTATATTATTTACCAAATCTTTATGGCAATGCCTGGTCTTTGAATGGGACTGGGCTTTTTACTGTTTACCTATTGTTAGGTTTAGTCATGATTTGCATAGTTAGCAATACGCTAACGACCGTAACGACGATTAGAAAAATCAGTTCGTTTTTAGGCAAAGTAAAACCATCACCCATCAAAAAGTAAACTATGCAACCTAATGAGTTTAAGCCGAATAGCGTTCCCCAAATCACCTCTTTGAATCGTTTATACAATCCTTCTCCATCAAAATAATTGATATAAAAGAAACAGACTAAGCCCATACCTAATACAAGCAGTATCGGCTGAATAAATGATGAGGATGTTACCGTAGCAGGTTGTTCCCAAGACATATCAACAAAAAGAATGTTTCCAAGGTGCACCATGTTAAAAGTTAAGACATAGAGAAGAACAAAACCGAATACAATCCATTCAGAGACACAGCCCATCAAAAACACAATTTTTCTCGCCATGTTCGTACCTACCATTTCGTTTGTATTATTCACTTAAAGTTTTGACGAGTAGATATAGGTAAAAGTTTCTTTTTTAGGGGGATAATTAGGATAATAAATGTATATATAATTTTATGTGCAAATGTAATCCTTTTACAACAGTTACAGACCGATTTGCTGGGGCTCGTTTTGAATGAAAATAAAAAGAAACTACTAATGGTTATAATGTAAACGCCATGAATCTTTTTTATATTGATGAATAAACATTATATATAGATCTTCTATACGAGGAGAGAATCCATGAAAAAAATTTTATTATTATTTCCTATATGTCTCATGCTTATTTCTTGCAAAGATAAAGAGGAAATCACTGAGTCTCCTGTCATACCAGTGAGTACTACTGCTTATACACTTATGGAAGAAGACGTGATTAATAAGTATGGCGACATTACGAATTTAGAGCGCTTTGAAGCTTTTGTTGGGCATGTAGAAGATAGTACAAGTGATAAAGTACGAATTGTCAGCTACACAACGGAAGGGGATGCCATTTACAAACATCTTATATATAATGATAATAGTATTATGTATACTATTGATTCTACGCAAGATCGCTATGGCGAACAAACAGTTGCTGCTACAACATGTCAATCGATTGAAAAGCTCGAAACAAGTGAACTTAGCGTTTATAAATTAATAGCCTGTGAAGAAGAACTAGATGATTTGCTGTTAATAATAGAAAAGTAAATTCGTGCTACAGCTACAAATGAATTGAAACAGATGTGCCAATCGGAATCATTCTTGCCAACTCCTCTACATCACGATTATACATACGTATACATCCTCTTGAAACAGCTTGACCAATTGAACTCGGATTATTCGTACCATGAATACCGTAATGTTCTTTCGATAAACTCATCCACATCGTACCAAATGGACCACCGGGGTTCGGGGCTTTATTAATAATAATAAAGTTACCTTCAGGTGTTCTATTTAACATTTTTCCAACAGCGATTGGATACTGTTTTTGCAATACATTATTTTTGAATAACCGAAGTGTACGCTTGTTAATCGAAATATCGATATGATAAGGAATTGTACTTGGGTCAGGAAATCCAGGTATTTGAATCGGTTGACCAATATAAAGAACATCTGGATTGATCGTTGGATTGGCACTAATAATCGAAGAAAGCGGTATGCGGTAATCTCTAGCAATTTGGCTAAGTGTTTCACCAGGTTTCACAATATGAATCATCATTAATCACCTCTGCAAAATATGTATTCGAGCTTAGGTCTGTCGCAGTCCTAAGCTCTGCCAGTTGTTTGAGTAAGTTTGTTTGAGTGGATAATAGTATGGAGAGGTTTTAGCCGAAGAAACATGTAAAAGTAAGAAGGTTATCACGATTGATTGTTCGATAAGTCCAGCCAGATCTTGTGCTCCAGCGGAATCCAATAATTAGATTTCTCGTTACAGCAACAGGGTAGAACCAAAAACTTCTTCCGTTTCGTAACCAGACATATGTGTTACGGTACAGGCAAATGCGAATGTCCCAACCACCACCATGCATTGCTTGAGCACCGTAAGTGGAAGGCATTGGAGGTGTGAAATTTGGTGGTGGTGCCATTGGTGTTGGACCTCCAGGTTGTGGTGGTCTACCACCGCCACCGCCTCCAGATGGTCCTCCAAATGGTGGTGGTCCCCCAGGCGGAGGAGCTGGCCATCCTCCTGGCCCTTGTGGGAAAAATCGTTGGTTTGGCGAGTCGAAATCATCAAAAGGGTTGTTATACAAGAGTGCATACCTTCTTTCATTATAATTTCATATTAATCTATGTGAAAATATAAAAGATGTGAATATAGGCGCAGGCACACACATTGTTTCTAGGCTTAAAATACTGTATCAATGAATGTAAAAATATAAAAAGAGAACGCCTAGAGTGTCATTAATATAAGCAACTCATCGGTATTTTTCTTTTTTCTTCCACTATTTTCCGAATTAGACAGCTCCTTCTTGAAAAAAGCAAGAACTGAGTGAATACAAAGCGATTTACATAATACATCGCCTTTATCAGCTATTTAAAAGAACGGTCGCAAATATCATTGGTATAAGAAAATAACCGTTTTTGATACTCTATGGATTGTGTATGAAAAGACTATGAAGCATAAAAAAGTTGCCTAGCAAAAAAATTGTATTTTAATAATCTTGTTTGTGATTCCTAATTGCCCATCACTTTCTATTTTTAGAACAAGGATCATTTCGTATTTAGTCATTTATGTTGTTAGCTTGATAGGCATGGGGTACAGCCAACATTTCGGGAATTTTGTACGCTTTATGTTGAATACTTAATATTTACTCCACTATTCATAGCTAAAAACTGTACAAAGTGAAAATATCCTTCACTATTTTCACTTATTTTTTATAGACAGCTGTATAAAGCTTTTCTTAGTGCAAGTTCTCTTGGTTCATTTGCCATGCCAAATCCATGTTTGTTCATCGCATAAGCATAACCTAACTTTTCATCTGGATCAGCAAAACAGAACGAACCTCCTGCACCTGGATGACCAAAAGAGCTTTCACTTCGTCCAAATTTCATATCTGAAAAGTGTTTCCAAAATCCTAAAGAATAGGCGATGTTTAGACAATTCACATGATCATAATACCCTGATGTCGGAGGGATAGCCCTTTTCTTTAATTCATTCATTGTTTCTTCTTTTAATCCGAGAGATTTTGCATCACTAGCAAAAGCACCATAAATTTTTGCCATTGCTCTTACTTGCCCTACACCATTTCCTGAAGGGAATTCAATAGATAAAATAGGACGATGATTAAAATTATCATTTGCTACGAATTTTTTTGGATCTATTAAACTTCTAGCTACTAATGACTTTGTATTCAGAAAACCAAGTAACATTTTTATAGGTAGCTTTGTCATCCCCTTAAGTAACTGAATGGGGTGATTTATTCCTTCAATCGTTGTAATTTTCTCTTCAGAAATATATTTAGGAAGACCAATATAAAACTCCGCTTTTAGTGGTTCTGCTATTTCTTCTTGAAAGAAATCTTTTAGGGTCCGATGTTTAGGGTCTGTTCTTTTAATTAGTTCTCCAATTAAGGTTCCAATTGTCCAGGCATGATAGCCTTGAATTTTCCCAATTTCCCAAGCAGGTTTGCTTGCAGCGAGAGAATTTGATAGGCGAGAGGTATCTAAGTCTTCTAACATATCAATTTTGAGTTCATTGAGAGGTGATAATCCAGCTTGATGTGCCAGAAGCTGTCTAACGGTTATTTTGTCTTTTCCATTCTGAGCAAACTCAGGCCAATATGAACACACTTTCTCATCATAGTTAATGTAACCTTTAGAATGTGCTAAACTTAAGGCCAGCGCAGCAAACCCCTTTGTAGCAGAAAACACTTGAACCAGTGTATCTTTTTCCCATGCTGCACGAGTTTGTCGATTTCGATATCCACCCCATAAATCAACGACTGCTTCATTGTTAATGTATACAGAAAAGGCCGCTCCAACTTCTCCTCTTTCACTAAAATTTTTAATAAACTCATCCTTTACCCGTTCAAATCCCGGTGCAACAAATCCATGAACTAATATATTATTTTTTGTTGCCATGTCTTTTCTCCTTTATTGTATAATCTGACCTTTTATCACAGCTAATATTTATGTATTTACAAAATACTAATAATTCAATAAAATAAACTTATCAGATATTTGACTAAATGTATATAAATAGTCAAATAAAACAGGTGGGGATACATTATGGCAAGAATTTCATCTGAGCAGAGAAAACAGATAAAGGAGAACCTTCTCGCTAAGAGTAAAGAACTGTTTATTCAATATGGATTTTCTAAAACTAGTATTGATGATGTAGTAAATGCATGTGGAATCGCAAAGGGTTCTTTTTATTCATATTATTCATCAAAAGAAGAGCTGTTTTACGCAGTATTGCGAAAAGAGGAAGAAGTAAAAAATACAATTATTTCAGAAATTATGTGTGAGTCTCTATCTCCAAAAGAACTTTTAATTCGTTTCTTTGAATTATCTTTTAAAACTATAGAACAAAACCCATTTTTACAAAGTCTTTATCAAAGAGGTGAATATGAACGAGTTGTGAAAAGACTTCCTAAGGAACTTCTAGATCAACATGCAAAGGAAGATTTAGACAGTTCACTGGAGTTTGTGAAATTTTTACAGGGGAAAGGTGTTACAGAAAGCGATCCCGAAGTACTTATTGGTCTTTTTCGAACAACTATACTTATTCCATTACATCGACAAGAAATTGGAGAACCAGCTTATTCTAAGATGATGCAAAAAATGATTGAATGTTTATCAGAAGGTCTAACAAAACATAAAGATTCAGAGATGTAAGCTTTCATAATGGGGTACATCCACATACCCATCAAGCTAACCGTGAAAAAACCTAGCCACACCTTGAGTTTTGTACTGTGACTCATGTGTTTTGGAAAAATAAACAGACCAAATAAACCTATGAAAATATGATTTTTTTGCTAGGCGACTTTTCTTTTATTCACCCTCATTTCATAAACAACACCCAGAATATCCAAGACGGTCTGCTTCTTATAGCGATGACATTTGCGACCGTTCTTTTTGAGTAGTTGATAAAGGCGATGTAGCATGTTCAAAAGTTCATCTGTGCCAACTGCGATGGCTCGGAACAGTAATGGAAAGTAATCTTTCACCATGTAAATCGCTTTATATTCACTCAGTTCCTGCTTTTTCTTTTCAAGCAGGAACTGTCTCATTTGAAACATGGTGGAAGAACAGACCAGAATGCCAATGAGCTGGCCATATAAATGGCATTCAAGACGTTCTTTACACGCGTCAATTCCAAAGAACGACTTCCATGTTTTAAACAAAATCTCTATTTGCCAACATAGTGAATACAAGGCATGCACGTAGTTCGTCGGCACTTCTTCTGGCGGTGTGTTCGTGATATACACATTCATGCCCATTAAACCTTTACTTTTCTCCTTCATGACAATGCCTTTCTTCTTTTCACGTATTGCTTGGTTTTTCAGGCGTGTTTGCGTTTGATCGTCGGTTTGGTAATGTTCGTTGCTATTCCAACTGCACAACTCTATACAAAAATAACCAACACCATTCATAGAGGCAGTTGGTTATTTTAATCGTTTCTTATTGTTCATATTGAATGGTATTCTCTTTCTTCTCCGGTTTCACCTGCTCATAAGCAGCTTTTACGAGTTCGAGCGTTTCTTTTTCACTTCGTTTGGAGCGAACTTTCACCGGCTTTTCTTGTTTTTCTAATGGACTGTTCGGTTTTTCCTTGTATTCATCCGTTTGCTCGTACTCGTGCTTCGCGTCGGCTAAATGCTTGGCACGAATTTCACGCTCTTCAGGAATTTGATGCTTTTCAATTTGCTTGGCTGCACGGAATGCCACCATTTGTACGTCTGTTTTCGTTGGTGCCATTTTCATACTCAGTTCAATGACTTCGCGTTCACGGGTAATACGGTCAATGTAATCTACCATACCGGGTGCATTTTTACGCACGTATACCATTTCCTCTGGTGTAAGCTTTTTGCCGTTTTTGAACTTTTCGATTAAACGCTGGGCTTTCGGATCATCCTCGCCCATATCGGTGCGTGTTGCTTCGATTTCTGCAATTTGTTGCTGCACTGTTTCCTTTAACACTTGCTTCGAGTCGGTTAATTGCTGCACAACTGTCGCTTCCGTATCAGCTATTTTTTCTTTTTTTCCTAGTTGCGCTGCGATTGATTGAAAAGGGATTTGTCCAATTTTCAATTCGCTCACCTCTTGCTATTTTTAAGTGCCTCTAACCAGCCTGTTTCACTATAATTGTATTGTTGCCCAACGTCTTGCAGTTTGCCATCTACATAGTTAATCGATAACATCAGATCTGGTAGTGCATCAAAGCCATTTTTCGCAAGCTCATAATACGTCGGTCCGTAATGAGAGGCCGCTGCACTCACATAATTTTTTTCGTACGGATTGGCACGCATTTTATTTAAATACAGCTCGAATACATCCTGACCGTCTGGTGTTAAAAACTTGCCGTCTTTTCGCTCTAATTTGCTTAAATCATAGCCTGTCGTGCGAAGCGTACTAATTAAGCTGTACTTGCGCTCTGCTACCTCTGAACGCTGCGTTGATTCAGGATCTAAGCTTTTAAAAATATGGCGGTATAGCTCTTGCCCGTTTTGCTCAGCATTAAAAAGCTGCTCAATTTGACGAAGAAGTAGCTCATCCTTCGAACCAGAAACCGAGACAGAAAAGTCATTTGGATTAACCGTAAAGGTAAGACTTGTACCTATTGGGATGCCTATACCTGCTTCTTTTAAAAGCTCGCCGATTTGGTTGTTTACTTGCTCACGTTGGAAGGCGCGTTTTCCATAATTTTCTACTATCCCATTAATATTGGGCATATCACGAAACGTAGCATCTTGAAAATTACAAACTCCTAGTTTTCCATTGAATTGAAGCATACTGGTCTCATTTTCATAGGCAGCCATTCTTTCCGTTTCTGTTAAATCTGAACGAAACTTAGGTGAATAAGGGTTTCTATATTTATCAGAGATATGCCCCCAAGGGTCTTTTTGACGTGTATTCTCCTGATGAATTTTCTTATATTTTTCTTCTAAAATTGCTTTATATTGTTTTACTTTGCTTTCGTATCCATTATTGTGTTGAATTTTTGTATTTGTTTGTGTTGTCTGCGCGTAATTAGGTTGTTGATTTGAAATTTTCATTTCTTTTCCACCTCACATATATTCTCTCATATTAAAATTTAATTTATTTACAGGTGTGTTGATGATCAAAATATTTCCTCTATAGAAGTGTGTTTCTTTAGCAAAAACGTAATCAAAAATGACTTGCCAGTTGATTGAAGCGGAATCGGCGAGACTCCTACGGGAATAGCAATAAAGGAACGAAGGCTAAAACCGTCACGTCCTGTGACAACGCCTTCGTGACCAACATCGTGTTGGCCTGAAGACCCCGCAGGAAATTTATTTGCGACGAAAGCGCAGCGACAGGAGCACCGAGGTACGAGCGACGAGGAGGCTGAAGCCATGCCCGTGGAAAGCGAGCCGAATGGAGCGGAAATCAACGTTTTACACGATTCCATTAACAATAAAAGGTAAATCAACACGCTTAATTTATTTATAAACTATATATCGGTTTGAATGGTTATTTGTAAAATATGTAAAATAGGTTTACAGTATATATAAATACTATTTAGGGAGAAGATATAATTTGCGCAAATCCACTTCTATAACTCTTATTCTACTTTTCGTCATTTTTCTTACTGCTTGTAATGAGGAAACTAGTTCAACTTATGTAGGGGAAAATGAAGATTGGTTAGTACAATTTGATGTCGTTGAAAAGAAGAGTTTATATGTAAATGATAATGAAATTATAGGAAATTATGTTGCAACATATAAAGGGGACAGTTCAGAAGGACTCGAGAATAAAGAGGTTCTATATGAGGTAGGGTTTGAAGAATTCACAAGTGGGGGTAATGCTAGTTTAAATAATGAAGGAGTATTAAAAGGGACTGCATTTCAAACGAGCTGCCACTTAGATTGTGAAAGAGGGCCAGAACTTATTTTTAAAGTAAAAGTAGCTGACAAAGAGGAAAATATAAAACTTAATAAAGAATAGAGATTAAAAAGCTTACCTTAAGGGTTCTGATCCCACAATCCAAAACGTTTTGAATCATCAGGAATTATTTAAATATCTCATAGTACCCTAGTCTACTTTGGCTAGGGTTTTTTGTATATGGCACTTTAGTAATCACTCCTACGCTTAATAGACCCTTTTTCTCCTATTTTCAAAAACGCGCTGAGACGAATCGAGATGGGGTAAGGTATATCAAATAGAATTTCGATGCGTCTGAGAGCGAATTTCAGAAATAAGAACATGCATTCTAAAATGTAGGCGATTTTCGCTATTTTTCTATAAAACTCAACAAAAAGTTCCCAAATATGAATTTGGGAACTTTTTTTATGCTAAAATAGTGTATAGAGGTGAGCATATGGCACAAGTGAAACTACCAAAAATCATTAAAGACTTTTTAATCTACTTAACAACGATTACAGGAAAATCACAACGTACTCGAAAAGAGTATGAATACGATCTCATTTTAACTTTCCGATTTTTAAAAGCGGTGCAAGAAGATATTCCAAATAACGAAATACATACTATTGATATTTCAGACATGACGATTGATTTTATTAAGGAAATATCACTAGAGGACCTATATTTATTTATGGAGTATTGTGAAGTGCAACGAAACAATTCACCCGCTGCTCGTGCACGAAAAGTAGCAACACTCAAATCATTTTTTAAATATTTAAAGGGGAAGCGCCGTTTAATCGATGATAATATTGCGGAAGAGCTAGAGTCTCCGAAAATCGGAAAGCGAAAGCCTGTGTATTTAAATATGGAAGAGGCGAAGACATTTATTATATCGATTGAAGATAGACAATATAGTAAGCGCGACTACTGTATGATGATGTTTTTCCTCAACCTCGGCATTCGTGTATCAGAGCTTTGTTCTATTAATATCAATTCCATTCAAGGACGTCAGTTAACCGTCATTGGGAAAGGGAATAAAGAGCGGACGGTTTACTTAAACGATACTTGTATGACTGCGCTTGAACATTATTTACCCGAGCGAAAAGTGTTTAAAGGGGAAGGGGAGGAACCATTATTTGTTTCACAAAAAGGGACACGTTTCACGAGACAAACCGTTGCTAAAATCGTCAAGCAGATTAATAAACAGACGTTACAAAAAGAGAAATTGACACCACATAAACTGCGCCATACATCAGCGACGATGATGTATAAAGCAGGTGCGGATATTCGAAGTTTGCAACATATTTTAGGACACTCAAGCGTTGCTACAACACAAATCTATACACATATTGAGGATGAACAAATCCAAGATGTCATGCAGAAAAATCCTTTTAATAATATTATTATGTCTACTAATGAGTCTATCTAATTGATAGGCTTATTTTTTATCAGGTGTGTTGATTATCAAAATATTTCCTTTATAGAAGCGTATTTTTTCAGAAAAACGTAATCAAAAAGGACTTGCCAGTTGATTGAAGCGGAATCGGCGAGACTCCTACGGGAATAGCAATAAAGGAACGAAGGCTAAAATCGTCACGTCCTGTGACAACGCCTTCGTGACCAACGTCATGTTGGCCTGAAGACCCCGCAGGAAATTTATTTGCGACGAAAGCGCAGCGACAGGAGCACCGAGGTACGAGCGACGAGGAGGCTGAGGCCATGCCCGTGGAAAGCGAGCCGAATGGAGCGGAAAGCAACGTTTCACAAGATTGCATTAACAATAAAAGGTAAATAAAAACGCTTGATTTTTTATATAATTTTTCTGAAAATTTTGTTGACACTATGTTTTTTCTGTACTATATTAAATACATAAAACAAAAACTGTTATAGTACAACTTAAATGGAAGGATGATTTATATGACAATGTATCAAGAAGGCTATGAAATCTATCGTAAGAAATGTGAGCAATTTGGGTTAGAACCAATCAATTTCCGCTATTATGTAATTCAACTATCGCAAGAACAACTAGATGCTTACAATGAACAAGCTGTTACAAAGAAAGGAATGCAGGAATAATGAATGACTATAGACAAGCTTATGAATATTACCGTCAAGCATGTGAGGCGCATGGTTTAGAGCCAATTAACTTTCACTATTTTATTTTAAACTTATCTCAAGAGCAGCTCGAAGCGTATCTTGCTTGTGCTGAGAAAAGAGGTCGACATGAAGTCGCCAGCTAATCACATCACATAACAACCTTTCCTTAGATGAAATAAGGGAAGGTTTTTTTATTGTTAAAGAAATTATAAAATGTCGCATGGTGGATAACGGTTGTGGAAAAGAGCATCTACGTCTAGGCGAAAGCACCATCCCCTCGCGACGCTTCGACTCCCTCCTACGTGTGGCAAGCACACTTGTCCGGATTCTCCAGCGCGTGTTGGAGATGAGCAGGCGCTTTAGCGCTTTTGTTCTTTGTGTTTCAAGAAATTATTACCATAAAGTGTAAAAAGCAGCTACTCCGCATATTTGAATGGTCACTTTCTATTCTTTATAGTACAAAAGGTATTGTTTGTGAGTAGTTCTTAAATAATATTTTATCTAATGTTGTATTTATATTTATAGTAGTATTATAATTGAAATAGTATTGTAGAAAACATAATAATGGAAGGGGAGGAAATTATGTTGAATGCTTATGCATCTGAGGCATTAGGGGTTGTAGATATGTCTATTAAAGAATTAAGTGATATTAAAGCTGCCTTAGATGAATCGGTTATTGTTGCTATTACAGATAAAAGAGGAATTATTACATCTGTAAATGATCAGTTTTGCGCTATTTCTCAATATAGCCGTGAAGAGCTCATCGGTCAAGATCACCGTATTTTAAATTCTGGTTATCATCCGAAAACGTTTTTCCGTGACATGTGGAGAGCTATCGGCAATGGAGAAAAATGGCAGAGTGAAATTTGTAATCGCGCAAAGGACGGTTCCCTTTATTGGGTGCAGACGACGATCGTCCCTTTTTTAGATGATAGGGGAAAGCCTTATCAATACATATCCATTCGGACAGATATTACAGCACAAAAGAATATACAAAAAATAACATATATTGCTTATCATGATGATTTAACAGGTTTACCAAATCGCCGAAATTTGATTAAAAGATTAGAAAATGAAGTAGAGGCAAGTAAAAAAACAGGGGATACATTTGCTTTATTTCTATTAGATGTCAATCGCTTTAAACATATTAATGATGGTTTAGGTCATAAAGTTGGGGACATGTTTTTAAAAGAAATTGCCCAGCGTCTGTTGGCAATTGATGGTCAAACTGATTCCTTTTATCGCTTAAATGGGGACGAATTCGTCTATATTTTAAATGATGTCAATCGTATAAATGAAATGGCTCATCGCATTTTGTCTGTATTTAAAGAGAGCTTCGTATTTTCAGGATATGAGTTTTATGCAAGTATCAGTATGGGAGTAAGCATTTTCCCAGGGCATGAGAAGGGCGCTACAAATATATTAAAATTAGCTGATTTAGCGATGTATGAAGCTAAAAAGAAAAAGAGAAATACATGGGTTTTATATCACGAAAATATGAGTGGTTTGAATGATCAACTGCTTATGTTGGAAACAAAGCTACATCATGCGATTCGAAATAATGCATTTGAATTACATTACCAACCAAAGATGAACGTAAAAACAGAGAAAATGGAAGGGATGGAAGCACTCATTCGCTGGACGGATGCTGAATTAGGCTTCGTACCACCAGATCAGTTTATTCCTTATGCAGAAGAATGTGGGCTGATTATTGATATTGGGGAATGGGTGTTGAAAAGTGCAGCAACACAAGCAAAAGAGTGGAATGAACAGTATGGATTAAATTTACGAGTGGCCGTCAATATTTCACCTAAGCACCTTGCAGAACTAACATTTGTAGAACGGTTACAAGAAATTATTGATGAAGTCGGAATCGAGCCACATATGCTAGAAATTGAAATTACAGAAATGAGTATGATGGATCAAAATAACGATTTAATCGCCAAAATACAAAAAATCAAACAAATGGGCATTACCATTTCGGTGGATGATTTTGGGACTGGCTACTCATCACTTAGCTATTTAAAGCAGTTCCCCATTGATGCATTGAAAATTGATCGCTCATTTATTCAGAATATTAGCAATGAAGAATCTGGTATTGCCATGGTAGCTGCCATTATCCAATTAGCACATGCTTTAAATTTAGAAGTGGTCGCAGAAGGGGTAGAGGAATTAAAGGAGCTCCAAATTTTAAAAGAGTATCATTGCGAATATGTACAAGGTTATTATTTCAGTAAGCCATTAAATGTAAAAGATTTTACAAATAAGCTGGAACAATTATCATAAAACCGAAAATGCGGGGCTGTCATTTATTAGACAGTCCCGTATTTTTTAAGGTTCAATTAAGTTTTGCAATAGTAAAAACTGCTCATCATCAAGTAAATCACCATACTCATTTAACAGCTCGCTATTGACAACAATTTTGTCTTTATGAGTCAAATATAAACTTTCTGTGAGATGGCGAATCACAAGCGGGACAGGTTTTTGATGATTAAATCTACTCATATACTTATCCATAAAAGACTCAGATAGCTCACATATTGTGTTATTACCTAATGCATTAAAATCAACATATTTTAAATGGGCTGTTAAAAAATCCTCTGTTATATGAGGGTTATATTCACAAATGATGGACCAGTTTAACTTATCTTTATAGCGATGAATCCAATGCAGTTCAAGGCTATAGCTAATCAGCTCACATTGCTGCTCGTTGTAATTCGCAAACTTTTCATCCATTTCTTTATTTGTGCACTTACGATAGCCAAGCGAATCATAGAGCTGGCAAGCAAGCGAGGGGATTCCTTTTACTAAATGCTCGCTACCAGGCCACTTATTTGCCCCACGGTCATATTCAAAAAACTCAAGTTCGACAAGTTCATCATCTTCTTCAAAAGAAGGGAGGATATCCTGTGCAACACTATCCTCAATATCTGATTCTAAAAATTCCTGTAATTCTTTTGCAAGTTCAGGGTCTAATTGGCTATACATAAACGCCCGAAACGGCTCCGAAAGGCGATTTAGCACCTGATAATTACTAGCAATCATTTCAAAATTCACTTGTGCTAAGTGGTCAATTAAATAGCTTTCCGTTAAATATGGATTTAACGTACAAATCATATCAAAATCAATATAAGGCAAGTATTGCTGAATATCATTTGGGTGCATTTGTACTGTTTTGTAACGCCATTTTGCATATTTCGTAATAAAATCGGGATTGTACGAAGCGTAATCATGCAAAATCATCTCTAAATCTACTTTTGAAACAACAGACTTAATATAGGCTGGAATAGATTTCACATCAAAATCTGATGGGAATTGGAGTTCTTGAAATCTTTTCTTATAAGCATAGCTCTTTTTTCGACTACCGTGTGTCGGGAAGCTATAGGAACCAATAGCACCGCGTTCTTCCAGTAAAATGTAGGCAAGCTCCTGCTTTTGATCGCGTGTTAAGCGGACATGTTTTGGGAATTTGACCGATGCAAAGTATGTAACGTTTGCCATATCATAAAAAAATTTATAATCGCCCTCAGCGGTAAAATCTTTGTCATCTGTATTTTTACGCCAATATAATAGTGCACCGTAAATAGGTGGGTAATTTGAAAACGTAATATTAGCAATAGAAAATATATTATGAGAAAGCGATTCATCATAAATCACTTTATTGAATTCAATTGTTTTAATCTTTAACATACATAACCTCCCTCTCTATCTCTCCACTATAAGTATAACGAATTTTCTAACAAGAGCGTAATATTTTCATCTGAAAAGATATTAATAGTCAAAAAGTGCCCTCGTTATAAGGGGTCACCTCTTTTTGGTTCATTACCAAAAGTCTTTTTTAATTTTTGGTTGCATTTTGTTTCGTTTTAGCATATATTTTTCCTTAAGGAAACATATTATCGTTAGTGAAAAGGACTGATTATTATGATAAATGACGGTTCAATGGTCTTGTTATGTATTTTCTGGCTTATCTTATTACTCATTTGGCTCATAACAAAATCGGTAACGATTGCCACGTTATTTTTTGTTATCTGGATTAGCTGGCGATATGTGGTTCGGAAAATTTTAATGAGCGAAAAGGAGCTTAAAAGACATTGAAACGTTTTTTAGGAGTTTTAGGACTATCTTTATTGTTAGCAGCATGCAGCGGGGGGGAAGAAGGATCAAAAAACGAGGAGAAAGAAGGAATTGTTGTTGCAACAACAGGACAAATTGGAGATGCCATTAAAATCATTGGCGGAGAGCATCTACAAGTGACAACGTTAATGGGCCCTGGTGTAGATCCTCATTTATACAAAGCGACGCAAAGTGATTTAACAAAACTAGATGGAGCAGAAGTCATTTTTTATAACGGCTTACATTTAGAAGGACAGATGCAAGATATTTTTGACCAAATGGCCGAAGAAAAAACAGTGTTAGCGGTAGGAGAGCAATTAGATGAAAATACACTATTAGCTGATGAAGAAAATAAATCATTACATGATCCGCACATTTGGTTTGATATCGATTTATGGAAAGAAGTTGTCGATGTGATTGGCAATACGCTAGTCGAGGAATATCCTGAATATAAAGATGCTTTTGAGGCAAATGAAGAAGCTTATTTAACACAATTGGATGAATTAAAGGAATATGCAGCGGCCCGTATTGAAGAAGTACCAGCATCACAGCGCATTTTAGTAACCGCACATGATGCATTTAACTACTTTGGTGAGAGCCAAGGATTTAATGTACGAGGTTTGCAGGGCTTAAGTACGGATTCTGAGTATGGCGTAAAAGATGTACAAAATATGGTGAACTATTTAGTAGAAAACAATATTAAAGCAATCTTTGTAGAGTCTAGTGTATCAGATAAGGCGATGAAAGCAGTCATTGAAGGAGCAAAGGAAAAGGGGCATGACATTGTAATTGGCGGTGAGTTGTTCTCGGATGCCATGGGTGCTGAAGGAACAGAGGAAGGGACATATTTAGGCATGTATAAACATAACGTCGACACTATTGTCGATTCATTAAAGTAGGTGAAGGATATGGAAGCGTTAGTTGTTGAAAACTTATCGGTTGCTTATGACAAAAAAACGGTACTTGAAAATGCCAGTGTATCAGTGCCAATTGGCCATTTAGCAGCGATTATTGGACCGAATGGCGCCGGAAAATCAACTTTTTTGAAGGCGGTATTGAACCAATTACCGAACAAGGTTGGGAAGGTAGCTATTTTAGGTAAGGCTTTTTCACCAAAAAGTTTAGTGGTTGGGTATGTACCACAGCGAAATGCCGTTGATTGGGATTTTCCAACAACCGCTATTGATGTAGTATTAATGGGGCGTTACGGACATCGAGGTTTATTTAAGCGTCCGACAAAGCAAGACAGAACAATTGCGATGCAAGCTTTAATGAGTGTTGGTATGCAAGATTTTGCGGATCGGTCCATTGGGCAGCTTTCAGGGGGGCAACAGCAACGCGTGTTCCTCGCTAGAGCGCTCGCACAAAATGCAGAAGTCTATTTTTTAGATGAACCTTTTGCGGGGGTCGATGCCGCAACAGAAAAAACAATTATTGATATTTTAAAAAATTTAAAGGCACAAGGTAAAAGTATTTTTGTTGTCCATCACGATTTACAAACCGTAACAGAGTATTTTGATTATACGATTTTACTTAATAAAACAATTTTAGCTGCAGGTAAAACAGATGAAATCTTTACGATTGAAAAACTACAGCAAACATATGGTGGGAAATTATTAATGATGGAAGCGATGTAAGGAGGGACATTATGTTATCCGGAAATCT
The DNA here is from genome assembly GCF_042920265.1 of Lysinibacillus sp. KU-BSD001. Lineage (NCBI taxonomy): Bacteria > Bacillati > Bacillota > Bacilli > Caryophanales > Bacillaceae > Lysinibacillus > Lysinibacillus sp. KU-BSD001. Next base: position 247,707 of record NZ_JBDQZI010000005.1, on the reverse strand, counting down.
ATTGTGGGTACTAATTGGAACAATGCTTCTAGGTATAGCAGCTGGTATTACAGGGGCGTTTTCCTTCTTACAAAAGCAAAGTTTAGTCGGTGATGCCGCAGCACATGCTGCATTGCCAGGTATAGCTTTAGCCTTTTTATTGACAGGACAAAAAGAGCTACCCGTTTTAATGATTGGCGCTGCTGTCACGTCTGCTCTTTCGGTTTACTGCATTCAATGGGTTGTGACGTATTCCAAGCTAAAGGCAGATGCAGCAATCGGGCTAGTATTAGCTGTATTTTTTGGTATAGGTATTGTTTTATTAACGATTGTCAACCGTAGTCCATTAGGCAATCAAAGCGGGTTGAATGATTTTATTTTTGGGAAAGCAGCGACGATGACAAAAGCAGATTTAACTTGGCTCTTTATTAGTGCGATGATTATTATACTCGTCAGCCTTTTACTATACAAGGAATGGAAGCTCATGATTTTTGATCCCGTCTATGCGAAGGGAATCGGTTTACCGATAGAGGCGTTAAAAGCGTGTTTAATGGCACTCATTGTCATGACAATCGTAACAGGTATTCAAGCGGTCGGTGTTATTTTAATGTCCGCACTACTCATTATCCCGGCAGCAAGTGCCAAGCTATGGACAAAAAGACTAAATACAATGTTATTGTTTAGCGGCATTGCGGGTGGATTAGCAGGTGTTGCTGGTACATTCATTAGTTCGATGCGTACAGGATTATCGACAGGCCCGATTATCGTGTTGTTTGCAGCAACGATCTTTTTCATTTCATACGTATTTAGTCCAAAATCTGGACAGTTAAGCAAGTATATACGAAAAAAGAAATTTCAGCAGCAGGGTGACGTATCATGATTGAATTTTGGGTAATTTTAACGGGGGTTTTAGTCGGGATTACATGTGGATTAGCAGGCGTCTTTTTAATCCTTCGTAAAATGTCAATGATTGCAGATGCCATTAGTCATACCGTATTATTTGGGATTGTGATGGCCTTTATTGTCACACAATCATTGAGTGGGTTCTGGATGTTAGTTGGGGCAGCAGTTGCAGGGATTTTGACCGCTTATTTAGTACAGTTACTACAATCCTCAGGTATTCAAGAAGATGCAGCGATTGGTGTGACGTTTACGTCGTTATTTGCATTAGGTGTTTTACTCATTACATTATTTGCAGGGAATGTTCACTTAGATGTAGAGCATGTATTAATGGGGGAGATTGCCTTTGTTCCGTGGGATAGATGGACATTTTTATCGATTACAATGCCAAAAGCAGTTTGGATGTTGCTACTTGTTTTAGTCATTAACATTGCATTTCTTGTTCTATTTTACAAGGAAATGAAGCTATCAACATTTGACCCTGTCTATGCGGCAACAATTGGCTTACCAGTTGTCCTATTACATTATAGCTTTATGACAACAATTTCGTTAACAACGGTTTCTGCATTCGATAGTGTCGGAGCGATTTTAGTTGTGGCGATGCTGATTGGTCCAGCAGCAACGGCCTATTTAATTAGTAAATCGATTAAGCAAATGTTTATATGGAGCACGAGTTTCGGTGTTGCCTCAGCAATCATCGGCTATTATGTCGCCAAATGGTTAGATACCTCGATTGCGGGAATGATGGCGACCGCCGTTGGAGTTATTTTTATCGTCACATTTGCTATTGATAAGCTAAATCAACGGTTAAATAAAAAAGCAGTTGCGATGTTAAATGTGACAGAACGAGATTCTAGCGTATAGTAAAAAAAACCTTTAGCATAATCTTTACAACGACAGTACTTAATAGACCCTTATTAAGGATGTGTGCGGAAAATTTGGCCTTTCCGTATACATCTCTTCTATTCAAATAGACGTTGATTTCTAATATAAATACGTATAATATAAGTACATCGTGACATAGTGGTGTTTTTATTTTTTTATAGCATACATAAGTGAATGGTTATATAAGGAGGGCAATATGGATATCCAGTTCCTAGAAAAACAATTGAAAGCGGTGGCGGACCAAAACCGCTTAAAACTCCTTGCTTGTTTAAAGAAAGGGGAAGTGTGTGTTTGTGATTTTGTTGATATACTTGGCATTTCACAACCAGCAGTCAGTCAGCATTTACGTAAATTAAAAGAAGCAGGCATCATTATAGAACGTAAAGTGGGTACATGGAAGCATTACCGAATTAAAGAAGAACAAACTCCTTTAATGGAAGGAATCCTTGCTCAAATTACACCACTGACAACATGTAACTGCAAAATTTGTGAAATAGAGGAGTAACTTTGATGGTCGTTTTAGCAAGTTTTATTTTTATCACAACACTTGTGTTTGTGATTTGGCAGCCAAAGGGACTAAACATTGGTTGGTCTGCCTGTGCAGGAGCACTTCTTGCATTACTTGTAGGAGTCGTTGATGTGAACGACGTATTAGATGTGGTCGATATTACATGGAATGCTACATTAGCGTTTATTGCCATTATATTAATTTCACTTATTCTCGACGAGATAGGGCTGTTCGAATGGGCAGCGTTACATATGGCACGTGCCGCAAAAGGGCATGGTATTAAAATGTTTGTGTATGTCAGTTTACTTGGAGCAGTTGTATCGGCATTGTTTGCAAATGACGGTGCAGCTCTTATTTTAACGCCCATTGTTCTTGCGATGGTAAGAAATCTTCAATTTAAAGAAAAGATGATTTTTCCATTTATCATGGCCAGTGGCTTTATTGCAGATACGACATCACTACCGTTTGTCATTAGTAATTTAGTGAATATTGTATCCGCTGATTTTTTTAATGTTGGATTTGTAGAATATGCATCTCGCATGTTTATACCGAACCTCTTTTCATTATTCGCAACCATTACGGTATTACTCATTTACTTTAAAAAATCTATCCCGAAACATTACGATTTGTCGATGTTAAAAGAGCCGCGCACGGCAATCCGAGATGAGCGTATGTTTAAGTTATCTTGGATTGTACTGAGTATTTTGGTCATTGGATACTTCTCAAGTGAGTGGACAGGCGTACCCGTTTCATTTGTAGTCAGTTTAGTGGCTATCTTCTTTTTAATAATGGCGAGAAGAAGTCCAGCTGTCAATACAACCGCAGTTGTTAAAGGGGCACCATGGAACATCGTATTTTTCTCCATCGGTATGTATGTGGTTGTATACGGTCTAGGAAATGTAGGTTTAACGGACGTATTAGCAAGTGTCATTGAACTAGCCGCAAACGAAGGATTATTTAGTGCAACGATTGCGATGGGCTTTATTGCTGCCTTTTTATCGTCAGTAATGAATAATTTACCGACGGTGATGATTGATGCGCTAGCTATAGCAGAAACCAATACGTCAGGTGTCATTCGAGAAGCATTAATTTATGCGAATGTCATCGGCTCGGATTTAGGACCGAAAATTACCCCCATCGGTTCGCTTGCAACGCTCGTTTGGCTTCACGTTTTATCACAAAAAGGGATTAAAATTTCATGGGGAACGTACTTTAAAACAGGTATTGTTTTAACGCTTCCAATTCTATTTATCACGTTAGTTGGTTTATATATTACGTTGTTGCTATTATGAAGAAGAAACAAAAATGCAAGGTTGCTATCCATTAGCAATCTTGCATTTTACTTTATTTAAAAGAAGGATTTATCATTTTAGCATTGAATTCACAATGTACATGGTCCCGATTTTGTAATGCAAAGGAGGCTAGAGTTTGAGCAACCATCGCGTATTATGGTTTATGTCATTTGCCCAATTTTTAGCGATGCAAGTGTGGTTTAATTTTTCTGCGGTGATGCCGTATATTGAAAAAGAATGGAACTTAACAGCTTCCCAATCTGGGATTATTATTGCATTTTTTCAGATTGGTTATGTGTTAGCTATTATTGTTTATAGTGTTTTAATTGAAAAATATCATCCCAAGTATTTTATCATCTATGGTGCATTTGCTGCTGGAATTGCCGGCGTGCTGTTTACCTTTTTAGTGCAAGGGTTTTGGACAGGTTTATTGTTACGAATGCTATCAGGGATTGGTATTGCTGGTATTTACGTACCGGGTATTAGACTGCTGTCAAGTCTCTTTGCGCCGTATGAAAGAGGGAAAGCGGTTGGTATTTATGTCGGTTCTTTAGTCATGGGGTCTGGATTTTCGTTACTTGTATCGAGCTTACTCATTGAGACGATTGGCTGGCGCGGTGTTGTTCTTGTCACGTCTTTTTTTAGTATAATCGCCGGTTACATTGTTCTAAAATTAAACATTCCATTTTCAAGAAATTCTCAGCATCCGTTAAAGCTAAGCTGGGGGATTTTTAAGAAGGTTTTTCGGAAGCGAAATTTACTTGTGAATGCAGGATACTCAGGGCATTCATGGGAACTTTATGCGATGTGGGCGTGGATTGGCCCATTCCTCGTGTATTATTTTCATCTGCAAGGCTTTGAAGAAACAGAGGCCATTCGCTATGGTAATTTAGCGGGGGCAATTGTTATTATGGTTGGTGGGATCGCTACATATATCGGAGGTAGGCTATCTGATGCTTTCGGAAGAGTGAAAATAGCCAATCTCTTTTTAATCATAAGTATTGCCTGTTCTTTATCGGTAGGCTGGCTCAGTAACATTCCGATTGTACTTATGTTACTTATCGTTTTAGTGTATGGTTTTACGATTGTAGCTGATTCTCCCATTTATAATGTAATGATTGGTGAGGTATGTGATCCGGAAATACTAGGTTTAGCATTAGGTGTGCAGTCCGTATTAGGGTATACGGTGACTATTTTTTCACCGCTCCTCTTCGGACTTTTATTAGATGCATTTAGCTGGGGGACCGCCTTTACTGTAATTGGGGCTGTCACAATCATTGCTCCTATCTGTATGAGTTTTGTAAAAGAGGAAAGGGGCGTGTGAATTGTGAATGGTACCTGGTACGTACCAGTGAAGTACCACCTTTGTACCAGGTACGTGCCACCTTTCAATCATCCACTCGGTTTTTAAGCGTGATTGTAAAAATAATCTGACCATTTTCAATCTGGGCTATTGCACTTCCACCTAATTTTTCAGAAAGCAATCGGACAATCGATAACCCTAACCCAGTATTTTTTCTTCTTGTACGGTCTGTTGTGTAAAAGCGATTGAAAAACATATTAGGATCAGCGACATCATTCACTTCAATCGGATTTTTAAAAGTAATAAACGTATGTATATCGTCTTGCCAATAATTAATTTCAACGTTGCCATTACTATGAGCAATACAGTTTCTTAGCAAGTTTTGTACAATTCGTACCACCATTTCTTCATCTGAATACATTACAATTTGCATCTTGTCTGAGGGGAGCGAAACCGCTAAACCACGTTCCTCTAGTTGTGTAAACACTCCAGCCACTGTTTCAATAATTAATTGATTTACTATAATGCGTTGACATGTAGGTTGTTCTTCACTGCTTAGCAAATAAGAATATTCAAAAAATGTCTCGACTAACTGCTCCAGTCGGAGGACATGCTTTTGGGCGACGACCAATTTAGCACGTTGTTCATCAGATAATGTATCTTGTAAAAGTAATTGCTGGTAGCCTTTCACCGCTGTTAATGGTGTCCGAAAATCATGTGAAATGTTTGAAACCATTTCTTTATAGTATCTTGCCTCACGTTTGCTTGAAAGTCGGGACTCCTGTTCATTCTGCATTAAGCGATTGATATTTTTAATGAGCTCATTTAAATCGTCGTCGAACAGTTGAATTTGAATGAGCTGCTCCGATTTTTGTTGGAGACGATGTGCTAGTTGTCGATTTACATTGCGTAGTTGCTTTTGTAAATAGATGATATAGAAAATACACGTCACAGCAATCACTATTCCAAACCACCACATTATCTTCCAAACCTCCTTATTTTACTTCGGCTTTCCTAAAATATATCCATGATAGTGCAGTCATAATCCCCATAAAAATAATCGATATAATTAGAGCTGTTGTTAGTTCACCGCTTGTTAGAGATGGGTTCATCACAATAAACTCGCCGTTAAATGGTGTCAATGAAATGAGCTTATTTAATATTGTAAATGTATCAGGATACATAGCAATTTGTCCTGTTAATGCGGAAAACATGTAGTACAATGTAATGACGAATATCGCTTTTTTCAACCAAAAGGCTAAAAAGATAGCAAATGAAAGCTGCGCCAAATAGACAACTGTCATCACGATTAATACAGAAATGACTTTCGGTGTTGCAGCATCTATATCTGATGTTACGATACTTAAAAAGCCTGCTAGATTAGGACCTAAGCTAAAAGTCTCTCCTGACAGTAAAGCAATCATCGATGCTATTAAAAATGGGGTAATCAAGATAATTAGTAACATCCAATAGGTGAATGCTTTTGCCATTACAATTTGGAATCGAGAATAGCCACTAATAATAGGATGATGAATATTTTTTGTTTCAAATTCAGTCCCAATTAAAGAGGTGGCTAAAATAGCCCCAATAATTGTCAGCATGTTCATGTCTGAAAACAAAAAGCCGATACTGCTTACACTTGTGTCCATCTTTCCATTGCCGACACCATAAGCAATAATCAGTAGCATAGTGGCACAAAAAATGCTTAAAGCAAGGAGCATCCAAATTGTTTTCATTTTACGTGCTTTATAGAGGTTAGCGTTTAGTAAATTAAACATGCTGCTCACCTCCAATTAGTGCTAAAAAATAATTTTCTAATGTATCCCCTTGTAGATTAAAGGCTGTTAATATAACACCTTCATGCACAAGCGTCGTTGAAATATGCCCGAGCTGTTGTAAGCAATCGTATAGTTTAATCATCCCATTAGGCATTACCTTAAAGTTTGTCGTCTGAAGCTTGCTTTCCAATACACTGGCACAATGAGCAGGATTTTCACATTCGATGCGGATATATTGTCTACATGCTTCATCTAGTTGGTCAAGTGTTATTTGTTTCACGACTTTTCCTTGATGAATAAAAATATAATCCGTTGCGGTTTGGTAAAGCTCGGGCAAGTTATGACTTGAAATTAAAATCGTTAATTGACGTTCCTCACAAAGTCTTTTCAGTAACTGTCGAATTTCCACGACACCAATAGGGTCAAGTCCATTCACCGGTTCATCTAAAATAAGCAACTCTGGGTTAGAGAGAAGGGCAATAGCAATGCCTAAACGTTGCTTCATTCCAAGAGAAAAGTCCTTTGCTTTCTTCTTGTTTATCTGAGCAAGACCGACCGTTTCAAGCAATTCTTGTTCGATTTCTTCATTTGGAATGCCGCGCAGTAAACGTTGAAACGTTAAATTTTCTTTCGCTGTCATATTTGGCTCAATGGCAGGAGATTCAATCATGCAACCGATACGAGTACGTTCCTGTTGCATTTTCTTTTGATTATTTTCACCAAATAACATGACCGAGCCACTCGAAGGAAAACTAAACCCTGTTATACATTTCATGAGTGTTGTTTTACCTGCACCATTGACACCGATTAATCCGTAAATTCGTCCTTGTTTGCATTCAATGGAGACGTGATCGAGCACTTGATGTTTTTTAAATGCTTTGGATAAATTCGTTGTTTTCAAAATTGGGTTGTTCATCTAATCTACCGTCCTTTCATATGTCTAATATAAAGACGCTAGGTAAAGTTAAGGTAAAGATGACGTATAGATTCAGCAGGATTGATTTAGTCGGTACCCAAGCCCACGAATCGTTTCAATATAGTCTGTTTCAGGATTAATTGATTTTAACTTATTTCGTAAATTGCTAATATGAGTTTTAATAATATGGTCATCACCTAAATAGTCTTCATGCCATACGGATTCATATAAGTTTGCCTTTGTAAACACTTTCTCCTGATGATGAAGAAATAGCGAAAGCAGGGCGTATTCCGTAGCCGTCAGTACCACTTCCTGTCCATCAATGTATACTCGCTTCGCTTCATCATCTAGCTCAATCCCTTTAAATAGTAGCTTTTTTGGCTGTAATTTGGTTTTGTTGGCACGACGAAGAGCAGCTTCAGCTCTTGCTAGTACTTCACCTAAATCAAATGGTTTTGTAATATAATCATCCGCCCCAAGTCGCAGTAAATCAATTTTGGTGGATACTAAATCTTTGGCAGAAATCATCAGAACAGGTACGTCTGAAATAGTACGAATTTCTTTTAATAATTCATCGCCACTTTTATAGGGCAACATAATATCAAGCAATACTAAATCAATCGATTCTTGCATGAAAATTTGCTGTGCTTGAAGGCCGTCAAATGCACAAAATACCTGATAGCCTGACGTTGTAAATAGTTCTTTCAACATAGCATTTACGTCTTCAACATCCTCAACAATTAAAATCTTTACCATACATGTCACACCTTACTAAAAATAATAGCTTTATTATACAAAATTTCAGATAAAGATATAGTACATCTACAAATGCCAGTATAATGAACTATGAACTTGAATGGTACCAGGTACGTACCAGCGAAGTACCACCTTTGTACCAGGTACGTACCACCTAAGTAGAGGGGGATTTGTTATGAAAAAAATACTGTTGCTATTATTAACAGGGCTTATTTTAACTAGCTGTAGTAGCACTTCAAATAATACACCCCCGTTATCGCTCTATATTTTTAAAATAGGGAAAGCAGATAGCATCTTAATTTCATACAACGATCATCATATATTAATTGATGCAGGGGAAGACGATGATGGAGAAGAAATTTTAAACTACCTTAAAGTCAATCAAATCAAGAAGTTAGATGCACTCATTATCACACATTTTGATAAAGACCATGTAGGTGGAGCAGATCAAATTGTTGAAAATGTAGAAATCGATGCCGTTTATACGGCTAATTATGAAAGTGATAGTAAGCAAACAACTAAATTTATGGCAACTATGACGAATAAGGGACTAGAGCCTATAAAACTTACAGAAATGATTGAAATTATATTAGATGACCAGACACTCACATTATACCCCGCAGAAAATACAGCATATAATGGAGATAATGATTATTCGATTGTTGCTACGCTTGATTATAACAAGATTAGCATGCTATTTGCAGGAGATGCGGAGCAAGCCCGATTGAGGGAATTATTAAGGAATGCAGACTTAGCTAGACCGTTTGATCTCGTGAAGATGCCGCATCATGGTCGTTATCATGAATTAACAGAAGCATTTATCGAAACCATTCATCCGACATATGCAGTCATTACAAGCTCAGATAAAAATGTGGAAGATATTCGAACCGTTACGGCATTAGAGGGAATTGGCGCAGAAGTTTATGTGACCAGAAATGGCGATATCCAAGTGGCAACGGATGGGGAAACACTTGTTATTCAGCAATAGTTATTCTATTCCACCTATAAAGGAACGTATAATATGAAATCAATCAATCTATTATCTTTATTGAGTGCGCACAAAGATTTAAATGATATACCTTTTAAAAAATATATAAGTAAATTTGGTATGGGACCACTTGTCAGAGTCAATGAGTTGAAGGATTTGCATACATTCGTCCATGAAATGATTACAATCACTGGAATAACGGATATTTTTAATCACTTTTATGTAGGGTTTAAAATTAATCAAATTAGCAAGGAATTCGATTTATTACGAATAGGCGACAATAGTGTGATTAATATCGAATTAAAGCGCGAAAGTACAAAAGGGAAAATAACAAAGCAGCTGATTCAAAATCAATATTATTTAAAGTTTTTAGATGTACCGGTTTACAATTTTACATTTGTAGCATCTACTAAAAAACTATATATGCTAGTAGACTCGAAGGCGATCAAAGAAGTAAAGCTTGATTTTTTAATGAATAAATTACAAGAGCAACAGGTAAAAGAAATAGAAGACCTCCATGATTTATTTGACCCGATTCATTACCTCATATCGCTATACGAGGCGCCAGAAGCTTTTTTAAAAAATGAATACTTTTTAACAATGCAGCAAAATGCATTTAAAAAGGAAATACTCAGTTACCATCCTATAGAACATTCGATTTTTATAATGATTGAGGGTGGTGCTGGGACAGGGAAGACCCTTCTGACTTATGATATAGCCAAAGAGTATATGCAAAACGGGGAAAATGTACTGATTCTTCATTGTGGAAAATTTAATAAAGGGCATAAGAAACTGAGAGACCAATACGATTGGACAATCGAGCCTATCCATTCCTTTAACGAGAAAACGAATGATATAAGTAGCTATGATGTTATCATTTTTGTGGAAGCACAACATCTTGAAAAGGTGGAGCTTTTAAAGTTTCTAGAACTTACAAAGCATGTAAAGATCAAATGTATTTTCTCTTTAGATCTTCATTATTGTTTTATGTCATCCAATCATAGTATCGCTGAGTTTATAGAAGCGCGTTTGCAACCTAAAAAATATGAGTTAAAAACCGTCATCAGATACAATAAAGAAATGCATGCGTTTATTCATCATTTATTTGATTTATCGAAACGCTCTCCTAGACAGCGATATTCCAATATTATGATTCAGTATTTTTCATCTTATGATGAGGCACAAAGCTATTTATCGTATTTAGAAAATGAAGGCTGGAAAGTTATTGATTATTCATCTCCAAATCTGGATCACTGTCAATGCGCTATTTCGGAGGATAGAAGTGATGTACTTGGAGAGGAATATGACTATGTAGTTGCTACATTAAACGAGCGCTTCTATTACAAATCTAATCAAAAATTATCAACATTTAATTCGCATTATGATGTAATGAAACTGCTTTATCAAAACCTGATAAGAGTAAGAAAAAAATTACACCTTGTCGTCATCAATAACCCAACTGTGTTGGAAAAGATTCTGAGCATATTACACTATGAAGAGAAATAGAGAGAAAAGAGCCCGTTAAAATGATGGTTGAATCATTTTAACGGGCATTTTATTATGAATTTGGTTGTACCCATTTCGGATAAATCGGCGCTAGTGACTCGGTTGCGTCTGCTTGAATGCCAACAGGTGGAATCGGGTAACGAAGCCCATTGCGAGAAAGCTTTTTCATCCCTTCGATTCCTTTTACTAAATCCGCAGGGGCAATCGCCATGAGCATTTCCTCGTCTAACACACCGCCAAAGCGTCGTTCTGCATAGCAGGGAATCGAAAGACTCGGTTCTCCAGTAGCTAATGCTCGTCCCCAAGAATCAGCACACGAGCTTTCACCCGAAACGCTCCATTCGAATTTTTTAAAGCCCACCCACTGTAAGCCATTGATTAACAGAATCATTTGCCCCGGTGTGCCGTAAATTAAGCAAATATCTGGATTTTGAATCCGTCCAGATGCTAACGGTGAAATGGCTAACGCCTTATACGTACCATAAGGAATAACATCTAAGCTTGCTTGATGCTTCGCTGAATCCTCCCGTGTACCGAACCAAACACCGTCCATTGCCTCGCCAGAATAAAAATCTTCGTCTTGTGGCATCAACCCTAAAATGGCACCACATTGCTTCATTGCTAAATCCTCAGCTGTCACCCCCATTGTAAAGCCGAGGCGAACAGATTGTGCGACGATTTGGTCGAATAAATAGCGTTTATTCGGACGCCTGATTTTTGGAACGGCCTCCATTTCTTCTGTTGATGCATACTTTTTCATGCCAACAGGTGTTGCCTTTAAACGCAATAAATCTTGTAAATCCGCAGCAATTTCTGTCCAGTTGTATGCTGTTTGAGATACTGTCTCCATAAAACCCCCCCCTTGTATTTAAAATTATCTAACAATTCAGAATAATAATCAAATAGTTTTAGAAATAAATAACAGGGGATTTATAGATAATGACAACCTTTTGAATAGAATGTATCAGGGAATATTTAAGTTAACAGATTTTTACTATTAAATAATGAAGATGTTCAGTTAGAGTGTATGTCTACATGAATCGCTTCATCAAAATAAACGAATTTTGATTCCGTTTGACCGTAAAGAATAAATGAATCTAATGGAATATCCTTTTCGAATGTAATAGTCGTATACTACTTTTTGCTCCTCTCTGTTTAGTAGACTATTTGCTTTTCTCACGCGGATTGGAAAGCGTTTTGTTTAAATATAGGTAGAATATCAATCTTTAAATGGTATTTTATGTTAAATTAATAAAGGAACTATGAGAAAGTAGGGGATTCTAATGAAAAATATTTTAGTAATCGGTGGGTATGGCCAAGTCGGCAGTGTAATCTGTAAAACTCTCTCCAAAATTTATCCCGGAAAAGTCATTGCTGCTGGTAGAAATTTCGAAAAGGCAAAAAGATTTGCTATATCTATGAATGAGAAGGTTCTGCCAATGAATCTAGATATTTATAATTTGGAAGCATCCGATGAAGTATTTATAAATACACAGTTAGTCATAATGTGCCTCGACCAAAAAAATACTAATTTCGTTGAAATGTGTATACACAATAAAGTGCATTATATAGATATTTCACCTTCTTATACAATCCTATCAAAAATCGAAAGTCTTCATAGTAAAGCACTTGAATGTGGAACAACCTTAGTATTAGGTGTAGGCTTAGCCCCAGGTTTATCAAACTTAATGGTAAAAAAATTAGTCAATCAAGTTAATAAAGTGAACAGTACGGATATGTATCTCATGCTCGGAATTGGTGAAAAGCACGGAAATGATGGAATAGAGTGGCTGCTAAATAATATAAATAATCATTATTCAATTTCTGAAAATGGTCAAAAGAAGCATGTAAGTAGTTTTACTGATGGGAAATATGTAGAGTTACCTAAGAAGTATGGAAAAAGGACTGCTTATAGATTTGACTTAGCAGATCAACATATTGTCACTAAAACCCTGGATTTAAAAAACGTATCTTCTCGCTTTTTCTATGACTCTGCCTTTGCAACAAAAGAATTAGCAATACTAAAAAAGTTAGGGGCTTTTAAGCTACTAAAATATACATTCTTTAAAATTATTTTTATGAAGTCATTTACGGGAGCATTGTATATTTTTGATAAATTAAACATCGGCTCAAATGACTATTTAATTAAAGTGGAAGTACATGGAGAAATTGAGGGGAAAGAAGGAAGCATTGAATCTGTATTGTTTGGCTCAAATAATACAGAGATAACAGGGAATGTCGCTTCGATAATAGGCAATAAGTTAACCCAAAATCATTATCCAGCAGGTGTACATTATATAGAACAGCTTTTTGATTTAGATGGTATATTATCCATTTTAGACAGTGAAATACGTTACACTTATGAAATGAAGTTTTAACTAACCGGAACATTTTTTCAATAGACAAAACAGCTTTTTTATTAAGGGAACGCTATCTAAAAAATTTGTTATAGCATAATTGAATAATAAAGCTTTCAAAAAACACCCAAAATATTCCGTTTGATGCTAAAATAAATTCAATATCTCGAATGATAATACATAACTAACTGAAAAAACGGAAGGTGGAGTAATAATGGAAGAAGCTTTATTATCACGTGTACGCAATACGCGAGTAGCTCTACGAGAACAACAAATCGCAACAATTTTTAATGAATTTGATGAGCAATGTATGCAGCTCACGGATGAGCAACGGGTAGAAAAATATAAAAAAATGCTTGAAAGCCCATTTCGTTTTTATCGGGGATCGGCTTATTTATTTTATTATGACGTGACAAAAACGCCATCTATTTTCCACTCGCTTGATACAAAACCAACGTGGATTATGGGCGACATGCACATGGATAATTTCGGTGCCTTTCAAAATGAAAAAGGGGACATTGTGTATGACGTCAATGATTTCGATGAAGGGTATGTAGGCTCATACTTATATGATTTAATTCGCATGAGTGTCAGTATCGGTTTATACATGGACGAACAGCAAGTGGAAGAAGCCGCACAAGAGCAGGTCATTGAATCCTTTTTAAATAGCTACATCAACCAACTCAAACGATTCCAGCTAAAAAAAGAGGATGCCTTTACACTAAACTTTACAAAGGCTAATACAAAGGGACCGATTAAGAAACTTTTAAAGAAGCTTGAAAAACGGAAAAGTACGCATTTACTCGAAGATATAACAGAAGTCAGAGACGGAAAGCGTGTATTTGTCTGGAGTGAAGAGGTACATCCTGTATCGGCAGAAATGTTTGCAGCTATTAAAGATGTATTACCACAGTACGAAATTAAAGATATTGCACTAAAATACGGTTCTGGTACTGCATCGATTGGATTAAAGCGCTTTTATATTTTAGTCGAAGGACAAAAGGACGCAGCAGGGGAAGAAGACCTAGTGCTTGAAATGAAGGAAGTTCGTACAGCTATTCCAGCGTATTTCTTGCGTTACTCCGAAAGATTTTGGTCGGCTTTTGCACATCAAGGAGCGCGTGCTGTCGGTACGCAAAAAGCGATGCACCATTTGGAGGATCCACACCTCACATATGTTACGATGGACGGGCAAGAATATTATGTACGTGAACGTTCGCCCTATAAGAAAAAAGTGAAGCCGAAGCATTATAAATCTTTAGATGATTATATCGTAACAGCAGAAATCATGGGCAAAATTGCTGCGAAAATTCATGCGCGAGCAGATATCGATTATTCAGATGTTTTTACCTACCATAGCGAGGACGAAATTTTAGAGCGTATTAGCCAGCATCACGAAATGTTTGTACAAAGTACCGTATTACAAGCCATGCACTATAAGAAAATGGTATATAGCGATTATGACCTATTCAAGGAATGGGCAGAGCAGAAATATTCAGAACTTCAGTATGGCGAAGTATCTAAGGAAGTAAAGAACGAGCAAGCATGACATAATAATAGCCGTATTTCAGCATTCGTTGGAATACGGCTATTTCAAATATGCCACCATGATTACAATCACTTTCTTAGAAACAAATATAGGCGGCATAAAGAAATGTTTGAATAGCTAGATTATTTATTGTAAAATCGAATTAACCAGTGGTCAATAAAAGGAGATAACATGGTCGCAAGAAAAAAAGCACATGAAGAATTAACAAAAGAAATGATTATTCAGGAGGCGAATCGCCAGTTTTTATTGCATGATTTTCATAAAGTATCTATGAGAGCTATTGCGAAAGAACTTGGGTGCAGCCACGGGGCCATCTATTATTACTTTGCGAATAAATCAGAATTATTTTATGCGGTAGTAGAGCAGTATTTTGATGAGCTCAATCGGATGATGGAAACGGCTTTAACGGAGGAAGATAGCACAGAGCAGCAGATGATGAATGTATTTCTAGGCTTTATACAATTTGGTTTAAACTATCAAAGCCAATATGAATTTATGTTTTCGATGCGAGATGAGCATACGGATCCATTAGCACAACAGGCTTCGAATAATAGCTATACAAAATTTGCGGAAACACTACAAAAGCTTAGTCATCATAAATTAGCCCTAGCCGAGATTTATTCAACATTTATCGCGCTTCACGGATTCGTATCTCATTATTATGGTAGGGTAAAGAGGTATGAAGAAGCACATCAAGCTGCTGTTCACTTTTCAGCATTTTTAATGAAAGCTCTAGAGAAAAGCTAGAGTTTTTATTTTAACATTAATTGACCAGTGGTTAAAAATGAAAGGGGAGAGTTACTATGAAAAAAGTATTTATTGCAGGTGCAACAGGTGGTATAGGCTCTGCATTAGTAGCAGAGTTAACTTCAAGACAGATTGAGGTCATTGCATTTGCTCGAACAGAGGCAACATTGAAAGAGAGGTTTGGGGAAAATGCACGAGTGACATGTATTGCTGGCGATGTTTTAAAGGATCAAGATGTACTGAAAGCTGCTCAAGGTGCTGACACGATAATGCATGCAGTCAGTTTTCCATATGAACAATGGGAGGAAAAGCATATGCCGTGTTTAGAAAATTTATTGAAAGTAGCGCAGCAAATGAATAGTCGATTGATTATGCTTGATAATATTTATGCTTATGGAAGAGCCATGTCACCTGTAAAAGAAGAGGTAGAAAAGCGACCACATACAAAGAAAGGAAAAAAACGATTAGAAATGGAGAGGCTGATTAAAAATAGTGGCGTCCCCTACGTAATTGCCCATATCCCAGATGTATTTGGTCCATATGCAGTCAATACTGTTTTATATAGTACGCTACAAGCTGTCGTGCAAAATAAAAAGGCTTATTTTGTTGGAAGAATGGATAAAACGAGAGAGTTTGCTTACACACCAGATGTCGCTAAAGCTGTGGTTGCACTTGCTTTAAACGAAGAGAGCTACAACCAACATTGGAATATTCCTGGTTGTTTAAAAATAACAGGGGATGCATTACAAAGTTTTCTTCATGAGCAATTCAACTACCGTAAAAAGTTAAAGCCCGCTACTACTCGTATGATTGCATTTCTAGGATTGTTCTCACCCTTTATGCGGGAACAAAAAGAAATGATGTATTTAACCGAAGCACCTGTCATCGTTGATAGCGAGAAATTACAAAAAATGCTTGGTCACATCCCTTTAACAGACACAAGGCAAAGCTTAACAGAAACGATTCATTGGATAGAAACTAGTAAATCATTGTAAGCCTACGATCATAACTTATTTCATGTCATCTTTCTTTATATCGGTTATGATAGAAATTATAGTTTGAATATTTTGTAAAAATGCACATTTTTAAAATGGGAGAGGTGTTTTGACTTTGAAAACAATTGGATTAATCGGAGGGATGAGCTGGGAATCCTCCACACAATACTACCGGGTTATCAATGAGGAAGTAAAGTTACGACTTGGGGGATTGCACTCGGCAAAACTATTACTCGCTAGCGTAGATTTTGAGGAAATTGAACAATTTCAATCGTTAGGAAAATGGGAGGAAGCTGGCGAATTACTCGCACATATTGCGAAAAATTTAGAGAAGGCAGGCGCAGATTTTATTGTCATTTGTACAAACACGATGCATAAAGTAGCCCCAATCATTGAAAAAGCGATTCATATCCCGCTCCTACATATTGCAGATGCAACCGCGAGTGAAATTCAGCACATGCAGCTAAACAAAATTGGTCTACTTGGAACGAAATATACGATGGAACAAGATTTTTATAAAGAACGAATTCGTCAACATGGCATTGAAATTGCCATTCCTTGTGAAGAAGCACGACTAGAAGTAAATCGAATTATTTTTGAAGAGCTATGCTTAGGCGACATCAAGCCATCGTCCAAAGATTATTATCTTCAAGTGATTGATGAACTCATACAGCAAGGGGCTGAAGGGATTATTCTAGGCTGTACAGAAATTGGATTATTAATTAAGCACGAAGATGTACAAGTGCCTGTATTTGATACAACTGTCATCCACGCGAAAAATGCTGTAACAGTAGCGTTAGATTAAGCTAGCATAAAACCGGTACTAATAAGTGCTGGTTTTTGTTATTTAGAATGATAGAGGATAAAAACAGTGAGGAGCACGGAAATGAAAAGAATTATATTACTATGCCTATTACTATTAACAGCTTGCAGTAAAGAAGAAATCAATGTTTCATTTACGATTTCGCCGATTTCAGATGAAGAATTTAGCAAAGTTGGCGGTATCGATCAACCAAACCAAGAAGACTTTAAAATGCTCGATTTTGAACTGAATGTCGAACTTCCTAATGGCACTGTATCTAGTGAAAAAGTGAGGTTTGATAATTTGAGAGAAACACTCAATACAATCGATGGCACAGAACGATACTGGTATGGGAGTGGTTGGGAATACGAGCTGAATATGAAACGACAAATTGTCATCTATACAAAAGGTGTGTCAAATGAGCAATTAACAAAAGCATTTGAAGAAACAGAGATACATATTGTATGGATGGAAGATGAAAAACAACATACAAGAACATATAATTTAGCTGAAATACTTGAGATACAATAAAGAAAATCAGTGAGATACACAGCCATTTTAAATAGGAACGAGTAAGTAAAAAGGAGGAGCAGGGTTGAACCAGCGAGTGAAGAAGCTTTTATTAGCTATATTGACAATGGCTGTATTACTTAGCTACGGTATTTTTTATTATAACAGTGTAGATGGCGATTATTATACGGTTGATGAAATGTACGGTTTTCCAGTTCCGAAAAAGGCTCAATTAGAAGTAGAAGGCGATTACTCCAAACATTATACTTGGTCAAAAGCAGGTGGAGATAATGGTATTCCATTATCTTATAAGCTAGTCATAAGAAAAAAAGGGTGGAAGAAAGGAAATATGGATGGGACGGTCATAACCTATACTAAAGAAGATAAAGTAATTTACCTTTCTACTTCAACTCGGTATTTAGAAATTTTTAAATAACGCCTTCAAATTACACTAATGCAACAGGTCATTTCAACACTGTGCTTTTTCAAAGATAAAAGACATACCTTCTTAATAGGAGGGGGTTATATGTTAAAAAACATATGGATGATTGTCGTAATATTTATAGTGGGGATATCCTTGTTTATCTTGTTAACTAAAGATATTGTTCCTAAAGAAGAATTACATACGACTACATTGGAAATGGTGAAAGAAAAACTTCATGAGAAATACGTAGGTGTGGATGTAAAAATAACTTCCAAGAAAGAATTAATCATACAAATAGTAGGGGATGAGCAATATGTCGATTCCGTAAAAAAGGATATGGCGTCCATTGCTAAACGTGTACTTCAAACGACTACATTAAAAGATTATACGATTGTTTTTGAGAGATGGGAATTTATTAGCGATGAAAATAAAATGATAAACAAAGAACTCCATCATTTAACAGCGACTTTAATGGACGGGCTTAAAGTTTACGACGTTTTCGAAAATATAACGATAGAGAATCAATCTTCCATTATTATTCAAACATCAATAAACAGTTCAGATCAAGCGGCACACATATTAGCGATGGAAATGGAAGGAACCGTACATGACATCTTACATTCTAAGGAACGGAATTCATTATCTAATATCGATTCTTACGAAATCAACATCTTGAATGCTAAAGGAAAAGTAATCAATTAGACACCACCCGCACAATCGCAGGTGGTATTGTTTTACTGTGTCATTTTCAAGCCAACGACAGCAATTAAAATAAACGAAATAAATAAAATACGTTTCCACTCTTTTGATTCTTTATAAAAAATCATACCGACAAGAGTTCCACCAACGGTACCGATCCCTGTCCAAACCGCATAGGATAAGCCCATCGGTAACGTTTTCATGGCGAGCGCTAAAAAGCTGAAGCTACAAATAAATGAACCAAACAAAATACCAAACGAAGATAAGGCTTTCTTTTGTACGACCTTATTCATACCGATGACACCAATTACTTCAAATATGCCAGCTAAAATTAAATAGATCCAGGCCATTATGCATTCCTCGTTTCATTCGGTTCAGCGGATACGAGCTTTAAGCCAATCACACCAACAAGTAATAACGTAATAAAGCCCACTTTAGTGAAGCTAAATGGTTCATTGAATAGAAGTGTTTCCACAATGACGGTACCCGCTGTACCAATACCTGTAAAGACAGCATATACCGTTGCGACTGGTAGTTTTTCATTGGCAATTAGTAAAATATAAAAGGACAGGACGATTAAAGCGATCACGCCACTCCACATCCAAAATGAGCTGGCGTATTTTAACCCCATCGCCCATAAAATCTCGATAATACCCGCTAATAATACGAGTCCCCAATAACGGTTCATGATGAAACCTCCTGTTGTGATACCCCATTCCAAAATACAAGCCAACCAGCTTGCAATCGTCGTTCGAAGCGCGCATGCCCCCCGTATAACATTTCTACAAATAAACTATCAAGTAAGGCTAAATAAGCAATTGCCGCATCTTCAGCACGTACAGCTAGCGGATGCTTCGCAAAATATGCGCTAAAAAGCTGCTCAAGAGCGTCTAAGTAAACATATACGTGCTTTGTAATGACTGCCTCTAAATGCTGTGGTGCAAAAAACGATGTGCGAATAAAAAACTTCGTTGCGACCTGCTCTTGAAAACGTTGCTCCCATGCGCGCAATAATGCAAATAACTTACGCTGTAAAACGTCATCATGCGTAGCTAAAAAATCGCGCATAAAGGCAAGCTCCTGTTCTAACACATCCTGATAAAGTGTCTGAAAGAGCATGTCCTTACTTTTAAAATACGTATATATGGACTGTTTTTTTATGCCGACCTCTTCCGCAATTTGCGCGAGAGAACTGCCATCATAGCCATTTTCAGCGAAGTTTTTGAGTGCTGCTGCTTTAATTTTCTGCAGTGTCATGTCATCACCTTCCTGACGTTCGTCAGTTAGATAATAGCACAAGTTTACTTGTACAGCAACTGGGATTTATACAGTAGAAAACGTGCGTCGAATTTTGCACAAAAGAAAATTGTTATGCGGGATGGAATAGGGATAGTCAGACAAAAAAGGTACAGAAATATCATTCTGTGCCTTTTAATCATAAAAAATCAGCAGGTAAGCATCCCATGAATACATTTAGCTGCTCTTGCGTTATATCTAATACACACATCATTCTAGCTTTCGTTTGTTGCAATTGTTTCGTATAGCTATTAAAATCATCCGCACTTAAGAAATTCCGCAATTGCTCTTGTTTGACGACTCTTCTTTCAAGATGAATCAGTTCAATAAGAGAAGCATCGATTTCGTGTAAAGTTAGGGGATTTAAGCTAAGCTTGATTCGATTATCATTATGTTTTTTTTGAATCGTTCGTAGTAATACTAACGGGTCTCCTATATATTTTAATAGTAACGATTCCTCGATATCGTATAAATTGACAAGCTCATTCACATCAAAGTAGTCCATTAATAGCTTTTGACAGTAGTTGAGATGTTTTTTCGATTGTTCGATCGACTGCATCGTATCAAACTTTTCTATTTCAATTTTCAAGTCAATCGGGTATTTTAGAAGGTCACTAATATGTGCTGAGGAAAAGGCTAATGAGCATTGTCTTACTTTTTTATCGGGCGTGCTGACATCGAGCTCAAATATACTAAATGCATGCTTTTTTAAAAGCGCATCATATTGTAAATATGAAAATAAAAAATATGAATACGAATTGAGATGAGAATAGTAAGTTGTGTTATGAAGTGAAAAAGATCTAGTCGGAAGACATAGTTCATACTGTAGATGTGCAGTAAGTTCATACACCTGCTTTTGAATCAATCGAATAGAGCTTTTTACAAAATGGATATGATCTGAAAGAAATGGAGAAGATTCGGAACAGCCTAACCGAGCAAAAAGTTCCTCTTCTTTTAACAACAAATAATGATGTATACGTGTATTTGTGCCAAAATCAATGTGTAAAAGCGGCTGGAAGAAATGGTACATACACTCAACTCCTTTTTCGAAACGTACATAATCATCATGCCCCATTCAATGAAATACCTAAACCTCCTCCAACTTAAAATACCCAAAAAGGAGCGAAATGTTGCTGTTCCATAAAAGGTAACACCGTCTAATAAAATGGAAAATTTTATTTTTCTGTTTGATGAGTGAACTTAGTAAATTGAGTGCCGATATTATTTGTAATTATTTAAAATGTTTAAGCAAGAGGGGGAAGAAATGTTTATACAGAATACAAATTCATCGAGTTTATCTTCAAATTTATTTTTAGGAAATAAAAAACCCGCTTCCATCTATGAAATTAAAAAGGAAAACGGTTATATTCGTCATTATGTAAATAAACCAAATGGGGAAAAAATAATGATAAAAGAAACAAAATTACCAAAATCCCAAGAGAATGAATATAGTTCAAGTAACAATTTAAAGGATGTCCTGTACAATCAATTAATGGATACGAAAAATTTGAAGGAAGTTTTGAACACAGGTATAACAGGTCAAAAAGCTAAACAGAAAATTATATCTGTTTATCAAAACTCCATCTAAAATTTTAAAGATTTAGTTAAAGAAGGCGACCGAAAAGTGATTCTGCGACGTTTCCTTTGCCACAAAGATTCGTATCGAGCAAAGAATTTTAGTAGCTATTTACGATAAGCAATAGGGGAGGTTTGAAAAGCTTCAGCTTTCCAAACCTCCCCTAATCCTTTTTATACTCATGTACTTAATCAATCCACCCCTGTTCTTTCGCGAGGATGGCCGCTTCTGCGCGGGATTCAACATGTAATTTCGTAAAGATTTTCGATAAATGATTTTCAATTGTTCGTTGTGTAACACCTAGTTCAACAGCAATGGCTTTATTCGTCCAGCCTTGTGCTACGCGTTTCACAATAGCTAATTCCTTTTCGTTTAAAATTGTTTCATGCTCCGTTGATGAAGCTTTCGTTCTTCTTGCCATAAAATCTAAAAAGTCAGCCGGTACGAGGATTTCATTTCGGAGTGTAGCACTAATCGTTTGGACTACCTGTTCTTTCGTTGCGGTTTTCGATAATAAGCCGTCTACTTTACGACATGATAGCAACTCATAATAGTCCGTCAGTTCAAAGCCTGTATATAAAATAATGTATGTTTCAGGGGAAATCGCCTTTATTTTTGCGGCGAGCTCCACCCCATTGATCGGTTTCATATGGATATCGAGTAAACATAAGGTATAGTCGTCACCTTGTAATCGTTCCATGACCGCATCAGGGTTTTGCTCTGTATGTACCGACCATTGCTCAATTGGCTCAAGTAAAGCTTTCGTTCCGTTTAGTACAACTGGATGATCATCTACTATTAATAGTTTCACAACATCACGTCCTTCATTGATATTAAAATCGATAAACCTTCTGCCTCTGTGGAAGAGATATGCATTGTACCATTAAATGCCCGAACACGTTCACGCATGCCGTTTAACCCCATCGAATCACTCTCATCCAAATTATCTATATTTAAACCAATTCCATCGTCTTTATAATGAATTTCGACCCCACCTGGAATCGCTAACACTTCTAATGTGACATGCTTTGCTTGCGAATGTTTATACGCGTTATTTAAGAGTTCTTGCACAAGGCGATAAATCATTAAAGGATAAGTAGTATCTGTTAACGATAACGGCTCAATTCGCTCTTGCAAAATGAAATCGGCACGCATTTTCATTTTTTGCGTAAATTTCTTTAGTGCTGCTTGCAAGCCTAACGTATCAAGTAGGGGAGGGTTTAAATTTTCACAATACTCCCGTAGCTCATAGGACACTTCAAGTAGCTGATCACGAATCGTCTCAATTTTTTGCTCACTTAGTTCACCTTGCTCAAGATCAAGCTCTCTCGCTAAAAAAAGCTGCTCCTGCAAAATGGTATCATGTAATTCGTGTGCTAAAATCACTTTTTCCTTCTCTACAAATTGCCAGATTAATTTATCGAGCCATGGAATGGATCTTTGTTGCAGTGACATTTCTTGGACTAATTCTTCTACTTGTTTCAGCGTATGTAAAAAGGTATCGCAATACAGCGCAATCATTTCTAACCAAATAATTTCCTCATGCTGCAGTTGAATTTTTTCATCTTGTGAGCCAATCGATAAAATATACTGTTGGTCTACATTACGATGAAGTAAGAGCTCATAAAAAGGACCGCGCTTTGTTACTTCAAAAGGCATTACAGAAATTTGCTGCGCGGGCATCGTATAAATGGACAATGCCTCAAAGCCAAGCTTCTCTTTCACTTCTTTTAAAACGATATCGGTTAACTGTACTTCTGACCGCGCTTTACCAATTCGTTGAATGACAGCATATAAGCCATGAATCGAACGCCCATCTGTTGTGACGAGCAGCTTTCGTTGTTGAAAATCTACTTTCTCTTTCACATAAAGGAGTATAAACGTAAGAATGAGCGTTAAACAAAACAAAATCAACGCATCCTGAACATCAAAAACATCCCGCCAAATAACTGTAATGATTGTCGTTAAAACGGTCGCAGTGATAACGGATATATTCCCATAATAGCGGATTCGGGAAAGGTGATATTGTAAACCAAACAGCCGCTCCGTTAATTGAGTAAAAATAAAACTAAACGGGATGAATAGTAAAAACACAGCTAAAATTTCAGATGACACAAGAGGTCGCTGAAACAATACCTCAGGAACAACAAATAAAAAGACAAACGGTAAAATAGGTAAAATGCAACTATAAATTAAAAATTTAAGCTGTAATCGCTTTGAAATCATATATCCATATAGCAAAATCCCAAACACCGTTAGTAAACCTGTGGAGAAAAATACAAGTGTACCCAATCCAGCAAATGTACTAAACGGATTGCTCCATATAGCACGGATACTGATACAGAATATCGCAATAGGAAAGCTATATATAAACATCAGATTTTTCGTATACGGCCATCGTACTCGTAGTAGAGCAAAGTAATTGCGTAAAAAATGCACCAATATACTAATACCAAGTAACATCGTGGTTGAAATCGTTACACTTCCAATCGGGTTACCTCGGCTCGAAGCACCTGCACTAATATAAGCAAGTGACACAGCAAGCAAAAACAAAATGAGCATCGGTAGTAGCTGATTTTGCTTATAACGATATAAATAACAAGCTGTCAGTAACGTAATGATAAAATAAATAAGCGGAATGACAAAGTGCATATAAAACATATACGGTAAATGTGCGTTACTTACCGTGATGTCCTTTACTTCTGTGTGCTGAAGCACTTGAAGTTGAGTGGCAGTCGAGATGTAGGTTGTCCCTGCCTTTATAGGCTCTTCATTGACTAATAACAGAAGATCTCCAACGGCAATCCCTTGTTCCTTCGCCCATTCTTCAGCCCATATCGATTCAATGGTCCAGCTATCATCCTGTTGTTGAATTTGAATACCGACCAATGGCTGTTGGTACGCGACCGTTAGCACGTAGCCCCCTATGACAATATAAAAGAAGATAGCTATGTAAAACCAATATTGTTTTAAGTATTTTAAAAAATCCATATAACTCCCTCACTTGTTATGACTATATCTATTATCAATGAACCACACCTCTACGTGAAGTAGTTATGGATAATTTTCGGAAAATAATGAAATGGGGGATAGGGTACCGAAAGGAATTTTTCGGAAAGCCGAAATCGTTTTTTCGGTATGCACCATGTTATGGTAGAATTAGAAATTTAGTTTAGGAGTTGTATATATGGATCAAGAAGTAAAATACGATTTATTATTACTTTCAAGTATACTAGGTGTTGTTTTATTAATGGCTTTTTTTGCGTAAATCAGGCGCAAACTGTTGTGATAGAACGGGAGAATCAAATTGAGTAAAAAGAAATTTATCTTGCAGGGGGCTCTATTTGGGGCAGTTGTTTCTTTCTTAATTGCGTCTCTATTTACGATGGTAGTAAGAATGGTAGCAGGTGGTTATCTTTTCGGCACGGTTTTGAATTCTGGAGAACGATGGTTGTATTTTGCTGTCATCATTCCATTTAGTATGGCATTTGCTTGGTTAGGCGGCTATTTCTTTGACAGAAAACAAGTACGTACAAAAACACTGTGGAAAATCAGTTTTATGACCACACTTTTTATTATTCTTTATTGCGGAACAATCGGCGTTATGTTTTGGGCAAGCATCATTCAAGGGGAATCCGAAACAATTAATGTTTCAGATACATTAGGATGGGGAACGTTTTATGCTGTCGTTTTAACACCATTCTTCACACCTATTACACTACTACTTATTAATGTCTTTACTGAACTTATTTTAAAATTGGAATCTTACACAGACTGAACGGAAAAGACCTGATTCTACGCAAATCGTAGAGTCAGGTTTTTATGTATGTGAAACTTTTCTTAATAGTAGCCGTAAAATTGAAGAGGAATAATTTTCCTGAATTAAGTAGTACACACACTAACTAAGGGGGTAGTTACATTTGAAGATGATAAGATGGCTGCTTATAACCATTATCGCTTTAGGAAGTATCGCGATCGGCGTTGGTATTTGGCTGTTTCAGAAGGACAGTCCAGCGTATCTGATTCAATTTATAAAGGACAAAGCAGCAAATCAAAATGTCGCGCTTTCCATTCACTACAATGGGGATAGTTGGATAGAAGTCAATGAACAGGTGCCTCTTCCACTAGCAAGTACGGTCAAAACGATTGTTGCGATTGAATATGCAAAACAAGCTGCAGATGGGCGAATTAACCCTGAACAAAAAGTCCGTTTAGAGGAGCTGGATCATTTTTATCTCCCGAAAACAGATGGAGGCGCACATGCTGCGTGGTTAGCGGACATTAATGCAAAAGATGATGTACCGTTGAGTGAGGTAGCGAATGGGATGATAGCCTACAGTTCCAATGCAAACACCGAATATTTAATGCAGGTGCTAGGGCTTACAAATATTAATGCTGTGCCGAAAAGCTTAAAACTTAGTCATCACGAGCCTTTGTATCCGATTGTCAGTGCATCATATATACCTGTTCAGTTGATGCACGAAAAAGGACTAACGAAAAAAGAAGTAGTGAATGAACTAAAAAATATGGATATGGATGAGTACCGAAACCGTGCTATAGCGATTCACAAGAAATGGTTACATGAACCGCTGGACAAACAAGAAAGGGAGAAACTTTTAAAGGTGATGGACATGGATGTTCAAAAAATCTGGTCTGACCGATTGCCAAGAGCTACCACTTCAGATTATGTGACGATTATGCAAAATCTAAATAGCAAAGCATACTTTAGCGAAACAATACACCACTATTTAGATCCAGTAATGGAACAGCTAATGCAAAATCCAGCCAATCGTGAGTGGCTAATGCATGCGGGACAAAAGGGGGGCTCCACCGCTTTTGTGTTGACGAATGCGATGTATGCAACAGATCAAGGTGGCAACCAAACAGAATTCGCCTTTTTCTCAAATGACTTAACTTTAATAGAACAAGCGAGACTTTCAAGAAATCTAAATAGCTTTCAATTGAAGTTTCTTACGGATGAAGCATTTCAAACACAAGTGAAAGAAGAACTGTCGCATCTACGTAAGGGAGAGTAATTAACTTTCGCTCTTTGGAGAAATAATAAGGTTGTTTAATTCTTGTGGAACTAAAAGGAAGCTTAGTGCAATAAGGATGTTTGATTAACTTAGAAATTGGTTGGTAGAGTTGCAATCGTATTAAATTAAACATTACAGAATTGAATGAAAGGGGGTTATATGGTGATAAAACCAATTGAATTACGTGTTTTTGAATCAAAAGATATGGAGACAATCCAGGGATGGTTTAATGACTTTGAGATTCAACGTCGTCTAGGGGGAATGCTGCCGTTAAATGAATGGTATAACTATATTCATAATAATGAGCACTATTTTGTATGACTGGCCCTTGAAAATGGGCAACCAGTAGGAATGATTATGGTAGAAACAGAAAATGATTTTATAGGTAGTGTTGCACTTGTTGTTAAACCGTCTCTCCGTAAGAAAGGATATGGTAGATTAATCATAGAAAAAACAATGTTACTACCAGAAATGAGCGTTATAAAAAAATGGTTCGCAGGAATTGAAGCAGATAATTTTGCTTGTATCAAATGCTTCCAATCAATAGGTTACAAACTTGAAAATACACAGCCTGATGAAGATGGTTATTACTCGTTGATTCATTTTTAGAGAACTAAAAGGGGATACGAATAGCATGAACTTCGGAGATATATTGTGAGTAGAAATAATAAAGATGTTTAATTTATAAGTAAGTTCTTTTAAAAAATAATAAAGTTGTATTCACCCTTCTTCCTAATATCACCAATGAGTAAAGCATGATGCCCTCTCTACTTACATTATAACAACATCTGATAATAAATTATAGACTGTTTTTTCTCCCAGTCCTTACCTTATACTGTTATACACAAGTCAAAAAAGTATAAGGGGTGCGTTTATATGAATGACAAAAAAAATATCTTAGATCTCGGTCCGTTCTTTCATGGTACTAAAGCAGAACTGAAAATCGGAGACCTGCTTGAACCTTTGCACTTATCCAATTATCAGGATAAAAAATCTAACCATATATATTTTACTGCAACATTAGACGCTGCTAAATGGGGTGCTGAATTAGCAAGATCTAAATCAAAAGAGAGAATTTATATTGTAGAGCCATTAGGTGATTTTGAAAATGATCCGAACCTAACTGACAAGCGGTTTCCTGGAAATCCAACACGTTCTTATAGGTCTAAATCTCCTTTGAAAATAATAGCTGAATTAAGCTCATGGGAAAGACATTCCGATGAAGAAATAAATCATATGCTTACATCTTTAAAAGAATTAAGTGAACAAGGGAAAAATATAATATACGATTGATTCTCGCATTATTACACATTGACCACATTATTTGTATTAATACCTATCATTTTAGCTGCTTTCGTATTCAATTGGATCAGAATTATGAAACTAAATAGTAACATGCAAATCGAGCAAAACAAAGAAATGATCCGGCTTCTGAAGGAATTAATAGAAACACAATATCTTTCCAAGCATAGCAAGATGTAAAAGAGCGTATCACTCGGCGGATACGCTCTTTTATGCATTTACTCTATTTTTGCTTTACGACGTTGCATCCAAGACGTGCCTTTTTCAGCCAGCCCTAAGCACGCAGGAATAAATAGTGGCATGATGAAGACGGTAAGGAGTACAAGGCCGATTAGAACAGCAATGGCTACTTGGATAAGGGTAATGATGCCAGACGGAATAAGCGCAGCGAATGTCCCACCTAAAATAACAGCGGCAGCAAGTACGACACCGCCCATTTGTTGACAAGCATTGACAATTTCAGCACGACCTAATTCTTTCGTTTCGTTATAACGCATCATAAGGAAGATGGAGTAGTCCACCCCAAGTGACACAATCATAATGTATGTAAAGAATGGCACATTCCAGCTTAGCATATCGTAGCCAAGCATTTGCGTACAAAGAATTTCCGTTAAGCCGAGACTTGCAAATGTTGCCAGTAGTAAACTGACATCGATAATCATCGTTTGTAAAAACGAACGTGTGATGATGAATAAAATGATACTAATACCCGCCATCATAATAATTGCACTGCGAATAAAGTCTTGCTGTGCAATGTCTTGTAAGTCAGCATTGCTCATCGTTTTACCAGCCAGATAAACATCCGCCTCATTTAATGCCGAGCTCTCCACATAACCGTCGATTCGTTTGTTTACCTCGCGAAGAGTATCCATCGCTTCTTCTGTATACGGATTTACATCGAGAACGATATTAAATGTTGTAGCTGTTTGATTAGCTAATAAGTACGCATCTAAACTTGCTTTAAAGTCTTCTCCTTTAAGTACTTCTTGCGGAATATAGAACGTTCCTGTTTCATTCGTTGAAAGCCCAGCAAGGTAAGTATTTGCCTCATCTAAGCCATCATAAATTTCACCTAAACCATTTGTTGATTTACGCAAACCATCTGCTAGCTGCTGCATTTGCGTTTGCAATGTTTCTAGACTCGTTTGTAGTAATGTTTGCCCAGCTTGCAAATCATTTAAACCACTTGAAAAGGCTTGTGATTGTGTGGCAATTTGATTGGCGCCATCTTTCGTCTGCTGTAAGCCGGTTGCTAAAGAGCTTGCGCCTGTTCCAAGAGTAGCGACTCCGTGTTGTAACTGTGCAAGACCCGCTTCTGCATTGTCAAAGGCTGTATTTGTTTGAGCAAAGCCCGATATAAGCTGCTCGTACTGAGCGGACAAGCCATGCATTTGAACCGATAGATCTTCCAGTTCAGCAATCGCTTGCTTGGCAACGCCAATGGTTGTTTCAATGTATTCATTTGATGCAGCTTCTGGTGTTGTTTGAATATAGGCCTGCATAGAAGTTAAAATCGCTTCGTAACCTTGTTTAGAAGAGTTTATCAGTTGCTCCATTTGTATAAATGCTGGCTGAAGCTGAGTAAAGCCTGCCGCAATCGTTTCATAGTTTTGCTGTAGGGTAGCAAAGCCAGTTGCCACTTCAGCAAGGCCGCTTTCTACTGAGCTCGCACCAGATGCTAATTCAGTTGCCCCAGCTTTAGCATTAGTTGTACCAGTTGCTAGTTTATTTAAGGCGTTTTGTAAGCTTGCAGCACCATTTTGTAGTTGTGTGGTTCCATCAATTAATGTTTGCACACCACTTAAATCTTGCTCTTTTTCCAAGTCAGTTTGTGCTTCTGAAAACCCATCTTTTATTGTGCTAACACCATCTTGTGCGCTAGTTAAACCTTCTTCAAGTGTAGAAGATTGCTGAGCGATATATAGGTCTTCGATTCGCTTGCCTTCAGGACGTGTCACACTGTACACAGAAGCTACACCGGGTGTCCCCTTAATGATTGCTGCTAATTCATCAAGTGCTTGTAGATTTTGCTGTGTCGTAAGTACTTCATCATGCTGAATAACAAGCGTTGTTGGGGCACTCATTCCTGCTTCGTAGTGTTCTTCAATGACTAAAATTGCTTGCTTCGATTCATATTGATTATCAATTTCCACTAGATCATTGTAATTCAGCTCAGCTGAGTACGTTAAGATAAACGGAATGGACAAAATACCAACAAATAGAATCGCCACAAGAGGACGTAGGAACCCTAATTTAGCTAGAACTGCCCATAATTTATTATCCCCGTGCTCTTGAACTTTTTTAACTGGCCAAAATAATTTAAAGCCGAGTAAGCCCATAAAAAATGGATTTAATGTGAGCAATACCAGCAACAAGACAAAGACGCCTATAGCAACGCCTGATGTTGCTTTGTACATTTGGAACTGAGAGAAATACAGAGCGATAAATCCAATCAATACAGCTATTCCACTGTAAATAACCGTTTTTCCAGCCGTTTTGTATGTCTCACTAATCGCTTTTAGTACATGTCCTGTCCGAGCAAGCTCTTCTTTAAAACGTGTAAACAATAAAATATTATAATCAGTACCAACCCCAAACAAAATGACGACTAAGAACACTTGTGTGAATGTAGAGAATGGAAAATTAAAATGCTCGACAAGCAGCGTAACAAGAGAAAGTGATACAATGTAAGAAATACCCACTGTTAACAGGGAAATAATTGGTACAACAGGGGAGCGGAAGATAATCACTAAAATTGAGATAATAAAAATGACCGCAATCACTTCCGTTTTTTTAATGCCCTCTTGTGTCATTGTCGCAAAATCATCGTTAACAATGTCTGCACCTGTTACATATGTTTCAATCGATACATCTTGTAGTGGCTCACGAAGTTTTTTGACTACTTCGGAAGCAGTTCCTTGTTTAGCATCAATAGAAAACTGGCTAATAACGGTTGTGCCGTCTTCACTAATTAGTTGATTGGCAATTGCTTCACTCTCTGTATGGAGAAGCGAAGCTGTAATGCCGTAAGTCTCGGCATTTTCCATGAAGTAGGTAAGCACTTCTTCAATTTCTGTAAAGTTGCTATCAGTCAAACCTTCTTCGTTGTGAAAGACAAAAGCAAATGAATAAATAGACTTTCCTTCATGTGAAATGTCATTGAGTAACTCATTTCCTAAATAACTTTCTACATGCTCTGGTAGTGAGATCTGACCTTTTTCTTGTACAAGCCTATCAAGATTCGGCATTACTATTAACATAGTAATGACTACGACAAGCCAAAATAGAAAAGCAAGAGAACGTTTATTTCTTAGTTGTTGCATATCATCAGTCCTTTGTAGTGAATTTCCAATTATTACTATAGCGAGAAAACACTTAGAAAAACTATAGACAAATCGCTTTAGCTGTATAATTTTTGACAGATTTATATTTTTGTATGAAGAGGGGTAAGTACGTGAAACGCAGTGAGAAAACAAAATTAGAGCTTGCAAAAGCATTGAAGAATTGTATGCAAACGAAGCCGTT
The DNA here is from genome assembly GCF_042920265.1 of Lysinibacillus sp. KU-BSD001. Classification (NCBI taxonomy): domain Bacteria; kingdom Bacillati; phylum Bacillota; class Bacilli; order Caryophanales; family Bacillaceae; genus Lysinibacillus; species Lysinibacillus sp. KU-BSD001. Next base: position 216,078 of record NZ_JBDQZI010000005.1, on the reverse strand, counting down.
AGAGAAAATTTCTATACAAGAAGTAACAGACAACGCTGATTTGAAGCGGCAAACATTCTATTATCATTTTGAGGATATTTACGATTTATTAAAGTGGACGTTAGAGCGAGAGGCACTTGAATTATTGTATGAACGAAAGGATGAACAGCTTTGGAATGAGGGATTACGAGAGTTGCTACACTATTTGGATCAAAATCGTGCATTTGCAGTGAATGCTGTACAGTCTTTAGGTCGTGATCATTTCAATCGCTTTTTCTATCAAGAAGTAAATGATTTAATCATGAATGTGATTCAGCAGTTTACCGAAGAAATGAATGTTTGCGATGACAAGTATTTAGGATTTTTAGCGCATTATTACACACTTTCCTTTACAGCAATCGCGATTAGTTGGCTAATGGGGGAAATGGATTATACAGTAGATGAGTTCATACAGATGGTTGATCAAGCACTAAGGGAGCAATTGACTGGAGCGAAAATATTATCTAGTGAAGGGAATTGTGTTGTTCAGTAACCCAGGGTAGAGCGTATCTATCTTTTTTTCAAAATAGACGTATGAAACACTATAAGGACAAAAGACAAGTATTGAATTAATATACTATAATGTGTATATTTGATTACAGTAGGAAACAATATCCTATTGTTGTAGCTAGGTTTAGAGAGAAGGTTTTTCATGAAGAAGTATAAAGGTGAATTATTAATGCTCATTACCGCTGTCATGTGGGGGAGCGGCTTTGTTGGGATGGCAGTAGGCTTAGAACATTGGAGCGTAATGCAATTAATGGCGCTCCGTTTTACATTAGCAACGATTCTATTAGCCCTTATTTTTAATAAAAAACTAAGGCTCATTTCGAAAAGTGTATTTTGGAAAGGCTCCATTTTAGGCGCGATTTTATTTGTTGCGTTTACGTTGCAAACATTAGGGCTTGAGTATACAACTCCGTCCAAAAATGCATTTTTAACGGCGATTAACGTCATTATTGTACCCATCATTGCGTACATCATTTATAAACGTCGATTTGACCGCTTTGAGATTATGGCAGCCATCATCGCCATTGTCGGTATCGGATTTTTATCATTACAAGATTCCTTTACGATGAATCTTGGGGATATGTTATCCATCCTGTGTGCCATTGCGTTTGCATTCGACATTTTTTATACGAATGTTTTCGTAAAAAAGGAAGATGCATTAGCGTTAACAATTGTCCAATTTTTTGCGGCTTCGATTTTAAGCTGGATCGGTGTCCTTGCACTTGGGGAAGTCCCAACTTCCGCAAGTACAGAAGGCGTTTTAACCATTCTTTATCTTGCTGTTTTTTGTACGCTTGTTGCTTATGCATGTCAAAATATTGGGATGCAATATGCAGACCCAACAAAATCTGCATTAATTCTGTCAACAGAGTCTATATTTGGTACACTTTTCTCCGTCCTATTATTAAGCGAAGTGTTAACAGGAAGAATGATTTTCGGCTGCTTCCTAATCTTCATAGCGATTATTATCGCGGAAGTGAAGCCATCCTTTAAAAAATCGATTATAAATGCTTAACAGTACAACTAGGCTCTCGTTTAACGTGAAGCCTAGTTTTTTTATTCCGCATGATTGCGAGTAAATGTCTCATCCTATATAAAAGGAGTTGAGCTTAATCGTGCGGAAGTTATTATTTGCAATGGGCGCAGTCATTGCGACAGGTTTAGCGATTACGTATATTCCAACGATCATGAATGCCCAACAAGAAACCGTCCAAGAACAAACACCAGCTTATGCAAAATGGGGGAAGGTCGCCATTGAACAAGTACAATCCAAATATCCAAATGCCTCGATTGTAGATTATTTGCATGTAGGCAGAGAGACACAGCAAGATACAACGACCGAAACATTTAAACTATGGCTAAACGAGGGGGACCGTGAATTTGGTGTCTTCGTGTACATTACATTTGTAACGGCATCCGAAAAAGTCATCAATATTCAGTTTAAAGAAACTGATAAGTAAGTTTTTAAGCCCACACTACGGTTCCATGAAATAAAATTCGATAAAAAGTAGCTCAATTTTAAGTAAATGAAAAGAATCCGTTTTGAAAAAAGATTGATCAAAATGGATTTTTTCTTATGAATTACTATACAGTTTATCAACCATCGTGTCCCCTTGGAACAAAGTCTTTCAAAAAAACTAATGAAATGGACCGTATAAATCAACAAAGTCACCGTTGTAAGCATCAATAACAACGGTTGATTTGCCTCCATTATATTTTATCGTGACTTCCCATTGTGTTTGATTAGTTAATTCATTCCAAAATCCACTTTTTTCAGTTAAGTATGTAGTCATATTCTCTGACGACGTTCCCTTATAAACAATGGATGTTTGCCACTCCTTAGGCGGGTTATTTAAGACGCTTTCTGCATACTTGATTGCTTCTTCTGAACTGATGATGGGTAACTGATACATGTATAAGAAAAGCATGATCATTATGCAAATAAGCCCGACAAGTAACTTTTTCAATGGGTACCTCCTTGCCTTTTCAATATTTTAAGTGCAAACTTTAATAATCTCACCTACATTTTAACATAAATATCCAATTGGATTTAAGAAAGCAGGGGATTTGTCTATTCATAACGTACATTTTCAGAAAGTGCCTCGATTTGGGACCAATCCAGTATACGAATACCTTCATCTGTTCTTTCTACAATGTTCAAATTCGCCCAATCCTTTAATACACGATTTAAATGGCGCTTCGTTGTGCCAATGAGGGAAGCAATATCGTTTAAATTCGTCGTAGACATATAGTGCTGAAACTGGGTGTCTGAAGCAATCGTACATAAATAAGCCGCAAATCTTGTGGATACGGCTGCCAGTGCATTTACTCTCGATGAAATCGTGCATGTTTGCAGTTTAAATGTGAGCTCTTTCAAAAGAAGCTGAGAAAATGCACCGTCATATTGTAAATGTGTTTGATAAACTGTTAACGGAATAAACAAAAATACGCATGCTCGATCTGCAATACAATCGGATTGAACCGAGCACGACTGGAAAATTTCAATATCTCCTAAGATGGCAGGGGGATTACAGTACCTAAGGAGTAGCTCCTTTCCGGTTACTTCTTTTGTTGTCACATAGTATCGACCCTCCACTAGCAAATATAAGCCATCTATTGCGCTACCTGTTTGCAGAATGCTTTCACCTTGTTTATATATACGAAATGTTAGCTTGTTCGCGATTTCTTTAGGGAAACTAACTTTCCATTTTTTTAATGCATCGTTTATATTCATATGATACCTCCGGGACACCTGTCCTACTTATTTTACCAAAAGTAAGCTAAGATTGAAGGGAGGTGAATCGTATGAATTTTGTATTTGATTTAGATGGAACAATTTGTTTTCAGGGGCAACCGTTAGAGGAGCACATTTGCGCGGCACTGGACCTTCTACTACGTAACGGTCATCAAGTCATTTTTGCATCCGCAAGGCCGATTCGGGACATGCTGCCAGTCTTGCAGGAAAAATACCATACATGTGCTATGGTCGGAGGGAATGGTGCTTTTACATACCGTCAAGGCACAGTAAATGTCACGTACTTTTCAAACGAAACGACGAGGATATTAAAAGATGTAATCAAACAATTTAGGCTTACATACCTGGCAGATAGCGATTGGGATTATGCTTACACAGGTAGCACAAATCATCCCATTTACCGAAATATCGATCCGCAAAAAAGAGCTGTGCATAAAGGATTGGATGAATTAAATGAGATTTGTAAACTCGTATTATTTTCACCGCCAAATGAAGTAAAAGAAGTAGTTAAGAAGCTACCTGTCAATGTATTTGAGCATCATGCAGAAGACATTCTTGATATTAGCCCCATGCATATCGATAAAATAAGTGGATTGCATAGGCTACAAATTTATGAGTTTATTGCCTTTGGGAACGATGCAAACGATGCTTGCCTTTTTGAACAGGCCGTTTATAGCGTCTGTGTAGGGAATCACCCTGTTTCCGAAAAGGCAACAGAACAAATCGAGCCATCCAGTGTAGCAGCTGTTATCGGGCGAATAGCTAAAGGATGAGAAGTTTCATCCTGAACTTCACGAAAAAGAGGTAGCATCATAAAGCATGATGTTGACCTCTTTTGTCGACGTTGAAGATAAATAGTAAACTACTAATTTAAATTAATGACCATTGCGGTTTCATCACAAGCGAAAAACTTTGGACATCCAAGGCAATCTTTACGTACTTTTTGTGGAATTGTCTCTTTTTCAATAACTTGAAAGCCTAGTTTTGAAAAGAATTCGATTTGATACGTTAATGAAATCATTCTACCGATGCCTAATTGCTCTGCATCTTCTACGATTTTTTGCGAAATCTTTTTTCCAACCCCTTTGCCCATATGACCTTCTGAAACGGCAAGAGAGCGTATTTCACTTAATGATTCATCATAAATATACAAACTACCTACACCAATTACCTCATCGTCCTCGACTGCTACGTAAAAGCTCAACAAATCTTCACAAATAGAAGCATGTGTACGAATTAATAATTCACCTGTTTTCGCATACTTCTCAATCAATTTACAAATCCCCGGCACATCAGCTACCTTTGCTTTTCTTATTAACATTTCAAAACCCCCTTAGATACATTGTATTTTTAAGCATTTTTATTTATAAATATAAAATATTATTTATATTTTTGTCAATTCAGAATTTTATTGATAGTATTAAATTTTAATAGATAAATTTTACAAATATGCAAAAGGAGGCTTATGATGCTAGGTTTACCGCGCGGAGAAGTGTTTTTAGTACCTTGGATGAAAGAATAGGGAAATGAAAATAAATAATTTTTTTAAAGAAGGTGAATACGTGAGAAAAAACTACTGTTGTTATTGCTAATTTCGGTTGGAATCGTAACGGTTATCATCTATATACATCGTCAATATAATCCAGCCATTGTTATGCATACAGAAATTTCGGGAGTAGATGATGAAACATACGAAAGTATTGGGGGATTAGAAGTCGTTAAATATCCAGAACAAGAAAATTTTAAGCAACTCATTTTTTCTTTAAATGTGATTTATTCGAATAAGATTGAAGATATACAAATTAATATGCCTTATTCTTTTATTGAATTATTAAGCCGTGAAATCTATTGGACTGGGAGTGGTTGGGAATTTCCGGATCCAAATAAAAGGCACGTACAACATCATTATAAAGTCATAATGTATATCGGAGAAATAACAAAAGAGGATATAGAAAATTTATTAGATAAAGGATATGTTACTGTATCTTGGAAGTTGAATGGAGAAGAAAAAAGCAAAGAATATAATATAGGGGAATCCATAATATTCTTAAAATAATGTAATTGAATTTATTGTAAGAACACTCGGAATATACAAAATACGCAACATGTGGTTTAAGAAGAATTGAGTAGTTTTATAAAGTTCGTTAGGAGAGTCTTAATTTTAAAAACCCTTAATATTTCAGACATATATCCTTTATTTTCTATCTGTAGCTTTAGAATAAACTTTGATAAAAAGGAAGTTACAATCGCTGATTTTACACAGAAAAAACCAACTGTTTTGAAACAAAGATTGATCAAAATAGTTGGTTTTTATTTATTTTAATCTAGTTTTTATAATAAAGATTGATTATTTTGGAATGCGAATCTTTATTTAAAGCACCTCTAAACTTTAAGTACATATCTTCACAATCTACTAAAAGAGTGTTTTGAAAATTAATAACCCATAAGTTGAAAGTTTTCAACTAGAGATAGGATGTTTGCCGTTACAGATTGTCTAATTGCTGCATTTACTATTATGACTTTTAGTAAAGGGAGGTTAAATAATGGGTATTAGACACTGTAATATAGTAAAATCTAGTGGACTCCTGGCCAATTTAAGTGAGGAAGCTCTGCTAATTCTTATCAATGTTGTTAATCTGAACAAGAATGATAAGCGACGTGTGAAGGTGGAGGTTTTTGATTGGACCTCAAATAAACCAATTGAAATACCCCTTTTTTCATTCAACGGACCAGATTCTATAGTAGGTAATGGAGGTCCAATTAAAATTAAAGAAGGAACAGCAGCAGTATTCTTTACCGACTTTTTAGATGATAAGATTATTCTCATATACGAAATTAGAGTAACGTTCCTAGATTCCGACGAAAACGTTTTTGTAACAAGTAACGGGATCAGCAGAATTAATAGTGCAAATGTCACAGGACAAACTGTTCTTGATACTGACTTTAGAACATTGGATTGGGATAAAGACTAAACCTATCATTCATCTTTAAGAAAGGAGTGATAAATTTGGATAACACACCTAATCATAAATTGATTAAATTAAAACAAATTCTTCCACCTAATCATCCATTTATTCGAATCAAGGCAAGCACCCCCATGCCATTGGATAAGACACAAAGTTTAACTAAATTAAAGGAAATTTTTCCTAGCAATCACCCTATTATTCGAATCCTAGAAGATAATGGCCACAAGAACTGATATAAACCAAGTGTTTAGGAATAAAATTTCAGATTATCGCTAATCCAACCCTATAATAAACCCAATTGACTTGATAACTTTTTAAAGAGGTTGTCCAAAGCCTATAACAAGATATAGATTACAACATACGATAAAGAGATTCAAAATTCATATGAAAGGAAGAACAAAATGTGTAAAAATCATATCAACTAGCTAATTTTGCAAGAGCCACTTATATCAATTTTGACCATTATGGCGGGCAATGTAAGATGGCAAGAACGATTCAAGATGGCGTTGTTGATGGGTTCTTAAATGTATTTGGGATAAAAAATTTAAAAGTAGCAGATCTTTCAGTTTCACCCATTTTACCTGATGGAAACACATCTCTTGCTGCTCAAATGATTGGCTTAAATGCTGTGAAATTCATTCAAAATGAACAAAATACGAATACGATACAAGACTATGAATTCCCATTTTTCTCAGATAAAAATGAATAATCATAATTGAGAGTACTGTATTTTTCTTTTTACAGGACGTTTTGTAAAAAGCTTTTACTAATCGCTGAACGTCACCCAATTGTTAGACACAACTAACAATTGGGGTTTTTTGTTTTGGGGTGAATAGGATGTTTTAAACCTAATTTCTCAGCTATTATTTTCGTCTCTTCTTGGGGTAATAAGGGGAATTGTTCATGTATATCTACTACTACATCTGAATCTCTTACGGACAACATACCCGAAGAGGTTATTTTTAATCAAACTTTATTCTAAATGATTGATCAGTCTTTTTTACAAAACAACACTATCCAGTATTCATTTACCATAGATCTAACGGGGAGGAAATGATGAAAATATTGCAAAACGAGGCCTTATGCCAGGATTACATAAACCAATTTCAATTACAGCTGTTCAAAGACTCCCCATGGGTCTATATGGAATATGAGTCAGGCGAATGTATTTGTGAACAAGGTTCCATCCTTACACACTTATTTTTCTTAGTCGAATGTGTTGTCATTTCATTTACTCCATGAAACAGAAATCCGTCTAGCTAGTTATCTTATTTCGATCACACATGATGAATACGGTGTGTTTCAAACAAGGTTCATTCCGAAAAATGAATTAAAAGATATTGCTGAATTTATTGGTACAACGGTTAGACATCAAAATCGGGTTATCGGATCATTTGTGCAGGAGGGGATTTTAACACGAGTGCCAGGTGGTATTGAAATCATCAAACAACAGGCTTTAAATGAAAAGGCAACAGAACATCCATATGAGATGCAGTAATGAGAGAGAGGAATGAAAGCATATATTTTTGATTTTGATGGTACATTAGCTGATTCTGCGGCATGTGCGCTACACGCAACACAGGTGGCGTTTCAGCAATTATCGCTGCCTGTACCATCTGAAGAACAAATTTCTTACTATATGGGGATTCCTATTGAGCGTTCATTTAAAGAAATGGGTGCGCATCACTTATCATCACATGCATTTGAACAGTTATTACATACGTTCCGCCAAATGTATGGGGCAATCGAAGATACGTATTTACGCCTTTTTCCATATGTGAAAGAGGGACTTGAAAGACTTCAAGCACAAGAATTTCTGTTATTTGTTGTATCAAGCAAAAAAACAAATGTACTCGATCGGAATTTACAGACACTAGGGATTCGTTCATATTTTAAAGACATTATCGGCTCTAATCAAGTGACACAGTTCAAGCCTCATCCACAAGGCATTCAACAACTACTAAATCGTTACGAATTAAAAGCAAATAGGTGTTTAATGATTGGGGATGCTATTTTTGATATTCTATTTTTGATATTCAAATGGGCAAAGCTGCTGGTTGTAAAACTTGCGCGGTGACATGGGGAAGCCATACGAAAGCACGTCTATTAGAAGAACAACCAACGTTTTGTGTTGATACATTTGAGCAATTGCTTGCATTAGGGGATTAAAAGAATGATCTAGATTGAAGGGCCAACAAAAGGTTTGTTGGCCCGTTTCCAAATCATTTATTAATGGTTAGTGCAGAAAGAAAGGATTCAACTAACTGTCTGTACTTAATTGTTATGCTTTTTACTATTCAAGGATCGACTTTATGCAGTTGTGGAAGACTCTCAAGACATTGGCTGGGGGTATCATGATGTTTTATGCGGCAGCTATTATGCTTTAAATTGGTTGGAGGAAGAATAACGTATAGAACACACTATTTTTAACATAAATTTCAAGAAAATCCGAATCCTTTTATACTTGTATCCGTATAGTTAAATGAAAGATTATCCTTATGTTTATTACGTTTGCACATCAAAAAAGAAGAGGTGTATGGCATGAATAAATACTCGATTGCGGAATTCATTAAAAATACGGAGCAAGTGGATAGGGGAGAAGGCTTCTTTGAGCTAGAGACGCCACGTTTATTGGAAGTCAATTTAGACGGGCTTGTTTGGGCAAAGGCGGGTTCAATGGTTGCTTACGAGGGATCGATTAAATTTGTACGGGAAGGCATACTCGAAAATGGGCTTGGGGCGATGTTTAAAAAAGCATTGACGGGCGAAGGGGCCTCTTTAATGAAGGCGAATGGAAGAGGGAAGCTATACCTTGCAGATAGCGGTAAGAAAATTATCATCCTGCATTTGCAAAATGAAGCCATTTATGTGAATGGCAATGATTTGCTTGCTTTTGAGCCTTCGATTAAGCATCACATAAAGCTAATGCGAAAAGTGGCGGGGATGATGGCAGGTGGCTTATTTAATATTCGCTGTGAAGGAACAGGATTAGTGGCGATTACAGCGCACTATGAACCGCTCACATTACGTGTTACACCTGGGAAACCCGTGATTACAGATCCGAATGCAACGGTCGCATGGTCAGGAAATTTACAGCCTGAGTTTCAAACGGATATATCATTAAAAACGTTCGTTGGTAGGGGAAGTGGCGAGTCGATTCAAATGAGATTTGAAGGAGACGGTTTCGTCATCGTACAGCCTTATGAAGAGACATATATGCAGGTACAAAGCTAATACTTAGGAAGGGGTCAAAATGATTGCCCCCTTCTTTTTCATTCTTTAAACACTCTATAAATGTATTTCTATTTCATGTTACAATAGTTTCGCAGCATCCAGCTGACTCCTTTTTTGGGAGAGGAGGTGTACTGCTGTGTCTTATCCATCACGCACTCAAAAGGCTAAGGCTGACACGAAAAAGAAGCGTGAACAAAGATTAGCCATCTTTCGTCACGCTGCGGACTTATTCCGTTTTATTGATACTGTGTATCGTCTTTTTCGGATGATGTTGTAAAAAACTTGTTTTCACCGCTTTGTCTAGCCAACAAGGCGGTGTTTTTAGTAAAAAAAAAAAGCGACTGGGAGCCACCCAATCGCCACGTACTGCTGTAGATCCATCACGCATGAATCTTACTACCTTCATTGTAGGCAAATAGCCTATACATGTCAATGAATTACTTTTAACTTATGTAACATGGCACGCATTTATGAATCTAATTTCTTTACAAAGACAGATGAATAAATAAGACAAGAGAGGGAACAAAAATAGAAAATAACGAAATGCACTAGCACCAAATATTATAATGAGGGAAATGAACGATGAAAGAGCATTATTATTCTATTGGAGAGATGGCCAAGCTGACCAATTTATCCATCCAAACATTACGCTATTACGATCAAATTGATCTCTTTAAACCCGCTTATACGGACCCTGTCACAAACTATCGCTATTACCATGAATCACAATTTTATTATTTAGATTTAATCAAATCGTTAAAGTATGTAGGGACACCGCTAGATACAATCAAACAAGTACAAAATTATCCATTAGAGGAACTGGTGGCGTTTTTAAGTAAACAAGAGCAAGTGATTGAATCGAGTATTCAACGACTACAGGAAGTACAATATACGTTGCTAAAAACGAAAAAGCAGTTAGAAGAGCAACTCGCTATCCCTTCATTGAATGAAGTGTACGAAAAAATGGAAGAAGATATTAGAGTACTTTATATAAAAGTGCACAATGCAACACCTAAATATATCCCTCATACCTATTTTAGTGAATTGATCAAAACGATTGAAAATGAGGGGAGTGTCATCACAAGTCGCTACGGCTGTACTTATCAATTGAAGCCTTATCAATCAATCGAAGAGATTGATTATCAAAATATATTTACGCCGATTTTAACAAGTCGTTTTCTTCATGATTTATCCGGAGAAATGGATGTAATGAAAATAAAAGCAGGTCGATATGTATGTATTGCTTTTATTTTTTCATTGGAAAAATATATCCAGCACTACAAAACATTATATGCCTATATTGAAGCGAATCAGTTACTTGTTGAATCAGATGTCTATGAGTTTTATATGCCGACACATTATGCGCCTACTAAAGAAGAACAGTATGTGGTGGAATTAAAAGTGAAACTGAAAGATCAATCAGTTGACTCTATAGTAACTAGAGGGTTTATGGTGTAAAGAGCGATTCTCACGAGCTATTTTTTATGATTGGAGCGTTCTTTATGAGCACATTAAAAAACAATATGACACTGACCATCCTATTAGGCAACTTGTTTATTGCCTTTTTAGGGATTGGGCTAGTCATTCCGATATTACCAACGATTATGAATGAAATGAATGTAAATGGAACGGTTGTTGGGTATTTAACGGCGGCATTTGCATTAACGCAACTTATTTTCTCACCATTTACAGGAAAAGCGGTCGATAAATACGGTCGTAAAATCATGATTGTCCTCGGTTTATTTATCTTTGCCTTTTCTGAATTGCTATTTGGTATGGGGAAAACAATTGAAGTACTATTTATTTCCCGTATTTTAGGAGGTATGAGTGGAGCATTTATTATGCCTGCTGTTACGGCATTCATAGCCGATATTACTACGCTTGAAACACGATCAAAAGCATTAGGCTATATGTCTGCTGCGATTAGTACAGGTTTTATTATCGGACCTGGCATTGGCGGATTTTTAGCTGAAATTGGGACGCGTGTACCATTTTATTCAGCAGCTGCTCTTGGTACCGTTGCCGCGATTTTATCGTTGTTCTTTTTAGCAGAACCTACTCGTCAGGTGCAAGAAGCTACTGAGGGCGAGGAACAGAAGAGCAGTTTACGAAAAATAGTTATTCCGATGTTTTTCATCGCGTTTATCTTGATTTTCATTTCATCGTTTGGACTTGCCGCTTTTGAATCTTTCTTTAGTCTATTTGTGGACCATAAATTTGGCTTTACTCCGTCTGATATTGCGATTGCGATTACAGGGGGCGCAATCGTCGGTGCCATTGCACAAGTTGTCTTGTTTGACCGATTGATGAAACGACTTGGAGAGATTGTGTTAATTCGTTACTGTTTAATCCTTTCAGCTATTTTAGTATTTTTAATGACTACTGTTAGTTCATATTTTGCTATTTTACTTGTAACGTTTATTGTATTTGTTGGCTTTGATTTAATTCGTCCTGCGATTACAACATACTTATCTAAAATTGCAGGAAATGATCAAGGCTTCGTAGGGGGCATGAACTCGATGTTTACGTCTCTTGCCAATGTCATTGGTCCGATTGTTGGTGGGATGTTATTCGATGTAGATATTCATTATCCGTATTATTTTGCAACGGTGATGCTAGTCGCTGGATTCGTACTGGCGATGTTTTGGAAGGCGCCGAAAAACTTTAATATTTAAGCTAAAAAAGCAAGTGGGGTACTTTACTCCTCTTGCTTTTTTGTATGGAAGTAGTGTGCGATGAATTGTTCAATTAATTGGAGTGGATGACCGCTGTCAATGGAACGACTGCACCAATACATATTTCGATTATACTTTTCAGGCAGTGTCATATATGGAATCGAAGCAGGCAATGTTTTTTTAGACACAATCGATTTACCGATGTTCTCCTGGAGTAAGCGAATAATGAGCTCAGAGTGATTGGCGTATAAATAATTGGCTTCAATATTATTTTCCGCGATATATAGCTCATTAAAGTAGCGAATACCCGAGTGCTTCTCGCGCATCAGCCAGTAGTTCGAGTCAAGCTGCCCCGCCAGCACAAGCTCATCCTGAAAGATAATTTTTTTATCAATACCTGTCGTTTCAATCGGTTTTTCAATAAAAGCAAAATCTGCCTCACGCTTCATCAATTGGTCGATTGCCTGTTCAGAATTCACAACATCAATCGTAAATTCAAAGCTCGGAAATTGCGTTGTTAGCTGTGGCATGAACGATGGAAGGTAATACAGACCAAATGTATTGGAGCATACCATCGTACATGTTTGTTCGTATAACTGCCCATGCTGCAAAAAAGCCTCTGTTTTCTCCCATTGCTCAATGATCATGACTGCTTGTTCGTACAAATAGGTGGCAGCAGGTGTTGGTTGGATATGCTTAGGCCCTTGCCGAATAAATAACGGCACTTGTAGCTGTTTTTCGAGTTGCTTTATTTTCATTGAAATCGTTGGCTGTGAAATAAATAAAATTTCCGATGCTTTCGTAAAGTTTTGGAGTTCGTATACTTTTGTAAAAACTTTTAGCGTCTCTATCATGGAAATACCTCCTCTAATTATTAGCTTTCTTAATAATTATTATATCAAATATGTATTTTTCAAATAATAAATGTTCAGGTAATCTAAAAGTATCAACAAGCTAAGGAGAGAGAAAGATGACATCATGGTTAAAAACAATACCCATTCCAATGAGTGGCTTGATGCTTGGGTTAGTATCATTAGCAAAGTTACACTTTTCATTAAATATGGAGCTGTTAGGGGCTTTGTATTTCACAATAGGGGTTGCACTCTTTTTATTATTGTTATGTAAAATCATTTTTACGTTTTCACATGTTGTGAGCGATTTAAAAAATCCGATTATCGCTTCCGTAGCACCAACCTTTTCAATGGGGACGATGGTCATGTGTAGTATTGTCGCTGCACAAACTTCACTTCAAACACTCGCGATGATTGGATGGGGGATGGCAGCTTGTCTACAATTTACGCTCGTCCTGTATTTTACGTATGCATTTGTTTGGAAGCATAAAGTCAATATCCAATCTGTCTATCCAAGCTGGTTTATTGTGTATGTAGGCATTGGCATTATACCGATTACAGCTGGGCACTTTCATGCTCTATTGATAGATATCGTGTTTTGGATTGCCTTTTTATGTTACGTGTTATTGCTACCGATTGTATGGAAACGGATAAAACACTTAGAAGAGCCAACAATGCCACTGTTAACGATCATCGCTGCACCTGGATCACTATGTTTAACAGCTTATTTACAGCACTTTACGCATCCAAACTTGTATTTTGTAGTAGCTATTTTGGGGTTATCTCAACTGGTATATGTAGTGGTACTTTGGCAATTACCAAAACTATTAAAGCTACCATTTTACCCAAGCTACGCAGCATTTACGTTTCCGTTAGTCATTTCTGCGACAGCGATGAACACAGCCGCGCATTTCTTCCACTCCATGCCGTTATTTCATGTGTTAACACACGTGGAGCTGCTCATTGCTACATGTATGGTTCTGTATGTGTTAGTACGGTATTTATTATTTATCACAGCAAATGTACGAAAAAATGTCGCGCATGGATTGTGAATTATTGGAACATTTAGTTGGCCCATCCTTAGAACAAATATGTAGATATCAGGAACAAAACTAATCATTGTTTTATATTTACAAAAGATATTTTACGAGGTATTGTTATGTTATACGATATATCGCGAGACATAATATCTCTGAAAACGAAAGAAGGAATATAAGAAATGGCGTACAATGGGGGACCGATGACCGAAGCAATGTATTATGTTTTACTAGCGCTTATGCATCCTAACCATGGATATCAGCTGATGCATGCAATTACCGAGGTTTCGAATGGTAGATTAAAAATGGGGCCTGGGACACTTTATGGGGTACTCTCACGGATGCAAAAAGATGGCCTTATTTCATTAGCAGAAGATGATGGTAGGAGAAAGACCTATCAAATTACATTGGAAGGAGAACACGCATTAAGAACAGAGTATAGTCGATTAAAATCCTTGATCCAAGACGGAAATATTTTAGAGGTAGGTGATGAGAATGAATAAGACAGTTCGTAAACTTCGCCCTAGTGATTATTGGCGAATCGGTGAGCATGAAAGCTGGTTTCAAGACATGGCGGCAAAGGGATTCCATCTAAAAAAGATGGGGTTATATTTTGCTCATTTTGTTAAAGGTGAACCGAAAAAAATGAGGTACAGAATAGATGTATCATTAAAAAAGAAGATTACTCCAGAACAGATTGAGATGTATTCGGATAGTGGATGGGATTATGTAACGGACTATCAATTTTTTAAAGTGTATTCATCACCTGTTGAGCTTAATGCACCAGAGCTACATACAGACCCTGCCGAGCAATCTTTTACACTAAAGGCGCTAGACAAGAAATTAGCCTTTAATGCTAGTATACTGGTTGCTGCAATCATCTTCATAATCGGTATGTTATCAGCTAGTTGGTTTCTAGATCGGACACCTACATACATTTTGGTCGAAGGTATGGCGATTCAACAAACGATTTTAACCATTTTCATTGCGTATTTGACCTATACTTCACTACAAGCTGCCATATCCATTCGTGCTTTGCGAAAAAGTCTTATCAACGGAAAACCGATTGATCATCATGCGCCTTGGAAGAAACACCACCGATTAAATTCTGTTATCGTTTTCCTTTTTATAACAGTTGTGGGGTTAGGTGCCATACTCCCGTTCATCCAACTTGTAAAAGGCGAAACAAAAACATTGCCGGAAGCCAATCTTGATTTACCGATTGTCAGATTAGCAGATATAGAGCAAGACCCTACATTGACTCGAGGGGAATCTGCATATATGAGAGACGGTGTTGATTGGGCTAATCGGTATACGTATAATTGGAGTCCATTGGCACCTGTCCAATATGAATCAGATGAACACGGGGTTGTTCCCGGAGAAATGTGGCAGGATAAAAGCGGTGAATATTCTCCAAGTATCCACACAATGGTTTATCAGCTAAGTGTACCCGCTTTGGCGGATAATCTAATTGCTGATTTAATAAAGAGGTATAGTGATGATCATTTTATTGAAACAAAGCATGTAGACCTTGATCTATTGATAGTTCATGAGGAAGATGAGTTTAAAGAAGTATTTGCTTCAAAAGGAAAAGCTGTCATCTACGTTCGTTATTATGGTTATGCCGATATAAATTTGGTAATAGAGAACATAGTAGAGAAGATTGATTTCATTTCAGAATAATAATGGATAAATAATCTTTGCATTATCTTGATATTTTCTTATTGCAGGTGGTGACAGCTTTACTGGTACTACCCAACATAGGGAGGAATGTATATGCTGTATTTGTTCTTATTATTCATCGTAAGTCAAATTGGGATTGGACTGAGGTTTTGGCTCAAAGGAATATTTGAGCCTTCTCAATTTTTTCTAAGTTGCATGTTTTTATTTGCTGGTGTAGGAATCTATTTCCTCCAGGAAATGCAAAGTAAAAAGGATGTGCAATTTAAATCGGTTAGCGATGAAAACCTTTGGCAAACGCGATTAACAGAGCGCATGAAAACAACGAAAAAGAAGCTGACAAAGGGACATGACATTATATTTTATTATAATCGCTACTATCGAACCGTGTGGCAACGGCTTTATGTAGAGTTACTAAATGCACCCGATAAATATATTCATGTAACATTCTCGAATGAAAACAAGCAAGTTGACTGGCAAGAGTTGAGCAAGTTTTCGTCGAGTAAAGCCAATTGGAAAATCACTGAAAATGGGCATGAAATCGCACAAGCTCGCTATAAATCAAGTTTAAAAGATAAAGTCAATTTTGAAGAACGACTACAGCTAACAGTAGCAGCTACTACATATGAAGTTTTGTCCTATAAAATGAGCAATCAAATCCTCATTTACCGAGAAGGTCAAAAAATAGGAGAAGGGGATTTATCGAAATTGGTAAACGGTCATTTACAATTTCGAATACATGATCAACAAGAGGAGTTGTTAGCGATGGCCGTGATTATTTTTCATTACTTACATAAAAGTGGCTAAAATACAACCGTTTTTCTCTAAAAAGTCAAATATCTATCCGTAAAATTCAAATAGTATGATAAGGTCATAGTAATGAGTAGGAAAATTTGAATAGAGGAGAAAGATAGAAATGTCACAACTAATAGAATGGAAAAATAATGCGCGCGGTCACAAATTTATCGCTTCTTTCAGTGGCGGGAAAGACAGTGTATTAGCTTTATATAAAGCGATGAAGGTGGGCGAAGCAATTGGACTCATTGTCATGCTAGAAGAAGAAGGGGAACGCTCCAGATCTCACGGTATGCCTCCAGAACTCATACGTGCTCAAGCGACATCTATCGGTTTGCCTGTATACACTGCCGCTTCAAGCTGGACAGATTATGAACAAGTATTTATGGGCCTTTTAGACAAAGCGAAAAACCAAGGGGCAGAAGTGTTAGTAACAGGCGATTTAGATATGCCTGCTCATGGCTGTTGGCATGACAAGGTGACAAAGAATGCTGGATTGAAGCTAGGCATGCCTTTATGGGAAATGGATCATCGTGAAGCGGTCGAAGAATTCATCAATCTAGGATTTGTCACGATCATTGTCACGGTGAACCTATCATTAGGTATGCGAGAAGACGACTTAGGGCGAACATTAACTCATGAATACGTGAAAGAACTCGAAGCGCGTGGCATTGACCCGTGCGGAGAAGGCGGGGAATTCCATACGACTGTGATCGATGGCCCCATTTTTAAACAACCGATTCCTGTTCGTAAATGTGACATTGTAAAAGACGGAGAATATGCTTTTTTGCCATTGGAGCTAGATGAGCTTTAAATAGAGACAAATTCAAATGAAAATAAAGCATGACAAAACACCTCATGCTTTATTTTTAAAAACTCATATTCCATATTTCAGTTTCATACATAATATGTACATCTGCATGTTCAATAGTTAATTCATTTTGCAAATACTCGATAAAAGACTGAAACATTTCTTCACTGATTTCTTCTTTTGTGTTATTTAAGCGAATATTAAGTGTAGGGATACCTCCTACATCAGAAGAAGGGGTAAATGCCATACCTTTAGGTTCACCGAATGTTTCATGTATATAGCTATACACTTTCGGTTTTACTTGTTCTATAAATGCTGCTTTTTCTTGAATCAAGATATCATCTTCCATTTGTTCTGTAAATGTATTTTCATACACCTTAAATGTTGTTTGTGTTTCTGTATTTACAACCACTGCCGCATAATCAAAATTACCGTATTGCTCCCCCTGATCATAAAGGATATGATAGATTTCGTATTTCATAGTTGCATACGTCTCTTGTAAGTATTGTTCTGCTTGCAATAATACCTTTTCCTCTTCTTTTTCATCTGGTATCAACGAGGCCCTAAAATTCATAAATACGAAGACCGTGCCTACTACCAACAATAACACTATTCCTGCAACTGAAAAAATGAATATGCTCCAGCCTTTAAACCATTTATTCATTATTTTTCCCTCCTTCATTAGAGACTAATATCAATGAAAGATGTTTCAGCAGTTGGGAGTTTGTACACTTTTGAATCGTTTAATATGGAAGCAAAGTCATTCCATTTTGTACGTAGTTCGTCTTGAAATTGATGTAGCACATCGTCCAAGCTATTCTCTAAATTCTTTTGGTTTTCCTTAAATTTCGTTAAAGCATTTTCAAATGATTGTACAAAAGTAGCTTGGCTAGATAAATTGAGCTCACTGTAAAAACTGCGAAATGTTTGCTCTTGTTCTTCTAATGATTTAATCCCATTAGCCATTATTGATTTTTCACCTAATGATGGGAATTTTGTTAATAGCTTATTATAGTTTGCTTGCGCTGCTTCATATATTTTAACATCAAAGTTATAGCCTTCTTCTTGATAATTTTTAATCACTTGCTCCATCTGATCTTTATACTTATCAGGAATCAATTTTTCGGCAATCAATTGCAATTGTACGCCTGCTTGAGCGCGGTCCATTATAAAATAATCACCTGTTCCACCATTTGGTTTCTTTATACTTTGCTGAATCAACCGATGAATGTTTCTTTTTTCATCCGAACTAAGTTCCTCAATATCCTTAATAAAATCGAAGTGAGCCATTTCACCTGTAACAGTTACCTTGATTTCTGAAGGATTCACTGAAGTATTTCCTTCGAACTTAACAGCAGGGTTGTTTTGTATAATTTCTCTTGCTTGTTCTTCAATTTGTTTTAACTGCTCATTCTTACTTAACGAATTATTTTTTAATGAAACAGCATTTTGCATGTTTAAGCTTTTGGTATTTAAACTGGCTATATTCATAATTTATCTCCTCCATTTTACTCTTATAAAAAAGTATCGACTTCGAAAATGTTATTTTAAGGTACGAAAGGTTTATTTAATTGAATATTTTTACAATTTTACCGAATGGATTTTTGGAACTTGTTATTACTGTGAATGTATAGAAGTGTAGGTTTGTTGAAATGTAATAGGAGGGAGTTGATTCGCTTGCTACTATTAGTAGAAATTTTGCGTACAATTTCAATCGTTATATTAATTTTTAGTTCCTCTTTTTATTTTAGACATCTGGAAAGAACGAAAAAACAAAGAAAACTTTCAACCTTTGAATTCACAATGTACATAGCAATTCAAGTCGCGTATATATTATTTGCAATCAGTTTATTGCTTTTAATATTTGGGTAAGTGATTGTTGTAAGTTGAATATGGGCAGTCATTAAGAAGGAGTAGCGTTTGAACAATCGAAAAGTTGGAAGCATTTTAGGCCTTACCTCTATATTACTTGTAATAATAAGTATTATCGTTTTCTATGTTCTAAGAGGACCTAATGCTGATGTTTATTTGATTAGCACAATTTTTAGTATGTTATCAATTTTCGGTATTTTATTTGCTGTAGTCTCTTGGTGGATGTCTAAACGACTCGTTCTTTTAATTGTCGGTTTGTTAGGAAATATAGTAGTTTTAGTTGTCGCTTTTCTATTACTGTTAGCTATGGGAATTAGCGAACCGTAACCTATTATACAATTTTGTGGTGTGGAAATGTCATTCTCCTATCAGTTGAATATAATCTCATTTGATAAAAAACCGAGTAATAACACTCTTTCCAGGTGTTCATTTTAAGAGTTCATTCGATAGAACTAACATAAACGGCCTTACTTAAAAAATATGTTCTCCCATAAGAGGATAGTGTAGATTTACTATTTAAAGGCAGTGGCTTAGCATATTCTGATGATGTACAGGAACGTATGGAACGACACTACATCAATTTGCTGCCAATGAAAATACAAGTTTTGAAATATCCTGCTCACTCACACTTTAATAATTTCTTCATAGTTTTCCTCACTCTTTCTTAAGATTTTATTTTTATAATGAAACCTTGTTATACGCAGCTTTTAATTGCGAAAGAATAGTATTGTGGGTACGCAGACTACTCAATAGCATAGCGTATGAAAATCATAAGAAAGAGGTAAATCATAATGGAGCCCGTAATAAATGAGAACCGCATTAACGTTATTGATTTGATGAGAGGGTTTGCTCTGATGGGGCTTCCTTTCGTGAATGTGCTTGCTTTTTGGAGCTCAAACATTAACTTATCAGGAACGCAGGAGGATATTTGGGTTCAACGTTTCTTATATCTATTTGTTGAAGGACGTTTTTACGCTATATTTTCTTTTTTGTTTGGATTAGGGATTTGGATTTTTTTATCGAGGGCTAAAGAAAAGAACGATCGTCCGTATACCCTTTTTATTCGGCGTATGTTGATCTTGGGTTTAGTAGGAGCAATACATAACCTAATAAACCCCGGTGAAGCTTTATTGCTTTATGCAATTTTAGGCATGCTTGTTGTTTTCTTTGATAAGGTTCCGAAACAGATTAACTTAATTTTAGGTATTGCAGGCGTTATTATAGGGAGCTTTTTTGGAGCAAAACTGCTTTTGCCCGTGCCTTTAATGCTGCTAGGTCTAGCGTTCGGACAGTATCGTGTATTTCAATCTTATATAAAAAGACGAAAAACATGGATGATAGTTGCTGTTCTTTCATTTGTTGTAACGAGTATTTTAGTTGCTTTTCTATGGAAAAAAGCACCTGTCGATGGGTTAGTAAACTATATGGAAGGTGTTGAATTAACCGAAGCACAAGTGTTATCAAATCGTGCTTTTTATGACTTTGCCAACTTGTCCTTGACGTTCGCCCCGATTTTCTCTGTTTTTTATGTGAGTTGTCTTGTTTTGCTTGAACCTTTAGTAAAGAAATTGTTATCGCCACTAAATGCATTTGGAAGAATGGCATTTACAAACTATATTGGACAATCTGTTATATTGGTTATTATTGCAATGTTTATACCAGGCGAGACAATTGTTTCATACTCTGTTGCAACAATTGTATGCTCACTGGTAGTGGTAGTACAGATCATCTCATCTTCACTTTGGCTTAGATTTTTCAAGTATGGTCCGATAGAATGGCTTTGGCGATGTGGTACGTATTGGAAATGGCTTCCGATACGAAAATGAACAGATGTTATAAAGCTTAATGAGTTAAGAAAAAGAAAGTTGCCTATTCAACAAAAGGGAGCTACTCTTTAATAACGTAGGTGGAAAATAATTAAACTTTTTTCTAAAAATCTTATATTTATTTAAAAAGAGCAACCCCATTTTGATGAATCCTTTTTCAAAATGGGGTTTTTGAAGTTACTGTTAGATAAGGATTAAAGGATGTTTTTTAATCAATCTTTATTCCAAAACTACAATGAAGGCGTCAATCATTGAAATCCAGGCATTATTGGACGAATTGGTGAATCCTTTTGGAGCGCATTCAGATGGAGGGGGAATGATGTTCGAGTGAGATGGTACAGGCCATTATATTAAAAACACACTGCTTTTAAAGCGCTTTATTACAGAACAATCTTTAGATATACACTCATCAATAAGATTAGCTTTTAAAAGGAGACATAAATATGTTTAAAAGAGAGCCTTATGTAGCGGAAATGTTTTAGTACGAAAATTTACAGCGCGGAAATCAAATTAATTAATTTGATTTAGGTAGAATAAGCAAGTGAAGAAGAGGTCGTTCAAGTTCGATTGAACGGCCTTATTAATATTAAGATATTAGAAAATGATTATGGGATAGAAAGAGAACCAATGCTATTTTGCCCCATCATACATTCTAGTGAAGACATATTACATAGTAAAAGAGTTGAACTTGCAATTTGAGAGTGGGAAAATATTTGTTGTCGATAAAGTGTATATTAACCTTCCTATAAAAACGAACTTTTTATGTTAATTTAATTAAAAACGTTCGCATTTAATCCATAGAAATGCTAATCTCCCATCGGCTGGATACAACCTCATTTGAATGAAAACCGAATAATAACACTAATTTTTGATTTTAAGGTTTTATTTAACGGAATGAACACAAAACAGTCTTATTGCTTCCAAAGAAACGTATGTTCTTATATAATGTATATAAGAGGGTAGAATCAAAGGCCACATAAAAGAGGACTACTTATACTTAAAACGGTTAATCCAAAGCCTTATTAAAACAACCGAAAATTTGTATGTTATACATAAGTTGATTGGAGGGGGATTTGAATGCCGAGAAAGCCGAATATTCGTGATGAGGATATTATTCACATGTACAATCAAGGGATGTCCTACAAATCAATGATAGAGCAGACAGGGTTATCTGAACGTGCTATTCGCAATGTCGTAAAAAAACACGGGATCAATACAAGACCTATAGGACAACCTAGAAAGCATAAAGTAAACGAAGATTTTTTCAAATTTTGGAACGATAAAATGGCATGGGTGCTAGGTGTTTTTGTTACGGATGGTCATATCAATAAAAGTACACATAGTATTTATTTCTCTCAAAAAGATGAAAGAATTCTAAAATTGATAGCAACATATATGGAAGCTGATTATGTTTTAATGCCATTCGGTAAAACAAAGACAACACCGACAATTATTATGAATTCAAAAGAAATCAAAAAAGACTTAGAACAGATGGGGATTACACCAAATAAGTCATTAACGCTAAAATTTCCACATGTGCCAGAACAGTATTTGCCATCATTTATTAGGGGTGTCATTGATGGAGATGGTTGGGTTCAAGATAGAGGCTATGTAATGAATGTGACTACGGGTAGTAAGGGTTTTGCTGAGAGTTTACATGAAGTTTTTCAAACATGGGAGTTAAAAAGTGAAATCACAGTAGAAAAGAGCCAAAAAGGTACTGACATTTACCGAACTTGGATAAAGGGGAAGCAAAGTATAATAAAATTAGCTGAGATTATTTATCTAAATTGTGTTGAAAGCTGCAATTATTCTAAAAAAGAACGATTAACACAGTGGGTAAAAGAAATGGAAGTGATTTATAATGTGGAAGCAAATAAATGGACGATTAGTTCAAACAGTCGATACAACAAGAGTAGAATATAAAACAAGAATCAGTAAAGCCATCTTGGATGAATTGAAAATAATAGCTAACGAACACAATACACATGTCGGTTATTTATTAGAAAATGGCTTTGAAAACTTGCTATATGAAGATTATATAAACTATGATAAGAAAAAACGTCCTAAAGATCGAATTGAATTTAGAACGACGTGTGATGAAGAGATACTTAAAAATTTAAGAACATTTGCTAAAGAGCATAAATTAAATTTAAATGATGTAATCGAAACAAGCGCTCAATATATCAACTTGGATGCTATCAAAAAAGGAAATTGGAGATATAGAATTGAGCACTAAAAAAGAGGAGATGAAAATCCCTCTTTTTTAAAACCCAAAATAGGGATGTGGTCATAATATAAATTATAGTCAGTTAAAATTGTCTCAAAAGTATACTTTAAATAGTGAGACAAAATAGTGAATTTTACAAAGAAACCTCGCGTTTTAGACACTAACGAATTTTATGCTGCTTAAAAATTTATGCATTTTCCTCGCTATTATACATCATAAAACAACCAATCGTTTTTAACTGATTACGACTGGTTGTTAACAAATCACGAAAATATCTATCTATTTATCTTTTAAACATCGGCAATCACATTGTGGCATTATATCTCAGCTTCCAATAAG
This sequence comes from Lysinibacillus sp. KU-BSD001, assembly GCF_042920265.1. Classification (NCBI taxonomy): domain Bacteria; kingdom Bacillati; phylum Bacillota; class Bacilli; order Caryophanales; family Bacillaceae; genus Lysinibacillus; species Lysinibacillus sp. KU-BSD001. The sequence continues at coordinate 192,479 of NZ_JBDQZI010000005.1, read as the reverse complement.
CTATTTGTTAGCAAGCTGATCATCAATGGCTTGAACAGCTAATTCTAACGCTTTCATTCGCCTTGTTAACAACGTTCTTTGGGCACTACCATCCTTTAACTTAGCATAAACCTTCTCAATGGATGGAAATAAACCAGTAAGCACATTGCGAGCTTCTACTAAGTCTTCCAAGGTGTAATGATGTGGTTTTTGATTCCACACGTTGTCTAGCATGTCTAACCCGATGTAAACAGCTTTGAGTCGTTTCTTTACTAAAGTAATATTTGCGCCTTTTTGAGTCATCTGGAACAAGGCATTTTCGAGCTTACTGATTGTCGATTGTAAAGATTTTAATGATTCTAATTTCACTACATCTGATACGTTTTCCATGTTGTTATTGTCCCTTTTTCTTTTTTGCTTACTACTTGATTAAATCAGTAAAAAACTATTTCACTCGCAATATTTTAACATAAAGCATTAACCCTCTTTAAGCAAAATAATCCATTTGCCTCTAACCTGATTCGTTATTGATATAAGAGTTTTAAACAAATGCAAATTAAACGCATTTCTACTAATTAATCATTTTTTTACCCCCGATCGTTTCAAATAACGTAATCAGTCAATGAAGGTTTAGTCGCTTTTACAGTAAACGCATTATTTTTTTATTAAAAAATCACAAGCTTATCGTTCGTTTTCACAAAAACAAAAAGGTATTTATTATTTTCACAAGTGACCACATCATAAAGGAGCATATCACCCTCTTTGGATTACGATGTATTTTTCGAAAAAAAAAGCGTAATTAAGGTGCTTGTTCGCGAAGATTTTTAACCCCCACACAAGCACCTTTTTCAGTACATTTCTTTCTTTTTTATCACAACAGCTATTCAGAATGCGCCCTTTTTAAATAAAAACGTTCATTTTTCAGCTAAATTGTTAGCTTTTTTAACAACACCCACCTGCTCCACTATGGCAAACACCTGTCTCAGGTAAATGGAGTTGTACATTACTTGCAGCTTCTACATCCCCTGCCAAATAGGCTACGACTGAGCGGACTTGCTCATAGCCTGTTGCCATTAAGAATGTTGGCGCCCTTCCATATGATTTAGAGCCGACAATGTAAAAGTTCTTTTCGGATTGGCGTAATTCCTTTTCACCGTGTGCAGGTACACTACCACAGCTATGTTCGTTTGGATCAATCAATGGTGCAAGTGCTGGTACCGCTTCTGTAATAGCATCTGCCTGGAATCGTAATTCACGATGGATCTCGAAGTTTGGACGACTTCCTGTATTAACGATTAGTCGGTCAAATGGCCCGATTGATTTGTTTTCATCTCTTAATACAATGCCTTCTTGTTCACGAATAGATTGAATGTGGAAAGGTGTTTCTACTTGAATAACGCCCTTTTTTACTAGTTCTGCTATACGTAAGCCTAACTCTCCACGAGCTGCTAGTTCATCTTTCGAACCACCACCGAAAGCATCTTCTACTCGCGATTTACGTAAAATCCATGTAATCGCTGTGTTTGGGAACTTTTCTTTCAATATTGTTAAGTTTAATAAAGAATTGATTGCTGAATGACCACCGCCGACAACTGCAATACGTTTATTTGCATAGACTTCTTCATTGTTATTAACATCTGGGATATGATATTCAATTCGATCAGCTAACTTTTTCTCTGTCGGTAACCATAAACCGTTACTTAGCGCTGGATTCGGATTACCCCAAGTGCCTGTAGCATCGATAATCGCACTTGCCTTCATCATTTTAGTACCACAGCATGTATCCACATAAATGAGAAACGGCTTGTTTTCACGCTTTACGGACTTCATACGGTCTGTTCCTTCACGTGTAATGGCAACAACTCGGTGGTTTGTATGAATTTGCTTCTCAAACAACCTTGCCAGAGGTGCTAAATAAAGTTCAATTAGCTCCTTACCTGTAGGAATGACCTCATTTTGTGGAGATTGCCAATCCGTTTGTTCTAGTAATGTACGTGCGGCAGAGTCAATATTGTATTGCCAAGGTGAAAAAAGCGTCACATGCTGCCAAGAGCGGACATTCGCTGCAAGCTCCCCTGCTTCTAACACGAAAAATGGGATATTGCGTTGTGTTAAATGGGCTGCCGCTGCTAAACCAATCGGCCCCGCACCGATAATCGCTACAGGAAGTTTCGTATCGCAACAAGAATCGCTTGGCCCACAGCAAGCTGAAGATTGGTTAATGATTTTGAATTCCATAATATTTCCCTCACCTTACATAAGTATTTTGTTATATATAAAGGATGAAAAAATCAAGAGACATGCCCTTGATTATTCCCCTGTCTCACTAAAACGTTGAATACGTTCACTGATTTCATCGCGTACACGCTGGAATACGATCCATTTCTCTTCATCTGATCCCGTTGCTTTTGCTGGGTCATCAAAGCCCCAGTGCTCACGGCGGATATGTGGTGGTGTCATCGGACATTTATCAGCTGCATCTCCACATAAAGTCACGATGAAATCTGCGTTATTTAGTGTTTCTACATCGATGATATCAGACGTTTGATTCGATATATCGATACCTACCTCAGCCATTGCCTTTACTGCATTCGGGTTTAAGCCATGTGCTTCTACACCAGCACTTTTCACTTCCCACTTATCACCTAAGTACTTTTTCCCAAAACCTTCTGCCATCTGAGAACGGCATGAGTTCCCTGTACATAAAAAATAAATCAATTTTTTGGACATACTCTTTTAGCTCCTTTTAAATGATTAGCAGTGTAATATATAAGCCGACTAATGTAATAAATAGTATTGGAATCGTCAGCACAATCCCTGTTTTAAAGTAAGTTCCCCATGATATTTTCACACCTTTTTGACTTAATACATGCAGCCATACAAGTGTTGCAAGCGAACCGATTGGTGTTATTTTTGGTCCTAAGTCAGAACCAATAACATTTGCATAGATTAATGCTTCGCGCATTACACCCGTTGTATTCGTTTCAGCAATTGCGAGCGCATTGACCATAACTGTCGGCATATTGTTCATCATAGAAGATAAAAAGGCTGCAATAAAGCCCATTGCAATCGTACCGATAAACAACCCTTGCTCAGCCGTATATTCAATAACACCAGCGAGTGCTTCTGTGAATCCTGCATTCCCTAACCCATAAACGACTACATACATACCAATGGAGAAGAACACGATATTCCACGGTGCGCCTTTTATGACCGTTGTTGTATTGACAACTGGACTTCTCCTAGCCATAAGTAAGAAGAAAATGGCGATAATTCCTGCGATGAAAGATACAGGAATCGCTGTCCATTCACTTGAAAAGTAACCAATGACAAGTATCGTTAGCACGTACCAAGATAAGCGAAACATTTTTTTATCTTTAATAGCTTCTTCAGGTTTCTTTAACATCGTCAAATTATAAGTACGTGGTATAGATTTATTGAAATACAATAGCAATACCGTAATTGTTGCGATCAATGAGAAAATGTTTGGTAAAAACATGCGTACTGCATATTCAACGAAACCAATGTCAAAAAAGTCTGCAGATACGATATTCACTAAATTACTGACGACAAATGGTAAAGATGTAGTATCAGCAATAAAACCACTTGCCATAATAAACGGGAAAATCATCTTTTCTTTAAATTGTAGATTACGAACCATTGCAAGAACGATTGGTGTTAAGATTAATGCCGCACCATCGTTGGCAAAAAGTGCTGCAACGATTGCACCAAGTAAGCTGACATAGACAAACATTTTGATGCCGTGCCCTTTTGCCGCGCGAGCCATATGTAAAGCAGCCCATTCAAATAAACCAATTTCATCTAAAATGAGCGAGATGATAATAATCGCGATAAAGCTTAATGTGGCATTCCATGTAATATTGACAACATCGAGTACATCGTTAAAATCTACCACACCTACAGCGAGTGCAATAAGCGCACCTGCACAGGCAGACCAGCCAATATTAAGTCCTTTCGGCTGCCAAATAACAAAAATTAACGTTACAATAAAGATTAAACTTGCTAAGACGAACATGAACTATCCTCCGTAACTTTACATGTACAAATAGAAACAGCTTTCAACTCATCAATCACACGCTGAACAACGGGCGATGGATTTTCAGCTAAACGATAATGCTTCCATGTGCCAACTTTTCTTTCTGCAATAATGCCTGCATCTTTTAATTTTCGTAAATGCTGACTAACAGCTGGTTGTGAAATATTCAATACATCCACAAATTCACATACGCACACTTCCCCATTTTTTAGACAGGAAAGCAACTTTAGCCGATTTTGATCTGCCAATGCTTTTAACTGCTTTTCCATCAGTTCGATTTGCATATTTATCACTCCTTACATAAGAATTCACTTATATATTAACGGTAGCTTATGTATTTGTAAATAATTATTTACTTATATATGGTTTATTCTTTCACCTCAACATGATTTATAATGAGATGAAATATGGGGAATGTCAGGAAAATGCGGATTTACAAAGTTGCTGAATAGGAAAAGGAACTAGCTAATACCAGCTCCTCACTAAAGTTAATATTATTTATACTCACTTATATGCAACCATTCATCACAACTATCAACTAATTGCTGTAATTCATTCAAAAATTCGCTCGCATGATATCCATCGCAAACGGCATGATGTACTTGTAATGAAATAGGGAACAAAATTTTATCCCCTTGCTCGAAAAACTTACCACTAGTAATAATCGGTAATAAATACGTTCCATCATTAAAAATATTTAGATTAAAGCCTGTGAAGCTAATCCATGGAATACATGAAATAGGAAAAGTATTTTTCGGTTCATGTTTCTTTGGGTTCATGTTTTTCACATTACTGTATAGCTTCATATCCTCTTGATAGTTTTTATAGAAGGACGTAAAGTCAACCGAGTACTCCGACCATATATTCGAAAATGTTTTATCATCCTTATGAAATATAGTAAAGTTAGGCGTCATTTCATCCCAATATCCAAGCCGTCCTTCTTCATCAAAGCAAGTTCTAAATTCCTTGTGAGCATTAACAATGCGAGTAACCATATATATAAAAGTAGGATATAATTTGATATCCTTTTTTCGTAACTTCTCTAATAACTGTGTGATGTCAATATTCGCAGTCACACTGAAAGTACACCTAGTATTATTTAGAAAATGCTCAAAATAAGCTTTTCTATCCCAATGATCAATATCAATTACATTAAATTTCAATTTATTCGCCTCCTAAAATGTTTAAAATGATTTTAAGAGGCCACTTTCACTGCCATCTTCATCGTTACACACCCTTAGAAATAGTAAAAACTTCTCCAATAATATAAAATAAACTTTAAAATTTGTCTACGCTCTGTTATGAAACGATCTTTCTTCGAGTCATTCTTTATCTTAGTTTCCTGCATGCCAATAGTCACGATATAACCACTATCCCGTCAGAAGCGAGTTTCTGTTCACCTATATTCACTTCACGAATAATTAGATCACTGGGCTTCCCTAGCATTGTTTGTAAGCTGTCCAAATTCTCTTCTAGCTTTGTGCCAATTTCGATTTGAAATTCATTTTGTTTTTCTGCTATATAACTCTCTTTTTTCTATACTTAGAAAACAAACTTCGGAATGTGAATAAAAGGCATCGAGCGGATAAAAAAACTGTAGGCAGACTCGAATTTTTTCGAGTTTGCCTACAGTCTGAAATGAGCAGTTAGCCACCACTTCTCATCCTATTATTCATGCCACAATCCTGCTTGTTCTAATTTCTTTTTCCCTTTAAATGCGAAAATAATCGCTCCGACATTTAAGATAAACATAATAAAAATACCGTATAGCACATACGTGTAACTACCTGTGACTTCAAAAATAAAGCCATATCCGGGTAATGCCACAATCCCTGCAATGGCTAAGCCCGTTATTGCAAGTCCGTAAATTTGACTGAACTCTTTATTGCCAAATAGAGCTGTCGTTAAAAGAGGTCCTAATGTCCCAAGAGATGAAACAACAAATCCATATAAGCCTGTAGCCATCGTAAACATCAATGGGTTTTCAGGAGTTGTTAATAGAATGCCTACTGGTACTAATCCTATCAGCATCGCGGCAATCGTTGTATTTTTCACGCCAATTTTATCACTGAGGAAACCGAAAAATAATGCACCAATCACAACACCGACCGACCAAGTACCCATCGCATTCCCTGCAAACTTAATATCGTAGCCTAAACTCATTGCAAACGGTGCAACATGTTGATTAAATGCACCGATAGAAGTATCGAATAAGAAGAAAATGATTAAAAAATAAAAAGCGCTGGATTTTTTGGCTATTTTAAAACTTACACCGCTATTTGTAGTAGTTGATACTTGATTCTCTTGATTTGGCTTCATTTCATCCATACCATATGGCTGTAACCCTTTTTGTTGTGGTGCCATTCGTATCGTTAAGAGCACGACCGGGATCACGACCGCCATTACGCCGACCCCTAAAATAATATACGTATTTCGCCAGCCTTCACTGGCGATTAAATTACCTGCTACTGGTTGAAGGAAAGCACCGATTAAACCACCAGCTCCGACCATAATGCCGATTGCCAAACCTCTGTGCTTTTTAAACCAATTATTAATGAGTACAGGACCTGCCAATTGTGTTACTAATACAGACCCCATTGCCATTGGAATAGCAAATAGGTACCAACCCCATACGGAGTTCATGAAACCAAACATCGCAAAGGAGCCTGCCTCCAAAATAACCGCTACTACTAAAAGTGCTCTAATATTGTATTTTGTTATCATCTTACCTGCAATTGGTAAGGAAATCATTGTGACGATGGATGATATACTAAAGTACAATGTTAAACTGCCCATGCCAATGCCTAATTCTTCAGTAACAGGAGTTAAAAATAATCCCCCTGTAGTCATAATGCCACCTTTAGCAGCTCCGACCATTACAACTAACCCTAATAATACCCACCAAGCATAGTGGATTTTTTTCGTTGACTGACTCATGATGTTATCCTCGATTCACTTAATTGATTACTAGTGTGTTTAGTAAAATAGGTATATTTTTATATTCCAGAATGATAGGCGCACCCTTTATTAGATAGGTAATATTTAATATCCTGGTTACTTTACGTAACAACAATAGCCTGATATCGAGAATGTGTCAATATTATGAACTAAATTATTTAGTTGAAAGAATGATGAGATAAGTTAGAATAGTACATATTTATCTACTAGACAAAAAAAACAGGAACCAAATGAAGGCTTGGTTCCTGTGAAAAGTAATTTTGATTAAAACATATTTTCTAAATTTCGTGTGTTGTTTGTTACGTTTTCTAATAAGAGATTTAAGTGATCCATAGCATGCGAAACTTCTTCAATCATGGATAGTAATTCTTCACTGTTTCCAGCATTCGATTGAATATGCTCATACAATGCATCGAATACTTGGTTTTCGACTTGACTATCTTGCTGTAATTCAGCGATGAGCTCGCTGAATTGCTGTATTTTCTGCCTTGATTGTACAGTGCTTTCAATAAGACTTTCAATCGAGACTTTTGCTTCAGCCATTTTATCTTTACTTGTTTCAATAGCATCAATTTGCTGGTCTGTACTCTCTTTGTTATATTGAATTTCTTGTTGTAAATCGGTTAAAATACTGCTGATTTTGCCTGTTGCTTCACCGCTTTGTTCCGCTAGCTTTCTTACTTCATCCGCTACAACGGCAAAGCCCTTTCCTGCTTCGCCAGCACGAGCTGCCTCGATGGATGCATTCAGTGCGAGTAAATTTGTATTATCTGCAATGCCCTTAATCAAATGAATGATTTCCCCAATTTGCGCGGAGCTTTCTAGTAGTACATGTACACGTTCTTTATTATCGTTTACTTCACGTGCAATATTATCAATGGCTGCATGGAGTGTTTCGATTCCTTTGACACTTAATTCAGCTGAAATTTTAGACTTATCAGATAATTTATCTAAGTCATTTGCCTCAGCTGCAATGCTTTGTAACGTGACCGCTTTCCGCTCTACGATTTTTTCGGCTTCCGCTACTTGTTCTGCTTGCGCTTGACTATTTTTAGCTGTAGCTTGTACAGCTGTTGTCACTTCTTTTAATGTAGTGGCTGTTGTCAGCATAGCCTCGCTGTATTCTCGTTGCACACTCGATACAGCCGTTGTATTTTCGTGAACAGATTGTAAAATCGTCTGATAATGTGTTGTCACATCATTGATTGCGTCTTGAATGGCTAGTAGTTCAGCCTCTTTTACTACAATCTCTGTATCTTGCTGATCTTTACCGAGTGAGCGCAGTTTATTGGCGAATAACGCTAAAGGCTGTAGTATCTTTTGTGTCGCCATAGATAAAATGAGCAATAATACAATCGTCACAATAATACTGCTAATGATGACTGTCACAATAGAACGGTTAATCGCGTCAGTTGTACTCGCTAATGCTTCACTTGTATAATGCACGGATTCAAAATACGGCGCTGCATCAATGGAAGCGTAGAGGACATAGCGAATTTCATTATCAAAATAAACGGGTGCATAAATTTCAGCCACGTTTTCGGTAATTGTAATAGACCCCTCTTCACCTGTAAAAATTGACGAAATCGTTGCATTATTTGCAGTGTCTCCTTTTGTAAATGGCGAAGTGGCCCCTTCCGTAATATTCTCCGTTAACACTAAATTGCTGCTATCGAATAAGTGTAAGCTTTGTAAGCCGTAGTCTTGCTGAAAATAGTTCGTTAATGCACTTTCAACGGTGTCTACAGCAAGAGCCGATTGGATAATGCCATCCCCGTTTGCACGAGGAATCGCCGTAAATTTAAAAATCTCACCCGTTTCGACTTTCATTTTCATAGCGGATGGAAGGATGTCCGCTTCTCCTGTTAGAAGCATGCGGTACCCTTCCCAAATATCAAATAAACTAATCCCTACTGCTTCTGTTTCTGTTGTTGTTGTAAAAATACCAGTATTATCTGTTATGTAAAAATCACTCATGTCTGTACTTTGTTTTAAGCGCTCTAAATCCTGAATAGTTAGTGTGCTATTGGTATCCATTTCTTTTACAATCAGTGCTGCATTCAGCATAGAGGCATCGATTTCTTTTTCCAATGTTACAACTTGATTCGCAATCGTCTCCGTTAACCTTTCAAGTGTTCCCGTTACTTGTTGTTGAGCTTGTTGCTCTAATTTTGTATTCGTTTCTTGTGATTGTTTCCCTAAATTGTTCTTTTCAACTAAAAGTAACGCGATTATTGTAAGCACTAAAAGTGTAGCAAAAACGAAGAAAAAGCTCATAAGTTTACTTTTAATGGACAATACAATCTCCCCCTATTTTATATTTCTGTTAATAATATACAATTTAAAGAGTGTACTCTACAAGGTCAAATACATTGTTTTTAAGTTAATATTTGTAAATTAAAGCACATTTAGAGAAGATACAGCTACAAACATAAAAACTCAGCAAAGAAAAACATCTTCACTGAGTTTGGCTAACTATTTTAATGTATCAATAAGCTGTGCTGGTGTATGTACGACATATTTTGGGTTTTCCTTCTCGATGAGCTCAAATCCGTCTAGTCCCCAGCTCACCCACATAAATGGTACCTTCACTTTATTGCATGCGATAATGTCTCGTACTTCATCTCCCACATAGAGTACATCGTCTGGTGTTGCTTGCTGTTGCTTCATAAATTTTTTAATAATAGCATCTTTACCAAATATTTTGCTGGATGTTAATACTTGCGATACACTCGTCACTCGCTCTTGCTGTAACAGCAGTTCGATATTTTCTTTCGCATTGGATGACAAAATAATAATCGTGTAGCCTTTTTGTGCTAATGTATCGAGCATTTCTTTAATTCCTTCAAATAGCTTTACTTCTTCGATATGGTCTTTAAAATAACGATAAATCTTCGGTAAAATAATCGGCAACTTATGCATAGGAAAGCGATATTTCTTCGCTCTTTGTGGGATAGTTAAATTTCTAGATGTAATTAAGTCATCCGCATTCACCTGATCATAATTATATTGCTCCGCAAATAGATTCCAAGCTTTCATAAACAGTTCGTTTGAATCCGCTAAGGTGCCATCAAAATCAAAAATGATATATTTCACTACTTTTTCCTCTTTTCACTCGCGATTATGTTTTTTCACTCTATCAATATACAAAAGAATGTATTGTTCTAACAATGAATCTTTTCTTTTGTCAGCGCCCATTGTTTCAATGTTAGCCACAGTATCCGCTTTATGATTAATCAATAGTATCTAACTTCCATTGTTTTTCGTAAATAAAAAACCTTGAAACAAAGAAATCATCCCCTGCTTCAAGGTGTTAGGTTCGGCTACATTACATTAAAATAACTTCGCAAATACAGTCGCAGCTTGCGCCCGTGTTAGTGGTTGTTGAGGCTCAAAATTGTGATCGTTTCCACTCATAATACCTGCTGATTGCAATGCATAGATGGCGTTTTTGGCTTCCGCGCTGATTTTAGCATCATCCACATACACTACATGCTCCTCGTTTTCGAATACATAATCCGTACTCCTTAAATACGCATACATCGCTACTGCAAATTGTTCACGAGTAATTGGTTTATTTGGATCAAAGCTCTGATTATTTAATGACGCTATCAACTTATTGTCTACCGCCCAACTAATTGCTTGTGCATAATGATCCGACGACTTTACATCTTTGAAGGATGATGTATGATCACTAGTCTTAGGTTCACCAGCCAATCGATGTAAGACAGTGGCAGCTTGACCGCGCGTGAAGTTATTATTTGGCGCAAAAGTCGTTGCATTTACCCCTTTAAATAAATTCGCTTCCGTTACTTTTATAATCGCTTCTTTTGCTGAATGATTTTCGATGTCCTGATAAAGTACTTCTTCTTTGGCGAGTAAATTTAGTACCGTCACCGTTCCACTTACTTCATGCCCAACAATTAATTGAGGGTGATCACCCGGCACAAAAGCCAGCCCTTCAGGTGATACATCGCCTGCGATATCTTTGCTAAAATCACGTAAGTTTAAATAATCGACGAATGTCGCATTGGCTGGGTCTGTAATATTGTACATCATTACGCCACCAATTCGTTCTAAGCCGACAAATGCAAATACTTCCTCACCAATGTTCCCTACTTTTACATCTTCGGGTTCAGGCCCTTTTTTGCCGCTTCGATTATCTAGCTTTACTTTATCATTACTGGAGTTAAAATATTCAGGGAAAGCTTTTGCAGTAATGCGTTCAAAATCACTGCCGCTATCATAAACAAGCTCCATTGTATCGGCATCAAAAATAGAGAATGATCGTGCACCAAAAATGTACTCTTTCTCTTTTTCAAAGCCGTCATAGCTTGTTGTATCGTAAAAGACAATTTCGTTACCATCTATTTCAATTTCTTTTTCGTTTAAGTGGAAGTTTGGTGAATCTTCCGCTCCCCATTCACGACCGTCTCCTTCATTTGCTGTGACGATATAGTTTTTTCCGTTTACACTATATGTCGCTATTCCATCTGGCATATAAATGCCGAAGTAGTTTTCATTTTGAAGCTGTGCTTGATCGTCTTTACGTACATCAATTTCATTGCCTTGTACACTAAAATCTTTAAAGCCTAAGCCATCTATCGAGATAACCTCATTTGATGTAAGATTGATCGTGGCAATGGCGTTATTTTCTTGCATGGCTACATAAGCGAACTGACTGTCTTCACTTACTGAAATGTATTCTGGTTCAAGGTCAACAGATGGCGCTGTCTCCTTCTTTAATAGCACATTGTTCTTTACTAACTCCATACGCTTTTCTGCTTGATCAAAACCTTCGAATGTCACAGATTGTGCTTGTAAAGTTTTAAGGCCGTTTGATAGATCAATAATCGAAACAGAGCCTTGAGGGTCGATAATATGTTGCCCATACCCTTTACGTGGTTCCCCTTCATTTGCTAAGAGCACTTTTTTACCGTCTGGTGAGAAGGTAATATTATCTGGTTGTTTCCCCACTTTCACTAAGTTTAGTAGCGCCCCTTCGCCCGTTAAAAATACGGCATATCCGTCCTCGTTATAGTCTTCAGCCTGCACAGATGCAACGATGACATTTTCATTTGGATGTACAGCGATGCTTGTTAAATCACCATATTGAAAACTTGCATCCACTGTTTGGATTAATTCAGCAATATCAATCGATAAAAACGGCTTTAATGCGAAAACTTTATCATTTTGATAATTTAATGAAACCGCTTCTACCTTTTTCGTCTCCCCATTTACTAAATACGTAGCATGATTATGTTTGTTGTACGTAACAATTTCCGTTGTGCCGCCATCTTCGTTTTGTACACCTGAATCATAGCGGGCATCTAATGATAACTTGTACGTTAGTTCTGTTGCTTCCGCTCCGACTGTAGGTACAATGATTGCTGCTCCAGTTAAACTAAGTGCAAATGTTGCTTTTGAAAAAACATATTTCCCCATGAATTGACCACCTTTTTCGTTAGTTAGCTTTAGCCTACAAGCTATTTGTAAAGATGGTATTAAATGCATTTCGTTTTTTGTAAATACGATATTAAGAACAATAGAATAATTATTTGAAAACATTAACGAATACTTATGAACATATTAAAATCTAAGCTTAAGAAGGATAAATTTAATCAATCGTTTTATATAAAAGGAACAGAAAAACAGTAGAAAAGCTGCAAGGAGTGATAAAGGAATACTTAAAGCAATAGGGAGATCAATACCATACCCAATACTCATCTTTATTTGTTCAAAACCAAACGTTCGTAAAATGCCCGCTAGTATTGACAATACTGCACTCAAAACTAGCCCTATAAATAGGACGGATAAAACAACGATTGCGAGTGAGTAAAAGAAAGCAGTCGTTATTTTGATTAATGTCATTCCCGTTCCCTCCGAATGATCTGTTGGACTTTGGCATTTGGACTAATTGAATAACTTTCTGTGTAGTAAAGTGTTCGTATATTACAGTTATTCCCTACTACTACAACATCGCCTTCAACAACGTCTGCAGTTGTAAAGGAGAGATTTAACGTTTTTCCCTTTATACATTTACAATTCAGCTTTTTCTTTAAGAAAGAAAAGGTTAATTTATCTTTCTCTACATATACTTCATCTGCAATCAGCCGCTCAATCGTACTTTCCCCAGATAATTTTAAAGAAAAGGATTTTGCTTGTATTTCTAAGGCTTTCACAATACCGATTGCTTCCATATTTTCTGTTTGTAAGTATTGTTCAATTGTGAGCTTCCCTGAGCTATTGAGTGTTTTTACTTGCCCCTTTCGTATCTTTAAATTTCCTGCATTCATTACTTCATTAATTTCACAAACTCCTTTTATTTTACATGATCCTGAACTTTTTAACGTATGTGCTTCAACACGAAAATAAAAGGAACTATATCCATGCGTAGAAATTTTTTGTAAGCTTACTTCTTGATGTAAAGAAACCGAACCACGGATATTTAATTGTTCGATATGTGAAGCCAAGTCCTTTATATTACCATTTGTCAGGGTTATACTACGTAAACTTTGTACAGGTTTGTTTAGCATCCATACTCACTCCCTATAAATTTCAACTTGTATATATTTTAGTTATTAAAATATATGTTCATTAAATTATATGTTCCATCACTTTGTCAAGAACAACAATGATATATTTGAGCAATAAAAAAGGATTTCATTTTTTATGAAATCCTAAAAAATTTTATTCATTAACTGATTCACATTCATTAATGTTTTTGCTATGTCTGTAAGTTTGTCTGGGGAAAACTTTAAAAATATTTCTTGGACCTTAAGTTCTCCACTATTCGTTAAAGTCATTTTTACTACTCGGCGATCTTCGTTGTCTCTAACCCGTTGTATTAAATTTAATTTTTCTAGCTTATCGCACATCGAGGTTACAGCACCAGGTGTCACACTAAAGGTATCTGCAATTTCAGTTGCTTTCATTTCCCCCATAATCTTCAGCTGAATAAGAAGGATAAGCTGATTTTGAGATAATGAATCTCCTTCAGAGAGCAGATTAACAAACATCTTTGACTTTTGTTGTATCTCCAGCATCTCTCTCATAACAACTTCTATATTATTTAGTTGATTACTTTCCGTCATCTAATCACAACCCATTAAAATATTTACAATGTAAACTATATAGTAAGTATATAATTAAATTAGCTTAATGCCAATATTTATAAAGAAGGTATGAATTGAAAGGTTCCATACTTTATCCATTTAGGACATCTTTTGAGTTAATCACATCTTTAAGCGATGCTCGCATGTAAGTAAATATCACATTGCTTTCATAACACATTTATTGGTAAACATCTGACTACAATACCAATCAACTATTCGTACTCTTATCCCACCTTTTAAATTATATTCCCTAATTTTTTATGATAAGTAACTCACTTCATTATGAACATCGCATTCATTCCTAACTCATTACTCTACTTTTCGACAAGAAATTTATTCCATACAGGGCAGGTTTCAGTTTGATTATGTCAGATTTTAGCGGAAATTTATTTGTCAAGAAATTTATTTTCGAAATTTTAAAAGAGCAAAAAAATACAAAAACACACTTTGTTATATAACAAAGCAGTAGTTAGACCTCTTTTAGCGCGTAATTATTATTTTAGACAAGCGAAACATTAATTTCTGCATCGTGCATTTTTTCTTCTGTATTGCGCCATAAATTTTCTAATTAATTATATTAGGAATATTATTCTTTCCTATGTTACGTTTCTACTTTATACACATATTTTCTACTTAACACTTGATAATTCTATACAATTTAATTTGTCTGAATTTAATATTCTTCTCTTCAATTCTGAAAATTTAGTATTGCATTATAAAGATTTCTCTCCTACAATAAAGACTTATAACGGGAGGCAAACAGAAATAAACCGTTTAAAACAGAATAATAATTCATTAGGGGGAATTATAATGGCTCAAGAGAAAAAGGGTAATCATTCTATCGATTACACGAAGATCGACCAAATGGAGTCGTTCAATCAATTTGTTAAGAAGAAAAACACGTTTCTTTTTGGCGTTGCAGCAGCATTTTTAACATTTTATATCTTTTTACCAATCCTAGCCTTCACGTCTGTATTACAACAGAAATGGTTTGGTAACATTACAGGTGTTTGGGTTTATTCGGCTGCACTATTTATTATGACGGTCATCTTAGCAATGGTTTATGTGCGTATGGCTGCAAAGTTCGACAAAGCAGCGGCAGCTGTTATTGCTGAACATTCTTCGAAAGGCGGTAATTAATCGATGGATAATTTAGTAACAATTGGATTTTTCGTTGGAATTGTTGGTTTAACACTTTTTGTAACGTATTTAGCAGCAAAGCGAACTTCTTCTGCCGCTGACTTCTACACTGCTGGTGGCGGGTTAACAGGTTGGCAAAATGGTTTCGCGATTGCTGGGGACTACTTATCAGCAGCAGCATTTTTAGGAGTATCTGGTGCCATTGCCCTTACAGGTTTTGATGGCTTCTTCTTCTCTGTAGGATATGTAGTAGCAAACTTAGTTCTTCTTTACATTATTGCGGAGCCAATGCGTAACATTGGTCGATATACATTAGCGGATATGTTAACGGCTCGTTTTAACGAAAAGCGTGTACGTGGTGTAGCTGCGGCAAGTACAATTACAATCGTAATTCTTTACATGATCGCACAATTAGTAGGTGCGGGTGCACTTATTAAACTTTTATTTGGTATTGAATATGAAGTTGCTGTATTAATCGTAGGTGTCATGATGACAACTTATGTATTAGTTGGTGGTATGACAGCAACATCTTGGGTACAAATCATTAAAGCTGGTTTATTATTATTTGGTACAGCATTACTTGCACTTTTAGTATTTATGAAATTCGATTTCAATCTAATGAAGATGTTTGATACGATCGCTTCAGAGCACGGTGAACAATATTTAAACCCTGGTATTAAATATACAAGTTCTCTTGATTCTGTTTCGATGATGATGGCATTAGTTCTTGGTACATCTGGTTTACCACATATTTTAATGCGTTTCTTCACGGTAAAAGATGCTCGTACAGCACGTCAATCTATTAACTGGACAACTTGGATTACAGCGATTTTCTTCTCGTTAACAATTTTCTTAGGCTTCGGTGCTATGCATTTTGTAGGAATTGATGACATCGTTGCGCAAAGTCCAGCAGGTAACACAGCTGCCCCACTTTTAGCTGAAATGTTAGGTGGCAATATTTTATTATCATTTATCGGTGCAGTAGCATTCGCAACAATTTTAGCGGTAGTATCTGGTTTAGTATTAACAGGTGCGTCTGCCATTTCTCATGATATTTACGGTGAAATCATTAAAGATGGTAAATTAACTGAAAAGCAACAAGTTATTGCTGCTCGTATCGGTTCTATTTCAATCGCTATTCTTTCTATTATCTTAGCGTTATTTGCACAAAGCTTAAACGTATCGTTCTTAGTATCATTTGCGTTCTGTATCGGTGCATCTGCAAACTTACCAGTAATCCTGTACACAATTTACTGGAAAAAGTTCAATGCAAATGGTGCCATTGCAGCAATGGTAGTTGGTTTAGTTTCATGTTTAGTATTAGGTGCTATGGGTCCAAACGTATGGAATCCAGTGGAAGGAAAAGCTATTTTCGTTGGTGATCCATTACTTCCACTTGCAGTACCAGCAATTATTACAATTCCACTTGGCTTCTTGGCAGGTTGGTTAGCATCTGTGTTAACAGCTAGCAAAGTGGATCAAAAACAAGCGGCAGAAATCTACAAAGAAATCCGCGTTAAAGCCAATACAGGTGTGTCGGTTTCTGACATATCTCACTAATTTTTTCAAGCATCAGGATGTAAATCCTGGTGCTTTTTTGTATATAAGAAAAACAATATCTTATAAGACTATATTAAAATCTCCAGAAATGTTTTAGTATACGAAACATTATCTCTCCCCTTTTTTTATAACAGAATACATTTTTTTCTCCCTTACGCACTCTTTTTGTTTGTCAATACCTCTGCAAACGTTGTTATATCAACGTTCTCGATTCTTGTCGAACGTTATTCTTCTATAAAAAACATATAATTATCTCGGTAAAACTAATATTCTATAAATTTTTTTCAGAAAATTTGTAGAATAACTATTGCAATCTTGTAAACACTGCCATAAAATGAAAAATGTAAAGGTTCTCAAGCAGAATTTTACAAACACAAAGCAGTAAAATGTTTCTTAATTTAAAAGGGGGTATGGTTATGTCGAAAAAACACAAACCAATTGTCGATTATGACAGAATCGCGCAACAAGAGTCGTTCAAACAATTGTCAAAGAAAAAGAATGCATTCCTTTGGACACTCACAGTAATCTTTTTAGGAGCCTATATGTTACTACCAGTTCTAACTTCTTACACTGATATTTTGCATCAGAAAGCAGTTGGAGATGTTACGTGGGTTTGGTTCTATTCTTTCGGTCTGTTTATCATGACTTGGTGTCTTTGTCATCTATATGTAGCGAGAGCAAACAAATTTGACCGCCAAGCAAAAGAAATTATTCAAGAATATGAAAGGGGTGTTAGCTAATGAGCTTCATAGCGATTTTCTTCTTCGTAGCAATTGTAGGTGCAACATTAGTCGTAACTTGGTGGGCATCTAGACGTACATCAAGTGCAAGTGACTTCTATACAGCTGGTGGCGGTTTAACGGGCTGGCAAAATGGTTTAGCAATCGCTGGTGACTACTTATCAGCTGCATCATTCCTAGGGATCGCGGGATCGATTGCATTATTCGGTTTTGACGGATTCTTCTTCTCTGTCGGATACTTAGTAGCATACTTAGTTGTACTTTACATCGTAGCAGAGCCTTTACGTAACTTAGGTAAATTCACGTTAGCGGATATGATTACAGCTCGTTTCGACAAAGCAAAGGTACGCGGGGCAGCGGCATTATCTACTATTACTATCGTATTCTTCTATATGATCGCACAACTTGTTGGTGCGGGTGCACTTATTCAATTATTATTAGGTATCGAGTACAAGTGGGCTGTTATTCTTGTAGGTATTATGATGACAACTTACGTATTATTCGGTGGGATGACAGCCACTTCTTGGGTTCAAATCATTAAAGCTTGTTTATTAATGGTTGGTACAATCATTATTTCATTCTTAGTATTATTAAAGTTCAACTTCAACATCGGTACAATGTTTACAGAAATGAAAACGGCTACTGAATATGGTGAAGCATACTTAAATCCAGGATTAAAGTATACGAACGGGATTGATACGATCTCAATGTTAATCGCGCTAGTACTTGGTACAGCGGGTCTTCCACATATCCTAATGCGTTTCTTCACAGTAAAAGACGCACAAACAGCTCGTTCTTCTGTCATTTGGGCTACTTGGATTGTAGGTATTTTCTATGTATTAACAATTTTCTTAGGCTTCGGTGCTGCAGCATTCGTAGGCATTGACAACATTGTCGCAGCAAACCCAGCTGGTAACTTAGCAGCGCCATTATTAGCAGAAGCACTTGGTGGGGAAATCTTATTCTCATTCGTATCTGCTGTAGCGTTCGCAACAATCTTAGCGGTAGTAGCAGGTCTTGTACTTTCAGGTGCATCTGCCCTATCACATGATATTTACGGTCAAATTATTAAAAAAGGACAAGTGTCAGAGAAAGAGCAAGTTGTGGCTGCTCGTATTGGTTCAATCACAATCGCTGTCATCTCAATCCTTTTAGCGTTAGGCGCTCAAACATTAAACGTAGCGTTCTTAGTATCATTCGCATTCTGTATCGCAGCATCTGCAAACTTACCAGTTATCATTTACACAATTTACTGGAAGCGTTTCAATACTACAGGTGCAGTAACTGCAATTATCGTAGGTTTAGTTTCATGTTTAGTGTTAGTAGCAATGTCTCCAAACGTATGGAACCCAGAACCAGGTAAAGCAATCTTCGTTGGTGAAGCGTTAATCAAATTAACAAACCCAGCGATCATTACAGTACCACTTGGCTTCTTAGCTGGTTGGTTAGGTAGTTACTTAACACCTGCTGAAAACCCAGCAATCTACCGTGAAGTAGAAGTTAAAGCACAAACTGGTATTTCTGTACAAGACGTATCACACTAATCGTTTCATTCACAAGGGGATGGGCTCTCGGCTTAGGTCGAGAGTCTTTTTATTTAGAACAAGCTAAATGCATGAAGTGTTAAAACACGGATCTCCCCTTCCCTACTTTTATAATAGGCACTTTTTTCAGAAAATGATAAAATATAAATAGAGGTGATCCGATGTCTAAGTCTGAAGCAAAAAAGAAACGGATTAAGCTACTCCGTCAGCAAGGGAAAGATGTAACAGAACAGCGTGGCACAGCCGATTTTTCTACACATGTTCGGCTGACAAAAACGAAAAAAGAAGTCATGGAAAAGAATTTACGCAAACATAAAAACCGTTACGAAGACGCTTAATCATTCGTAACGGTTTTTGTTGTTAGTTGGGAATAAAGTTTTATTAAGAAATGCTGCTCAATCAACAAATACAAAAACCTTATTTTGAAAACAACATTTGCGGCTTTTTGGTGTATGTTCAGATGTTTATTAGATTGATTTTGCATGCTTAAATAAACTCCTATAGTTAAAAGAAATTATAACCGTAAAAGATAGTTACCAGTATACTTTTTATTTAAATAAAATATCATTGATATACAAGCCAATCCTAACGTAATGTATGTAATAAGAAAAACTCGTGGTTCTGGATTATATCTGTATTCTATTTGTCCCATTGTAGCAATAATAATCCCTAAAATAATATGGATTTTCCCTACTTTTTTTTAGATAAATCGGCAATTTACCTTTAGAAATAGTTTGTGTCGCAATGTGTGAAACAAATAAGTTAGGTTCTATTGAGTAATGCTGTACGATACCTTTCACTACAAAATAAATACCCAAAAATAATTGTGCAAATATAACCTTCACCCTCTCAGTTCATTCAATATTCACTTATTTCATTATACACGTACAGTCGTTTAATTTTGTGTAATTAAACGATTGCATTTTGAAGTGCTTGTTGCACTAAAGCACCTGTTAATTGAATAAGAAACGGATTTCTAATTCTACGATTAATGCAAAAAACGTGTTAATTAATGGCTCTAAGTTACGATTCCGAACATAAAAAAGTTCAGTTATTTGTTCAAGCAACCTCTATTCGGTGATTTATATTTTGTCCAGGTTTATAAAGGAATTGGCGGGTTTTCATTGAAAAAACATGCGCAAATGTCCAGATTTATAAACGAATACCCCCTTCCACTCTAGGAATGCTTGTTACAGTATAATCTTAATACAACAACAAAACACGTTACCTATTGTAAAAAATATTATGAATTTTATGTAAATCCCCTAGATCCAATTCTCTTTGAAATCCTCAATATATTTCCTAATATTTGTAGGCATTTTGCCTGTTACTTTTTCATAATCATGCTTAATTCCTTTTGCAAGGCCAAGCTTTGTTGGCATATGAACACCCACGACAACATTTACGAATCCTTCATCTTCACCTATTTTCCTCATATATTCCTTGAATTCTTTGACTGATGGGTTCGTGTATTCAATTTTCACTCCAAGAACTTCAGTCATTATTCTTGCAACATCAAAAAAGCCAAGAGCTTCATTCCCTGTAATGGCATAGATTTGGTTTTTATGCTTTACTTCATCAACCAATGATAAAGCAGAGATTTCAGCAAGGTCTCTAGTGTCAACAAAGCTTGTTTTCCCTTTACCTGCTGGAACAAAGATACGTTGTCTTTCTTTGATTTCCTTACAAAGAAAATCATTTAAATTTTGCATAAAATACCCCGCCCGAACGAATGTATAAGGTATCTTATAGCTTTTTATTAGCTTTTCCATTTTGTAATGATGGATAAATGGCATGAATTGTACGTCTTTTAACGATAAATAAGTAATGTGTTTAATGTCTTTATCCTTTGCTTTTTCTAAAAAAATATCAAATTGAAGATTTTCACCAGGTGGATACATTAAAAAAATACGATCAATATTTTCAAGAGCTCCATCGAATGTACTTGAATCCGAAAAATCAAGACTCACATATTCATATGCATCACCAAACTTAGCTTTAGCTCTTTCAACATTTCGAACCCCACATGCCATTGGAATAGCTCTATTCTTTAAATAATTAGCAACCTGTAATCCAACTTTTCCCGTAAAACCTGTTACTAAAACCTTCATCATATATCCCCCTTGTTGCTATAACTATCGATTCGATCTGAAATTTTATTTAACATATGGATTATCTTTAATAGCTCTTCTTCAGAAAAATCATGCAAAATGTATTGATACAATTCAACATGCTCTTTTTTCTTATCTTGTACAAGTTTTTTTCCTTTCTCAGACAGAACTAACGTGACAACTCTTCGATCTGTTTTACTTCGATATCTTTCAATTAAACCTAAGTCTTCAAGCTTATCAGCAATACCTGTTGCAGCACCTGATGTCACACCAAAATGCTCTGAAATTTCACTTATTCTAATTTCCCCCTTATTTTGAAGCATAAAAAGAAAAATCATTAAGCTATGAGTAACCTCTCCTTCATCTCTAGGCTTCATAATCGAAACACTCACTTCACTTGCTCTTTTTAATGAAGTTAATAAACTTTCAAAGATGTTCAAAACATAGACCTCCTTTTCAAAATATCTTAGTAACTAAGATACTATATATAAAAGTATATTAATAATTAAGATAATATTCAAATTGTAACAGTAGATAATTAGGACTGTACCTTCCAACGCGAGAGACAACATACATTATGAGAATTTAATATGTAGTTATAAAAAAGTCTACCTCATAAAGTCAGGCCGACTTTTTTAAAGAGATGGTAGAGGAGCTCACCAGTTCAATCTTATTTGAAGTGACTTGGAACATTTTCATGTTTATTCCCAAAATAGGGTTTGGAGACATTCTGAAAGTAAAAATCTCTCGAATACAGAAGGAATTAGAATTTTAAAGCGTAAAATAATTTATATTACTTTACGCTTTAAAACCATTGGAAATAAATAGCTACTTGAATGAAATTACTTTATATGGTAAATTTTACTTAGTTATCTAACTAACTAAGTATTGGAGGATGAAAAATTGGCCAAAGCTAATGTTATAAGTAAGAATGATTTAATTAAATATGCAAAGGAGTGTTTAGCTACTAACGGAATAGAAAAGTTTACTTTAAGGTCAGTCGCTGAGATGGCAGGCGTAACGCAAGGAACAATCTATTATCATTTTAGAACGAAGGAACAGTTGTTATTAGCTATTGTTCAGGATATTAGTAAAAATTCTTGGGCTGAAATTTCACAAAAGAGCAATCAATATATTATAAGTGAAGCAATTGAATCTGCTAAAAACCGTTGTTCGTATGATTCTTATTTTCATAAATTATTTAGTGCTTTACTTGTTTCAAGTTTTAATAATGAAAAAATGAGAATACAATTAGGGGAAATTGTTTCAAATGAAAACAATACTTTGACTCAAAATTTATCAAAATTCTGGTCGAAATCACCGATAGACGGTGTTTCTCTTGAAACATGGGGTATTCTCTTAACCGCGATTGTAGATGGATTAGCATTACAAGCACTATTACAAAAAGATTTCCCGGTAGAAAAAACATACGAAGAAGTTGAACAACTATTTAAAGGCCTTAGTAATTTACTTTACGAGAAGGATGAGTAATGAAAGGATATTTATTTACAACTTTATCAGAAATTCTGGTGTGGTTTTTTGCAACAATGTTTTCCGTATTTCTCGGAGATGGAGTCTTCTTTAGTCCAGGGACTACTCTAACTATGGAATGAGTCTTTTGCTATTAATAACTGGAACAGGATGCTTATTATGGGGTGCTTCATATTTTTATTTATTTTTTTGACAAGTCAAAAATGCAACAATAAATTTCAGAATAGTATGAACTATAGCAGGCTTATCATTGGATACATTCTCTTTGTCTAATCACAATTTAATTTCCTCTAAATTAGATGATTCACAGGTTATTGGATTACAGCCTGGATGTCCTTTGCATATGCCTTATATTTATATATACCTACAATGATACATCATTCAAAAAATAGTCGATTGATTTAATGGGGGAATATTACATGGAGAAAAAAACAGTGCTCATCACAGGAGCCAGTGAAGGTATTGGATTTGAAATAGCGAAACAATTTGCAAATAAAAAATATCCACTTATACTTGTTGCAAGAAATGAAGAAAAATTAGCATATGCTTCTGCTCAATTAAGTCCTTATACTGAAATTTTAACAATTTCTACAGATTTAACAAAACATAATGCAGCAAAACATTTATATGATTTACTCTACTCACAAAACATAAAAGTTGATATTCTCGTAAATAATGCCGGAATTGGTTTAGAAGGAGCGTTTCAAACGTTATCTTTAGAAAAGCAAATCCAAATGATTCAATTAAACATCAATGCCTTGACAGAACTGACACATTATTTTGTGCAAGGGATGGTAGAACGTCAATATGGTCGAATAATAAATCTATCTTCTATTTCTGGACCAATCCCAACAGCTCAAATGGCAGTTTACAGTGGTACTAAAGCATTTGTATTAAACTTTTCACAAGCTCTTCATACAGAACTAAAAAAACATGGTAATATCGTTGTTACAGCAGTTTGTCCTGGTCCTACAAAAACGGACTTTACAATAACAGGATCTATGAATAGTCTTGGTAAAATGACAAATATAATTGGAGTCTCTGCAAAAAGTGTAGCAATTGCCACTGTCAAATGTATAAAACAAAAGAAACGAGTAATTATACCTAATACTCGATATAAAGCCTTGCTATCATTAGCTAAATTAACACCTACAAACTATATTCAAATAATCATGCATAAACTAATGAAAGGTTAGACAACAAAAAAAGTTTACTATATAGGTAGCATCAGAAATTTAGATTTACATCGTCCACCCAAACCTCGCTTTTGGGACTTTTTTA
The DNA here is from genome assembly GCF_042920265.1 of Lysinibacillus sp. KU-BSD001. Classification (NCBI taxonomy): domain Bacteria; kingdom Bacillati; phylum Bacillota; class Bacilli; order Caryophanales; family Bacillaceae; genus Lysinibacillus; species Lysinibacillus sp. KU-BSD001. Next base: position 168,503 of record NZ_JBDQZI010000005.1, on the reverse strand, counting down.
TTCAACTAACGGTAGCAGTTTACTTAAATAATTTATATGAGTTATTGTGATAATATCAGGTAGTAAAGAAAGTAGTAATACAGATATCACAGTTCGAGGAGAGGAATGGATGAAATTATTAAAGAACCCTGTTTTTTGGCTTTGGTTATTTGTGATAACGGGTATGGTGGGTGCTTACTTCACAAGGTAAATGCTTATTGCGCTAAAGGGGGCTTTTGTGTAACAAGCATTGATAAAATATACAAAACAAACCTAATAAACGTTCCCCAATGAAAGTTTGGAACTACACAAAAAAATACGATTGTGTATTGTAAAATCAACGTTTTGTGGCTTTTCTTTATACATACTTTTATACAGGGTGTACAAACACTTGATACATCAATATTTATACGATTATGGCTTGCGGTCTAATGTGCATAAAATGATGTATATTTCTTAGCGTTGTGAATCCGCATTTTTCTGGGGCTACCTCAACATGGGGAATCACTCATATTTCAGCCTACTTTATCCAAGATTCATCTATAGATCGAGCTTCTGATTTACTACATGCTATTATTGTACTTGTGTTGTCGGCCATTTGTTTTAGTATAGATTATTTTATCGTTCATTCAGAGAATAAGTTAAACGAAAGTAGGACGTAGTATATATGAAATACATTTTTATACATGGACTTGGACAAAATTCAGCCAGTTGGAATCAAACGATTTCTTATTTATCGGAACACCGCTATATAAATTGCCCTGATTTATCTACCATACTTAATGATAAAGAGGTTACTTACAATAACCTGTATAACAGCTTTGTAGAATACTGTGAAGGCATGGACGAGCCGTTGAATTTATGCGGATTGTCATTAGGTGGAATCTTAGCGTTAAATTATGCAATAGATTATCCAGAAAAAGTAGGATCTTTAGTATTGATTGGCACACAGTATGTAATGCCTAAGTTACTATTAAAATTACAGAATATCATCTTCCGCTTTATGCCAAAGACTTCTTTTGAGAAAATCGGATTCAAGAAGAAAGACTTTTTTAAGTTAACCGATTCAATGGTAGATTTGAATTTCAGTAAAAATTTAATCGATATTTCTTGTGTCACCTTGATTGTTTGTGGTAAGAAAGACCGTGCAAATAGAAATGCCTCAAAAGGTTTAGTGGGACGTATTCCAGAAGCAGAACTTCGGTTTATAGCTAATGCAGGACATGAAGTAAATATACAAGCTCCGCGAGTATTAGCAGAAACACTAGAAATCTTCTATGGAAAACATCATTTGTAAATCGTGATAATATCATCAACCTAACATTCCGAGAATGAAAGGTTTATAAATTTCAGCATAGCCTTCAACACACAGCATTCATGACACAACAAAAAAGAATTCATACTCGTATGGAATAAATTTGGATACATATTTACAAAAAAAGCTATAAAACCCGTTAAGATTTTATAGCTTTTTATCTATTATTTGGTTAATTTCACTCGTTGCAGGCGGAGTGCATTGAGTACAACGGAAACAGAGCTAAATGCCATCGCAGCTCCAGCTACCCAAGGTGCCAACAGTCCAATCGCTGCAATGGGAATGCCTAATGTATTGTAAGCAAATGCCCAGAAAAGATTTTGTTTAATATTTGTCATCGTTTTATGACTCATTAAAATGGCATCTGCAATGCTATTTAGATCACCACGAATTAACGTAATATCAGCGGCTTCCATCGCAACATCCGTTCCTGTACCGATTGCCATCCCAATATCCGCAACGGCTAAAGCTGGTGCATCATTGACCCCGTCGCCGACCATCGCTACTTTTTTTCCTGCTGCTTGCAATTTTTTAATTTCAGCAGCTTTTCCTTCTGGTAATACTTCTGCAATGACCTCGGTAATCCCAACTTGCCTTGCGATTGCTTGTGCTGTTCGTTCGTTATCCCCTGTCATCATAATCACATTAACATGCATATCAAGGAGTCGCTTAATCGCGGCTTCAGAAGTTGTTTTCACGGTATCGGCCACTGCTACCATTCCAGCATATTGCCCGTTAAATGCCGCAAGCATTACTGTTTTTCCTTCTGCTTCTAATGATTCCATATTTGATAAAACAGGCGCAATGTCGATATGATGTTGTGCCATTAGTTTGCGTGTTCCTACTAAAATGTCTGTCCCTTTTACGGTTGCACGGATGCCGTAACCTGGAATCGCTTCAAACTGGTCAACAGCAATAAGTGATATATTTCGCTCCTTCGCACCATGTACAATCGCTTCCGCTAACGGATGCTCGGATTGCTTCTCCGCTGATGCAATGAGTGTAAGGAAAGTTATCTCATCTAACGTGCTGGCTACTGTCACATCGGTTAATGCTGGTTTGCCGTTTGTTACGGTCCCTGTTTTATCGACGACAACCGTGTCAATATGATGCGTCCGCTCTAAATGTTCGCCACCTTTAAATAAGATCCCTAACTCGGCAGCACGGCCTGAACCAGCCATAATGGAAGTGGGCGTGGCTAAACCTAATGCACAAGGGCAAGCAATGACTAATACAGAAATGAGCGCTTCAAGTGCGGGTGTAAATTCACCTGGCGTCACAAACATAAACCAAACTAAAAATGTAATGAGCGCAATACCGATCACAATTGGCACAAAAACCCCTGAGATTTTATCAGCTAAACGTTGAATAGGCGCTTTTGAACCTTGCGCGTCTTCTACTACCTTAATAATTTGTGCTAACGCCGTATCTCGCCCGACTTTTATTGCTTTCATTTGAATAAAGCCGTTTTTATTGATTGTGGAACCAAATAATTGGTCTCCCTTTTGCTTATCAACAGGGATGCTCTCCCCTGTTAGCATCGATTCATCAATTGTTGTATAGCCTTCGATTAACTCTCCATCAACAGGAATTTTCTCCCCTGGTTTCACGAGAATAACATCCCCAACAATCACTTCTTCAAGTGGTATTTCAAGTTCCTTTCCATCACGAACGACAACCGCTGTTTTCGCCTGTAAGCCCATTAGTTTTTTTATTGCTTCTGACGAACGTCCTTTCGCTTTTGCTTCGAATAATTTCCCTAGCAAAATAAGCGTAATTAAAACGGCACTCGTCTCAAAGTATAACTGCGCATGATGATCCGAGAATTTGATTGCCTGATAAACGCTATAAAAGTAAGCAGCGGATGTACCCATCACAACGAGGACATCCATATTTGCACTTTTATTGCGCAATGCTTTGTAGGCACTTACATAAAAATGGCGACCGATAATAAATTGAACGGGTGTTGCAAGCGCAAATTGTACCCAAGGATTCATTAAAATGTCCGGCACATAGAGAAATGAAGTAAAGGAAAAATGCCCGACCATCGTCCATAAAAGCGGTAAAGACAGGATAGCCGAAAAAATAAATTTTCGTGTTTGCTTCTGAATAGCCTGTTCCCGATGATCCGTCGTTTCTTGTTCATCTACCTTCAGTTGTGCACCGTATCCTAGTTTTTCGACTCGTTGAATAATATCTGAAGCGGTAAGTTCGGAAGGATTAAATTCAACGGTTGCTTGTTCGAGTGCTAAGTTTACATTGGCAACGGTAACACCTGCTAATTTATTTAACCCTTTTTCAATCCTTGAAGAACAAGCAGCACAGGTCATACCTGTAATCGTAAACTCTTTTCTTTCTTTCACTACCTCGTAACCGAGTGCTTGAATTTTTTCTTCGAATACCTTTTCGTCTATCTGTTGTGGATTGTATTGAATAACGGATTTTTCAAGTGCTAAATTAACACTCGCCTTTTCCACACCTGGAAGTTTATTCAGCCCTTTCTCAATTCGTGTTGCACAAGCGGCACAGGTCATACCGGAAATTTGAAGTGTTTTTTCTTTTTTTTGCTCACTCACTACATGTCACACCTCTCACTCATACCTGCATAGGGTATGTTTGTTTGTAAAGAGAAGAGTGCGTAAATACGCACTCTCTCTCATTTATTATTCCACTACATCGTAGCCTTGATCATCGATTGTTTCTTTAATTTGATCCAGTGTAACTGTTGCTTCGTCAAATGTAACATCTACTTTCTTATCTTCTAGATGTACTTTTACTTCTGTTACTCCTGCTAATTCTCCTACGCTATTTTCCACTGCTTTTACACAATGGCCACAAGACATGCCGTGTACGTTTAATGTAACTGTTTGCATATTTCTTGACTCCTTTTGCTATTTTCTCATTAATTTTTGGATGGTTACTAATAACTCATCCATAATTTCCTCGTCCCCATCCGCTAAGCGGTCGACCACACAGCCTTTTAAATGTCCTTCGAGTAGCACTTTCGCTACGCTATTTAAAGCAGATTGCGTGGCGGAAAGTTGTGTAATGATATCATCACAATACACATCTTTTTCAATCATCCCTTTTATGCCGCGAATTTGCCCTTCCACACGGTTGAGACGATTCATTAAATCTTTTTTCACATGCTCAGGATGATGACTTTTTCGACAAGTGTCTTCACAATGATCCATGCAATACCTCCTTTTATGTTTACAAGGTACCTATATGGGGTATGTAAATCATAGCTCTTTGTTTTTTATTTGTCAACTTTTTGGATTGTTTTTCAAAAGTGAAAAAAGATAAGTTACCCTATTTGTTCCGCTGTTATACCCTTTTAATCATCTTTAAAAATAAAAAGCACCCTATTTCTAGGATGCTTCATATACTTTATTGTTTGGCAACGGCTACACGAACTAGTTTGCCATCTCCTACTGTATCTATACGGAGTGAACCGTTTGAGTAGCGGTCTGTACGTGAAAGGTTGACAATTTGAATTTCCTCTTGCACGCCCTTTTCCGTTTCTAGAACAATTGTATCCGATACTTTTACCACGACAATCGCATATACACGGTGTGGGTTCGTTTTTAGTTCCTTCAACGTCACAACGCCGCGCTTTGCCCGATTGCTCAGTTCAATTTCTGCGACATTCATACGTTTCACAGCACCACGCTGCGTTACGATGACGATATCTTGCTCTGCACCAGGGTTTAACACATTCGCTGCAGCAAGGTATTCCCCTTCTTTTAGCTGCATGCCTTTTACACCCGCCGTTCTTACGCCGGTTACAGGCAATTCTTCCATCACAAAGCGAATGCTATAGCTTGTATTCGATGTGAGTAATAGCTCTTGAGTTGATGTCACAAGCTCGGCAGTAATGACTTCATCGTCCCCTTTTAAGTTCATCGTCTTAATCGGTTTCGAATAACGTGTGACAGCATAATCCGCAAGTGGCGAGCGTTTAATTTGCCCTTCCCTCGTCGCTGTAAATACAAACATATCTTCTAGTTCAAACTTCTCAATCCCAATCACAGACACAATATGTTCTTCCGTATCAATTGGTACGATACTTGAAATATGCTGACCAAGATCTTTCCATCGGATATCTGGTAATTCATGCACCGGTTGATAAATATAGTTCCCTTTACTTGTGAATAATAGTAAATGATGCTGTGTATTCAACGTTTCTTCGTATAGTAAGAAGTCTGATTCCTTCATCGCAAAATCTTTACCGTTAGATGCCGCATAGGAACGTTGGCTTGTTCGCTTGACATAGCCGTCCTTCGTCACTGTCACGATGACTTCTTCACTTGGTACAAGCACATCAAGCGTCACTTTAATCTCTTCAATTTCCGCTTGAATTTGTGAACGACGTGGCTCATTAAAACGCTTTTTAATATCGGTTAGCTCAGCCTTAATGACTCGTATTAGCTTTTTCTCGTCATTTAAAATAGCAGTTAATTGATCAATCAGCTTTGTGAGCTCACTTTGTTCTTTTTGCAGCTCTGTAATATCGGTATTCGTTAAACGGTACAGTTGCAAGCTGACAATCGCTTCCGCTTGTACTTCCGTAAAGTCAAACTTTGCAATTAAATTATTTTTCGCATCTCGTTTATCGAGCGATCCGCGGATTGTTGCAATCACTTCGTCTAAAATGGATAGCGCCTTCATGAGACCTTCTACAATATGTAAACGGTCCTTCGCCTTGAGTAAATCGTATTCCGAACGCTTTGTCACCACTTCTTTTTGGTGTGCAATATACGCATCTAACATGAGTGGTAATGTCATCATCGTTGGACGACGATTATGAATGGCAATCATATTAAAATTATATGTGACTTGTAAATCTGTCGTTTTATATAAGTAATTTAAAATCCCTTGTGATGGAATATCTTTTTTCATTTCGATGACGATACGTAGTCCATTACGATCTGATTCATCACGCACTTCGGAAATGCCTTCTAAACGCTTGTCCATCCGTTGTTCGTCGATTTTTTTGATTAAATTCGCTTTGTTGACGTCATACGGCAGCTCCGTTACAACAATTTGTTCTTTACTGCCTTTAATCGCTTCAATGTCTGCTTTCGCACGAACGATAATTTTCCCGCGCCCTGTTTCGTATGCTTTCTTAATGCCGTCTACCCCTTGGATAATACCACCTGTTGGGAAATCTGGCCCTTTAATGACCGTCATTAATTCATCTACAGTAGCAGTTGGATGATCCAGGCGCATTAATACCGCATCTAAGCTTTCCGTTAAGTTATGTGGTGGAATATCCGTTGCATAACCAGCCGAAATCCCCGTTGAACCATTTACTAATAAATTCGGGAAACGTGCTGGTAACACAGTTGGTTCCACGTCTTGATCATCAAAGTTTGGGACGAACTCTACTGTTCGCTTGCCAATATCACGCAGCATTTCCCCGGCAATCGCTGACAGACGTGCTTCCGTATAACGCATCGCTGCTGCTGGGTCTCCATCGACAGAACCGTTATTTCCGTGCATTTCAATGAGCATATGACGCGCTTTCCAGTCTTGGCTCATACGTACCATCGCTTCATAAACAGATGAGTCACCGTGCGGATGGTAATTACCAATAACGTTCCCGACTGTTTTAGCTGATTTACGGAACGGCTTATCATGTGTATTGTTATCGTTATACATCGCATACAAAATACGGCGTTGTACTGGTTTTAGACCGTCGCGTGCATCAGGCAACGCGCGGTCTTGAATAATATATTTCGAATAGCGACCAAAACGGTCACCCATAATTTCTTCTAACGGTAAATCTTGAAAACGTTCTGTTGCCATTATACTTCCTCCTCGTGAATGAACTCGTTATCTAGGATATTGAGGTCTTCTTCCATACCGAAGTTCACATTCGTCTCTATCCATTTACGACGAGGCTCTACTTTATCGCCCATTAATGTGGAAACACGACGTTCCGCACGCGCGGCATCGTCAATTGTTACCCGGATTAATGTACGTGTTTCAGGGTTCATCGTTGTATCCCATAACTGATCGGCGTTCATCTCACCAAGCCCTTTATAGCGCTGAATGACATAGCCCTTGCCGACTTTTTTCATCGCTTGCTGTAGCCCACTTTCTGTCCAAGCGTATTCAATGACTTCTTTCTTGCCTGCCCCTTTAGATACTTTATACAGTGGCGGCAGTGCAATAAATACTTTCCCCGCTTCAACGAGTGGACGCATATAACGATAGAAGAACGTCAGTAGTAAGACTTGAATATGTGCACCATCTGTATCGGCATCGGTCATAATGACTACTTTATCGTATGCAGTATCTGCCACATTAAAGTCCGATCCAACACCCGCACCAATTGCATGAATAATCGTTGCAATCTCTTCATTTTTCATAATATCTTGTAGCTTCGCTTTTTCCGTATTAATCACTTTCCCGCGCAGTGGCAAAATCGCTTGGAAACTGCGGTCACGTCCTTGTTTGGCTGAACCACCGGCAGAATCTCCCTCTACCAGATATAATTCATTTTTGGCCGCATTTTTGGACTGAGCCGGTGTTAATTTACCTGATAACAGCGTACTACTCTTTTTATTTTTCTTGCCGTGTCGCGCATCTTCACGTGCCTTCCGTGCAGCTTCACGTGCTTGTTGAGCGCGAATCGCTTTACGCACTAAAGAAGAGGATAATTCAGCATTTTCCTCCAGTACATATAAAAGCTGCTCCGATACAACCGTATCCACAGCAGAACGGGCTTCACTTGTACCGAGCTTTCCTTTTGTTTGTCCTTCAAACTGCAGTAAATGCTCCGGGATACGAACAGAGATGATGGCAGATAAACCTTCGCGAATATCTGTCCCTTCCAGATTTTTATCCTTTTCTTTGAGTAACCCAATTTTCCGTGCATATTCATTAAACACACGTGTCATGGCCGCTTTTGCACCTGTTTCATGTGTGCCGCCGTCTCGTGTGCGTACATTGTTGACGAATGAAAGAATCGTTTCAGAGTAGCCATCATTAAACTGGAAGGCAAACTCTACTTCAATTTCTTGCTGTGACCCTTCGACATATTGAACCGGATGTAGCACGTCTTTTTCCTCATTTAAATAAGCGACAAATGCTTCAATACCACTTTCATAATGGAAAATATCAGACGTACCCTCACCGCGCTCATCAATCAGCTCTATTTTCAGCCCTTTTAACAGGAAAGCGGATTCACGAAGACGCTCAGCTAATGTATCATAATTAAATTTCGTTACGGAGAAGATTTCTTTATCTGGTAAGAAATGAACAAGTGTGCCTGTTTCTTTCGTTTTTCCAATTGTGTCAAGCGATGTAACAGGCTTTCCTCCCTGCTCAAAACGTTGACGGTGAATAATACCATCGCGATAAATTGTGACTTCCAAAAATGATGAAAGGGCATTGACAACGGATGAACCTACACCATGTAAGCCGCCACTTGTTTTATAGCCACCTTGGCCAAACTTCCCTCCAGCATGTAATACTGTAAAGATGATTTCTGGCGTAGGTTTACCCATTTTATGCATTCCTGTAGGCATACCTCGTCCGAAGTCACGTACACTCATACTATTATCTTCATGAATTTTGACGATGATATGTGAACCAAACCCAGCAAGTGCTTCATCAACCGCATTATCCACTATCTCATACACTAGATGATGAAGACCGCGCCCGTCTGTAGAACCGATATACATCCCTGGTCGTTTACGAACAGCTTCTAATCCTTCTAATACTTGAATGGCATCGTCATTATAGGCGATCCCTTGTTGCTTATTTACCAAATCAATTCCCCTCCAAAACCAAACAAACGTTCTATCGCTACTAATCGTACTTGGAATAGTAGGCGCTGTCAATATTTCCAACAAGCGCAATTAGACATTTATTGTATCATCATCTCTGTCCCAATAAAAGTTCATGCACTATTGAAATTCATGAAATAGGGGCATATTTCCTTCTTTTTTTAAAAAATAATGACAAAAATATACCCTTTTTCCTATGTGAAATGGATTTCTTTCTACTAATGATGCTTCATTCCATGGTAGGATATCTTTATATATGATAAATTCCACTTTCTAATTGAATGAAAAACGTGTAAAATACTTAATACAACCTATTAGTACCAACTAATAATTTTTTTACTATTGAAAGGAGCACAACCGCATGCTAAATGCACTTATTATTCTTTGTGCTTATTTAATTGGTTCCATTCCATCTGGATTATGGGTCGGAAAAGCTTTTTATAAAACGGATATTCGTGAACACGGTAGCGGAAATTTAGGAGCAACCAATACATTCCGCACACTTGGGAAAAAAGCAGGGATTGCTGTCACTATTATTGATGTGTTAAAAGGAACAGCAGCCGTATTATTGCCACTTCTCCCCTATTTTCAGGAGACAAGCATTCACCCACTTATTTTAGGTGTTGTCGCGGTAATTGGTCATATGTTCCCGATTTTTGCAAGCTTCCGTGGTGGAAAAGCAGTGGCAACAAGTGCAGGCTTATTATTAGGTTATACTTGGCCGTTATTTATCGTTTTATTCTGCACTTTCTTGTTGGCATTAAAATTAACAAAAATGGTCAGTCTCACATCGATCATTGCAGCGACTGTAGCACTTATTTATAGCATCGTTTACGGATTTGTCAGTGGTGAATGGGAATTAAGCATTTTAATCGCTTGTTTATTTACGTTTATTGTTTACCGTCACCGTGAAAATATTAAACGAATCAAAAATGGCACAGAACCAAAAGTCAAATGGATTTAAGCTCTCTACTCGAGAGCTTTTTTATTTTCATTCGTTTAATTTACTTGCATAATAAACAACGAGGTGATGAAATTGAAAATTGTCATAACAGAAGATGCATTTATATGGTTTCAAGAAGAAATGGAAGTCGAACAAGGTGACTATATTCGCTTTTATGCACGGTATGGTGGTTCCTCCCCGTTCCATGAAGGATTTTCACTTGGTATGAATCGTGAGTTACCACATGAAATCGGTGTGGAAACGGACGTAAGCGGTGTCCATTTTTATATTGAAAAAGCTGATGAATGGTTCTTTAATGAGCATGATTTATATGTATCATTGAATAAACAGTTAGATGAATTAGCCTATGAATACAAACTTGCTACGAATTTGTAGCAAGTTTTTTTATACTTATTTTTTCGCTTTCAAACAAAACCTATAGACGAAATGGACTATATTTATGTTATATTGGAAAGGATTGTTTAGAAAGGAGTACTTATGCAATTTAATACATTAAACAAAAAGTTAGTCGCTGTATTTTTATCTGTCACTCTCATTGCATTAGGAATGACCGTTACCATTTTATTTTTCACTTCTGCAAATAGTTTAAATGCCATGAGTGAAAGTCAGCAAATAGAAGTGGAACAGACAGTGAAAACACATTTCGAAGCGACAGCAAATAAACTTTTAACTCTTTCCGCGCTATACGCAGAAGATGAAGCGGTGTTAAATGCTTTTGCTTCAGGGGATCGCACACAAATTCAACAAACATTAATCCCTATGTATGAGCGTTTACAAACGGAACATGGCATAACGGTTTTTGAAGTGGGCGATCAAAACGGAATCGTGATGCTGCGCGGGCATAATCCAGAGAAATACGGTGACGATAAAAGTAATTTACCTGCGATTCAGTCTACATTAACGGGTCAATCGACTGCTGGCTTTGAATTTGGTAGTAGCGGATTATCTGTTCGAGCATTTATGCCACTTGTTCACGATGATCAAATCATCGGGACACTCCAAACAGGCTTGGATGATACTTTTGTAAAAGAACTGCAGGAATTACTACCGAATACTACGATTAATTTATATAACGAAGAACAGACAATTGTTGTATCTTCCGAAGAACAACATCTCGGTCAAACATTACAAAACAATACAATAGTCCCTTCTATTCAAAACGGTGAACTTGTACGTATGCACAATGACTCAATGATTGAAACGTATATGCCGATGTACGATCCAACAAATACGAACATTATTGGTATGATACATATTAGTCAAGACACTTCAGTGATTGCAGATACGAAAAAACAAATTTTTATCGTAGCAACCATTTTATTAATTGTCACAACGATTGTCGTTGTGGTTATTTCTATTTTATTTAGTCGCTCGATTTCCAATCCGGTGAAAGCCGTTTCTAAACAAATGACTATATTAGCAACAGGTGACTTACGAAATCACCTAACGCTCAAAAAGCAAGAGGATGAAGTGGGCGATTTAATCGAAAGCATACAACACTTCCAACATAGCTTAAAACAGACGCTTACCGAAGTAGCAACAACGGCGACAGAAGTATCTTCTTATAGCGACGAATTATCTTCCGCATCAAAAGAAGTAGCTACAGGGGCTACACAAATAGCCAACACGATGGAAGAACTCGCAGCGGGAACAGAAAACCAAATTCATGCAACAACGGAATTATCGACGATTATGAATGACTATGCTTGGAAACTACAAGATACAAGTAACCATGCAAATGAATTGCAGCAAGGGACTGCTGAAGTTGTCGCTTTAGCAGATGAAGGACGAACACTCATCACCCATTCGAACGAACAAATGCAGTCCATTTATCAAATTGTCGAAGATTCGATGGAGAAAATGAAAAAACTAGACGACCAAGCACAAGATATTTCTTCCTTTGTCTCTATCATTAAAGCTGTAGCTGATCAAACAAATTTGTTGGCGCTCAATGCATCGATCGAAGCGGCGCGTGCTGGTGAACACGGAAAAGGCTTTGCTGTCGTAGCAGAAGAAGTGCGGAAATTAGCAGAACAAGTAGCAAGTTCCGTAGATGAAATTACAACGATTGTCCAAACGATTCAACAAGATTCCAAAAACGTCAATACGTCCTTAGCTACTGGATTTAGCAAAGTACAAGAAGGATCCGCTCAATTACAAAAAACGACAGAAACATTTATATCTATTAACGAAGCGATGCAACAAGTAGCGAATCATGTAATGCGTATGATGCAAAATGTCCAGGGCATGGCGGAAGAAGGACAAGAAATCAATGCGTCTATTGAAGAAATCAATGCCATTACACAAGAGGCATCAGCTGGTGTTCAAGAAACAGCGGCAACAGCAGTCCAATCCAGTACATTAATTAAAGAAGTATCAAGAGGAACAGAGCAACTAGCTACTCTTGCTACAGAACTAGATGCATTAGTCAAACAATATAAACTATAGCCATTACCATTAAACATACAAATAAGATAGCATTATGAAAGCGCAATAATCCTAACAATATAAGGGTTATTGCGCTTCTATTTGTTACTAAAGTTCCTTCTCTAAATCTGTTAATAAATTCAAAACAATTTCGGAATATTTCTCTAATTCTTCAAAAGCTTTCTCTATTCCTATAGGATCATGCATTTCAAAACATTTCACTGCCAGTTGAGCACTTTGATGTACTTGCATATGCGGTTGTTCCAAGTCTTTAAATGCTTTTTTGCTTTTCACATGCTCAGGTAAATCTCCGTAATACCATTTCCCTAGCCTACATTCTTTATGAGAAATCGTTTCTTTTGAGTCGATCGTCCCTATGCCTAAAATTAAGTTATACACTCGCCATTTCCATAGCAAATGATCCGTTTTCGCCACTTTTAAAATATCTTTTGACGTTAGTTTCACATTAATATTTAAAAATTTCTTGCGGTACGTATCCATTTTATTACTAATTTCAAAAAATGTTTTTGCTGTTCGTTTTGATATTTCTTGTGATTCCACACTATTATCGTAAATACTCGCATTTCTCGAAGCGATGTCCACAATCGTAGCCGTTTGCTCTTCACTCATCGCTGCTATTTGGGAGGTTGATTCATTAATTCCTTTCATCATTTCAACGATACTGATTAATGCTTCACTTGCACTTTCCGCCCCTACAACACTCTTTTCAACTAATTTTTCCGTTTGGCCAATCCCTTCAATGACTTCTAAAGAGACATTTTGCAATGACTCCATATTAGCAATGATCTTCACAATTTGTTCCTTCGTATGCTCCGACAGCTTTCTCACCTCTGAAGCAACTACTGAAAAACCACGCCCATGCTCTCCTGCACGAGCCGCTTCAATCGATGCGTTTAGCGCTAATAAATTGGTTTGATCCGCGATTTCTTTAATGATTCTCACAATATCCTGTGTATAGTCAATTTCTTGATTCAGTTGTTCCACATTCTTTACAATTTTTCCATATACATGACCGACTCGCCTTATATCTTCCATCGTTTCATCTACAACTTTCCCGCTTTCTTCCGCTGAATGAACCGCCTCATCTGTTCCTTCTGCTACTTCAACTGCATAATTTGCTACCCCCTGTATAGAAGCACTCATTTCTTCAGTTGCGGCAGTTACACTATGGGTCTCATCTATCTTTTTCTGCATGTTTGAAAGCAGTTGTTTGATTGTATCTAAACTCATCATCTCATTTAACATGTCAGATACTTCGTTTAAAAAGTATTTAAACGTATTTTCCATATATACTTCAACGATTAATTGTTTGTCATAGGCTGCTAGCTTTTGTACAGCAACCACGCATTCTATCATACGCTGAGGATGACGGTGTAGTTTTTCCATTAAAATTGTAGTCATTATCTGCATCAATAAATCATGTGCAGCGACAAAATTTTCTGCTGTCAAATTGATTCGACTATTGTACTCCCCTATTTTTATTCGCGTCACGATATAATGCTGATCGACTTCCGCTTCTAAAAATTGATCGATATATTGTTCGATTTTCTCTCTCAGACGATCGACTGTGGCGTGTTGCGCAATCAGTTGATTAAATATATGTTCAGATTGTATTCTTCCGTAAAATTTATCGATTATTTCCTTTTTAAAAGGAGCTAATATATTCGCTGATTGTTTTACCCTATTAAGCGTTTCTTGGTCAACACCTAAGAACGATAAGCGCTCCTTCGCTCGCTCCCCCACTTTAGGTAAGTCTGTTTCTGAAGCATTTACATATTGATCCCATTTGTTAGATTTATTTATGAAGAAGACCATTTTTCCCCACCTTTACATAATATTATTTTTTTACTTGCATACATACATTCCATTTCGTATTTCTATTCGGTTAGTAGACTTGAAGTTGTTCTGGAATTAGGTATTTTTAACTATAAATAATTAGAAGTTCCAAGGGTCTTTTCGTATAGTAATAAGGAGTGCAAAAAAACCAACATAATCCCCTATAGTAGCGATATGAAGGTGTTTCACTACTAGCTTACATCCATTCAATCACCTACATAAAACGGTGTTCATCACTTCAACCATTTTACTCTATTATAGTTATATATAACTAAAAATCAACATTTATTCTTATTTTTATAAAAATTAAAGAGGATAAAGAATCAATGTATGAGGTTTTCATTTAGGAATATAGATTTTTAATGAGATAACATCTTTTCTATCAGCGTGATTTTTTTAGTGGAATGTTTGATAAAGGGGTTTGCTCGTTGATTGAAATGTATTTCCAATAGGGGTAAATGCGGATTGATAACGCTAAGAAATATAAACCATTTTATGCATATTAAAAGGCAAGCCATAATCGTGTATATATCGATGTATCCAGTATTTGCGCTTCCTACATAAAAAGCTGTATAAATAATGTTCATAGGAAAAGCCACGAAACCGTTGATTTCACAAGGATTCGTAGCTTTTTTGGTGTAGTTCCAAACTTTGATTTCGGAACGTTATCTTGTATGGATTTGTATAAACATATAAGTTTTTCTGAATTAATTAAATTGAATTTTGTTGCATTCAAAAGAGTAATTGTTTGTAAGTTCGTTGTTAATGTCTAAAGTAGGTACCCCATTATTTTGATAGCATTTGTTTGTCAAAGAATTGATTTCCTTGTTATTGATATAACTAGCAGAAGCTACCAATATAGAACTGGTAAATATAATTCCTGTAAATACTAATGTAAAGGAAAGAATCAGTTTACTATTTTTCAACATAGTCACCCCCGTTTATAAAAGTATAACTGAATTTGCAAATATAAAGTTACCAAAGCGTCGTTGGGAATATTTTTTTTACTTACCGTTGTAAATCCGCATAAATCTGACGGACTCCATTTACATCTTTGATATTCCATAGCTAAAAATACAAAGTAATAAACTGATAATACTTCATTGTGTAATCTGACTTATTTCATAATAAAAGGTTGCGTTTCCCGATTGTTGAACACAAGTTAAACAATACTATTTCCAAAGCGTCGTTCGGGGATATTTCTTTACTTCCCGTTATAAATCCACATAAATCTGACGCCCCACCAATATAGCGTGTTGAAGAATAAAGTCTTTATTTTGGGAATTAGCAGAAAAAAGCGGTTTCCCCCCTTCTTTCGCTATAATAATGTGTGGCATCTTAGAATCATTTGTACAACAGAGAAATAGAGGGATACGATGGAAAGACATATTTATTGGCGCAGTGCATTTTTTTTACTGGGGATACTTCTATTATCATTTGGCATAACATTAACGATTAAAGCGAAATCGCTGGGGGTTGGCTCTTGGGATGTACTCCATATCGGGCTGGCAGATACGTTCGGTTTAACGATTGGGACATGGTCGATTATCATTGGTTTAATCATTTTAACGATTGACTCCGTGTTTATGAAACGATTACCGAAAATCGGGACATTTTTAGATATGTTTTTAGCTGGTATTTTCATTGATATTTTCAATGCCATGTTACCGACGCTAAACGGGTTCTTCCCGCAATTAATTGCTTTTTGTATCGGTCTATTACTGCTTGGCTTCGGTTGTGGCATGTATATTGTAGCAAACTTAGGGATTGGCCCACGTGATGCATTAATGTTACTCCTCTCACATAAGCTTGGCTGGAGTGTCGGTCGAGCTCGTACGACGATGGAAATCATAGTAGCGATTACAGGCTTCTTACTTGGTGGTCCGATTGGAATCGGCACGATCATTATGTCTTTTGGACTCGGTCCGATTGTGCAATGGGCACTGAAAGTAAACGAAAAGTTATTTTACGCTGCAACTGGTACGGAAAGCTCTGTTTATAACTAATTAGTTAAACTAGGTGAAAATCTACATCCCCTGTTATAATGCAAACAGAGGAGTTGAAAAGATGATTACGATTACAACAACAACAGCTTATGAGCAGTTAGAGGACCAATTACTGGACGATGAAGATTTTTATGAGGAAGTAGTAGCGGAAGGAACCGCTGAAAGCTTTTTACTTACTTGCTCTGTTGGTATCGATGATGACGGCGAGTACATCACGTGGAATTTATTTTACGAGGATGGATTTAGTGAATCCGATACGATCCCCCTTCATAAATGTAAATTTGATCTGTTTGATAAGGACGCACTAACAGCAGAGATGAAAAATCAGTTCCGTAAATTGCTGATGAAAGCAGCAAACAATGGCGAAGCAGACGCTGCACCTGCCCAAGCTTTACTTACAAAACTAATATAAAAAGAAGGTAGCCTCAAAAGTGAGTGCTACCTTCTTTTATTGTTCACGGGAGAAAAAGTGGCGGAATTTATAAAATGCAAATGCAGACGCCACAACAAAAACGGCAAATGCAACTGGGAAAATAATTAAAAATGAAGTTGTCATATGTATCCCCCTTCTGTACTACTTGAGTATAGCATAGATTGTATCGTTTTTTTGAAATAGCCAGAACCTCTTTGAAAGAGAGAGACTGCTCGCCTCCCTCTTTAGCTCAAGCTCCTCCCAACTTTTCAGTCATGACCGCGGCTATACCTTGTCCTCGGACAGCTCCCCCCGTCATTCTCCCAGCGATCAATGTCTAAGGAATCATCCAAGCTGTCAGGCATTCTTCCTTGACGAAGAGACAAAACTGTGCTCACTACCGAAATATTCATCATCCTTTTTAAAAATTTTTCATGCTTATCTCTATATTATGAAATGAATATGTTTCAGTTCATTCGATAAGATATATTAATGCACTTGCATTAATAACCCGTAATTTTCTTTATACACCTTCTTTGATATGTTAAGGAAAAGAAAGGGGTATTGTTATGCGAATTTTTGATGCACATTTTCATATTATTGATTTTGACTTTCCGATTACCGAAAACCAAGGCTATTTGCCTCCTAGTTATGTTGTTGAAGATTATCAGGATGAAACAGCTCATTTCAATGTATTAGGTGGCGCTATTGTGTCGGGTTCATTCCAAGGATTTGACCAACAGTATTTATTAGCAGCGCTCCAAAAAATGGGGCCCACATTTTGCGGCGTCACACAATTACCTTTTTCAGTGACGGATCAAGAAATACTTCATTTACATGCAAACGGTGTAAAGGCATTACGCTTCAACATTAAAAGAGGCGGTTCAGAAGACTTATCGAAGTTGGATTACTTCGCTAGAAGGGTTTATGATTTAGTAGGGTGGCATAGTGAACTTTATATGGATGCAAAAGAGTTACCTGAAATTGCAACAACGATTGAAACATTACCGGCCATATCAATCGACCATTTAGGATTATCGGAAGAAGGACTGCCACATTTACTAAAGCTAGTGGATAAAGGGGTGTACGTCAAAGCTACTGGTTTTGGTCGCGTAGACTTAAATGTCACGAATGCCTTAAAATCGATTTATGAAGTGAATCCAGATGCGCTGATGTTCGGGACAGATTTACCCTCTACACGAGCAAAAAGACCTTTTGAGTATTCAGATATTGAACTAATCCAACAGCTATTCGATGAACAAGCTACCGATAAAATTTTATACTCCAATGCGGTTAAATGGTATTTTGATTAAAGTGCAGATTCCTTCTACTAAACGTAAAAAACCGCATGACGAGTAATTCCCAATCATGCGGTTTGTGTTAAATATGAAACTCAATATTTTCTTCAACGAAGTCCCATTTGTACGGTGTTTCTTGGTATACGTAGTAGTTAAGCCAATTGTAGAACAGTAAGTGTGAGTGTGCACGCCATGTGTTTTTAGGCTCTTTTAGTGGATCGTTCTCCGGGAAATAATTCACCGGCATCTCAACATTATCGTCCTTGGCGATGTCGCGTACATATTCATCGCGTAATGTCGTTGCATCGTACTCTAAGTGACCTGTAATCATAATGTGTTTATTATCTTTAGATTGGACAATAAATACACCCGCATCATCAGAATAGCTTAACAGTTTTAAATCACTATGATTACGCACTTCATCAATCGAAACAGATGTATGGCGGGAATGTGGTGCTACGTATTCGTCGCTAAACCCACGCACTAAGTCAACCGTTAAGTCTGTAATAACATGTGAATACACACCTGAGCATTTTTTCGGTAGCTCAAATTTCCCGATCCCAAAGTGATGATACAAGGCTGCTTGTGCTCCCCAACAAATGTACATAATCGATGTCACATTGACTTTCGCCCAGTTCATAATCGTTGCGATTTCCTGCCAATAAATAACTTCTTCAAATTCCATCCGTTCTACAGGTGCACCTGTAATGATCATGCCATCAAATCGACGATGTTTCACCTCATCAAATGTTTTATAAAAAAGCTGTAAATGCGATTTCGATACATTTTTTGATTCATATGTCGCTGTATTTAAAAATGTCACATTCACTTGAAGTGGTGTATTTCCTAGTAAACG
Source organism: Lysinibacillus sp. KU-BSD001 (assembly GCF_042920265.1). NCBI lineage: Bacteria > Bacillati > Bacillota > Bacilli > Caryophanales > Bacillaceae > Lysinibacillus > Lysinibacillus sp. KU-BSD001. The sequence goes on along the minus strand of NZ_JBDQZI010000005.1, from coordinate 149,590 downwards.
TAGTAATTGCAATTCTGTTTTCTCTTTTTCTGGCATTAAATTGCAAACTAAAATGTTTAGTGGTCGAATTTGTTGCGTGCGGGCGCGGTCTTCCTCCATGATGAAGATTTTCTCTTCTCGTAGTAAATCTCCAGCTGGTAATTTTTTCGGTATGTTAATCGGCATACTCGTATCCCCCATTTCTATGAAATTAGAAAAAACATATCTACACTACAATAGGTATAGATGATGTCCTTTCTTAAAACTTTCCTATCGACGCAAAAAACCTCTCATTCCAGCAAATAAGAATGAGAGGGTATTAGACGCTCGCTCTTATCTTTCAAGGAAAGTCCTTGCTGGAAGTAGCACCTTTCTAGTATGACTAGAGGTTGCTGAAGCTTCATCGGGCCATGTCCCTCTGCTTCTCTTGATAAGATTATTAAATTAGATAAATTGTATCACGCGAATTAGAATATTTCAACAATTCAATCAAAAATTTCTCGTAGGCATGTAAACGAGTGTTTCCGCTCTTCATTATCAAAAATAGAGGCGCTAAACATGATTTCATCTACGCCTGTTTCTTCAATAAACAACTTTAACTGCTTGGCTACCGTTTCTTTACTACCAATATATGTGTATTGTCGTTGTTGCATCACTGCGTCACGTTCAAAAGGTGACCAAATCGCATCCATATTTTCCACTGGTGGCTTCAATAGCTGATGGTCGCGTCGAATAATAGATAAAAAGAATTGATAGAAAGTTGTCGCTAAGTAGTGTGCTTCTTCATCAGTATCCGCTACAATCGCATTGACACATGCTAGTACATACGGTTTTTCACAATATTCACTCGGTGTAAATTGCTCCCGATAAAGCTTGATGGCCCGTGTCAAGAAATCTGGTGCAAAATGAGAAGCAAATGCATATGGCAAGCCACGTCGAGCAGCGAGCTCCGCACTGAACAGACTAGACCCTAAAATCCACATCGGAATATTGTCACCAAAACCTGGGTAAGCGCAAATTGTATCTGTCTCTTTAGCGTCACTTAAATAATGCTGTAGTTCCAGTAAATTTTCTTCAAAATCCTCCCCAGCTATATTCCGACGAAGTGCTCGAGCGGTAAACGGATCCGTTCCAGGTGCGCGACCAAGACCTAAGTCGATACGTCCTGGATACATCGCATTTAATGTACCAAACTGTTCTGCTACGATAAGCGGTACATGGTTTGGTAGCATTACACCACCTGAGCCGACACGGATATGCTTTGTTGCTTCTGCAATATAGCCAATCCCTACCGCTGTAGCGGAGCTTGCGATAGCGCGGCTGTTATGATGCTCCGCTAGCCAATAACGGTTGTAACCTAACGCATCTACATGCTGTGCCAAATCACGCGCCCTTATAAAGGCTTCATGTGCCGTTTGTCCTTCTAGTACAGGTACTAAATCTAATACCGAAATAGGCAGCTTTAGTTTTTCCATGTCCTCACCCTTTTTCTCGCTCAATTTCTTTCCGTTTTTTCGTTACAAATAACATGAGCCAGCCGATGACACCCGCAAAAACAAGATAAAAAATAGATTTCGGTAAACTTTCATCCCAATAATTTACCGCTTGTAAAAGGCTGACAACAATTAAGCCAATCCCCACTATATTATGTATCAAAGAACCCGCTTTCAGTTCTACTCAGCTCCTTTCTAGTATTTCTATTGTTACGGATTTTAAATACGATAGCAACTAAAAAAGCCATCCCCACTTAAGAGAATGGCCTATTTCATCATTCTAAAATTTTCACGGTGACGGTGCGCCGTCCCCAACTATACGCTTTATCCTTTGTTGGCATAAAGACATCGATTTTATTGCCTTTAATCGCACCACCTGTATCCCCTGCAACCGCTTCACCGTAGCCTTCCACCCACACTTTTGTCCCAAGTGGAATGACCTTTGGATCAACTGCAATGACTTTCGCATCGGGATTTTTCTTCAAATTAATACCTGTACTAGTAACGCCTGAACAGCCACGACAACTGGCCGTAAATGCTGTTGCTGTTACCTCCAATGTTTTCACTTCTTTTTCATCCTGTACATCTGTTTTAGCTGTTGTATTTGATTTCGATTCTTCAGAAATCGTTAGTACTTCATCTACTCTGATTATATCGCTCGATAAATTATTTAAAGATTTTAGTGTGTTTACTGTTGTGTCGTATTTTTTTGCTAAACCGTATAACGTATCGCCCTTTTGTACTTTGTGTGTTGCCGCATCAGCCGATGTTACAAACAATGTCATACTTAAAAGTAAGACCCCTAGTAAAGACAAGATACTTTGTTTGCGCATGAATTACCTCCACTATGATTAAAGTTTTTCCATACAATATAATCTTAACCATTTTAGATTTCATGCTTGTTACAAATCAAAGCTGTTTCCGTTACAGAAATATTACTGAAAACAAACAAAAATGCCCGTTTGTAACGAAACGGACATCAAAATGTTAGGTTATTTTTGCATAAATTTGGTTAACTCTTCATAACGCTTCATTGTTTGTTCGTAACCCATTTGATACGTTTTACGCATGATAGTAATATCTTTTTCAAAACTATTTAGCGCATAATCAGGTCGAAATATAAATGCTTGTCCCGTTGCTTCGAGTGACTCCACATATTCTAAAGTCGCATTATACCGTTCTGCCCGATGTGCCATTGCTTGAGCTAGCGCTGGATACTTCCGAGCAAATAATTTCATCACCCATTTACTTTTACGATCCATTTCTTTCCGGTAGCCTTTAGGTCGCGTAAGCACGAAAATATGCTTATTGAAACCATGCTCCTCTGCTCGCTTCACAGGAATCGGGTCAGCTAAACCGCCATCATAATACGGCACATCATTCAATTTGATCTCTGGAAATAAAATCGGAAGTGCACATGTTGCCCGTAACATCGTACACTGTGTATCCATTGTCAGTGCGTCCATGTACTCCACTTCTCCTGTGTAAGCATTTGTGACCCCAAACTCAAGCTGACCATCAAAAGTACGATACGTCTCCCAATCAAATAGATCGAGCTGATTAGGTAACACATTATACGCAAAATCGAGCCCAAAATAACTACGCTCTTTCAGGAAATTACCAATGCCCATATAGCGCTTATCATGTCTATACGTAGAAAGAACGCGTAATGTACGCTCCTTTTGCTCCGCTACGTAGGAACAGGCGTTAATCGCACCTGCTGAAATGGCAACGATGTATGGCAATTTCATTTTTTCATCGATAAACGCATCGAGTACACCTGCTGTAAATAATGTTCGAAATGTCCCGCCCTCTAAAATAAGGCTTGCATCTTGTACTTGAGACACAAAAGTCACCTTCTATCCTATTAGTTTCTTATAGTGCGAAAATAATTGTACTAGTGCCGCAAAATCTTTTTCAAATGTTGGCTGAATAATACTTAATTGGACAAGCCCTCGCTGTTTTAAGTAACGACTCGCACCGTGCAAAGCAAAATCATTTAACTGTGTACACGTATAAAAATCTTCCATCTCTACAAATGTAACGATAATTGGATAGTGCCATGTTTGCAAGCCGGAGTGCTTATAAATCGGAGAAGTAAGCACTGATTCAAGACGATTTTGTAATGCTTCAAAACGGGCTGGATATTGTTCAAGTGCTGCAAATGTATTTACTAATAAGTATGCTGGAACTGTAAACGGCATTTTTTCATGGTACGTAGAAAGGTTGACATAGCAAGGGATATGATCGCTAGCAATAGGCGCTTCATTATAAAAGACAAAGGCAAGACCGCTCAGTGCACCAATTGCCTTCCCACTCACAGCTGTTGCACAAAAGACATCCTGTAATGAGAACGGATGTGTACCAAAGGAGCTGATGCAATCCACACAAAGCTTTACATCGTATTTTTGGCAAAGTAAAGTGAGCTCATTGAAAGGATTTAATGTGCCAGTAGATGTTTCGCCGTGTACAAAGGCAAGCCATTTTATATCATGTTCTTTTATAATGTGCTCAAGTTCTTCAAGATTAAATGCCTCTCCCCACTTGTAGCATTTCTCCGTAAAGGACAGCTGCCAGTTCCTCGCCTGTTGCATTAATCTTTCACCAAATTCCCCGTTGCTCAGCACAAGTCCTGGCTCATTCGGACAAGTTGCTTTTACAGCGCCTAGCATCACCTCGTTTGCTGCGGTTCCTGAACCAACAATTGTTGCTACAAACCGGCTATCGGCAAGCGCTAATAGCTGTCGTTGGACATTTTGATATAACATTGTCGCATCCATACTACGATGTGATAGTTCCGTGTGGGAAATAGCCGTCGTTTGTTTCACAGGACCAGGGTAAAATGTTTTCAACTCTTTTAACATACGGTGGCGGAATGTATGAATCGCCTCCTTTGTCAGTACCATTGGCAAGTACTGTGCTTCTTTTGGTCCAACAGTGGGTGCAAATTGTGTAAAGCCAATTTGCTTATACATTTTTTCTTCCCGTGTAGTGCCTGAAATCACACAAGCAGAAAAATCTTGCTCGTAAAAGTAGGCATACAGTGCTTTAAACAACTTGAGCATGACGCGACCGTTGCGATGCTCTTTTTTGACAGCCAGTAACCGTAACTCACATAGATGACGACAAAGTTCTTTTGGTAAATGGTGCTCTACAGGCCCTATTTTTTCATCGAGCGAAAATGGGCGGATAGCACGAAAGGCAACCATTCCTACAAGCTCTGCTTCTTTGTAAACAATGATGTATGTATTTTCATGATGAAAGCGATCGACAAGGCGGTGTGTATCATTTTCCTTGTGCTGCGGAATTTCCTCAACGAACGTTTCGTAATTCAACCTAGCGATTTGCTCAAATTCTTTTTCTGTTGTCGCGATTTTTGTCCAGTACATATTATTTCACTCTTTCTATTAGGTTGTGACGGTGCTCAAATGTCAGTAATGCCAATATCGCAACGAGTATAAAAAGGTCAAATTTTCCCGTTGCTACTATATAGATGCTATATGTCATAAAACCAATTACCATGCTAATCGTTAAACTTTTTGTAAACGGTAATGAAACAACAAAACCAGCGATTAGCGCTAACAGGAGAATCGGTGAAAAGGTAAGTAAAGCACCAATACCCGTCGCAATTCCCTTTCCCCCTTTAAACTTTAACCAAAACGGGTATAGATGACCGAGTACAACAAACAACATCCCCGCTGTAATCCATACATCTTCAAAACCGAGATAGCGTCCTAAACATACAACGAGAACCCCTTTTAATCCATCGCCAATAACAGTGAGCAAGAAGGCTGTTTTTCCTAATGTGCGCCCTGCATTACGAGCACCTAAATTGCCTGTATTTGCTTGTTGTAGGTTAATTCCTTTCCATTTACCAACGAAATAAGCGGTCATAAATGTACCGATTAAATAACTAATAACTAAATAATAAATAAGCAACATGTCACCTACCCGAAATCATTTTCCTAGACAAAATGGGAGATGCCGAAAGTTTTCGACAGTCCCCCATTTATTGCCTTCTATACTATTATATACGTCATGATGACTTTATGAGTTCCCAAAGTTTACTCTACACTACCGATTAAAAAACCACTCATACTAAAATAGCATGAATGGATAGCTTTACATACTTTTAATAAAATACAATTCCGATGACAATTCCGATGATTACAATAATATATGGCTTTACTTGCCATTTCATTAGTAATATGAACAAAATGATCGCAAAGACAGCATCCCATACATTGCTAATTGTTCCTGATACAATCGGTGTAAAGAAGGCAGCTGTTAAAATACCTACTACCGCGGCATTCATCCCAGCGATGGCACCGCGCAGCTTTGGATGCTGACTTAACGATACCCAAAATGGATAAGCACCGAGTATAAGTAAAAATGCGGGTAAAAAGATCGCAAATATTGCCCAGAAAGCACCACCTACTCCGCCTAATACCATGCCAATATACGCTGCAAATGTAAATAGTGGACCTGGCACCGCTTGTGTTGCCCCATAGCCTGTTAAAAAGGATTCTAACGACATAAGTCCACTATGAACAAACTGCGCTTCTAATAACGGGAGTACAACATGACCTCCACCAAATACGAGCGCCCCAGCCGTATAAAACTTCTCGAACCATACGAGTGCTTCTATATTTAGTATGCTATTTAAAAAAGGAAGCACGATGAGTAATACAAAAAATAGTACGAGTAAAATGGCACCTGTTGTTTTAGATAATAATTGCGTCGCAGTGACTTTTTTCGGAGCCCCTTTAAATAACAGGTAGCCGATAACACCAGCGACTAAAATGATGATTACTTGTGTCCAAGCCGTAGCGAAAAATAATAGCACTCCACAAGCCGCAACAGCTAATGTAATATGCTGCCAAGTTGGTAGTAGTTTCTTCGCCATATCGATAATGGCATGGGCTACAATCGCCACAGCGACAAGCTTCAAGCCATGAATCCAGTTCATATTAAAATCAGCCTGCAAATAAAATGCCGCAAATAGCATAAGTAACAATACAGATGGCATCGTAAAGCCGATAAATGACACGATGCTCCCTACTATCCCGCCCCGTATTAAACCGATGCCCATTCCAACCTGACTTGAAGCAGGACCAGGTAAAAATTGACTCAGTGCCACAAGATCCGCGTATTCCTCGTCTGTTAACCATTTCTTTTGCTTAACATATGTTTGTTGAAAATAACCTAAATGCGCGGTCGGACCCCCAAAAGATGTACATCCTAGACGGAACGACACGATAAAAATTTCCCACAACCTAAGCATAAATAACTCCTTTCAATAAAAAAGCATGGGGGTGCCAATGTGACTGACTCCTCCATGCTTAAAACTATTTATTTGCTACAACATATCAAGTTATTGATGCAGTGTAAAGGGTAGAATGAGTGCTCAAAGCGGAAATTTACAAAGTTGTAATATCAAATGTTTTAATAGAAGTGTTCATCGCCTTTGTAAAGGTTTTGTAAATTTATATACTATTCCCCTAGCTGATCGATATAGCGGTATAATGTCGACTTACTAATCCCTGTTTCCTCTTTAATCGCTTGCAAGGTGTACTTTTTACTTTGATACATGTGAAAGGCTCTTTTTAAATTATCATCTGATTTTTTCGGTCGACCGATTACTTTTCCTTGTTTTTTCGCTTCTTGCATCCCAAATGTTGTACGATGGCTCATACAAGCTGTTTGAAGCTTAGCAAAAAAAGTCGTTGCTTCTATAAGAGACATCTGTAACATCGATGTACTTGAAATGTTGTCATGTAGAAAATGAATCGCTACTTCATCACGTTCAACGACTTTCAGTAAATCTTCGAATTGCGTCAAGGAGTCCGCCAGTACAACGATATTTTCCACATACACTTCATCTCCCGCTTGAAGGTTCATCAACAAATCTTCCAACTGTGTTCGCTTTTTAGCATAAGGATGTCGTTCTATGTATAGTTGATCCACTTCCACGGTTGTCAATTGGTTTGTCATTTGTTCATCCCCTTGAATAGGACGCTTATACCCGTAAATCATGTTCTCCCCTCCATTTTCCCAAAACCATTTCTTTTTGGGAATAATAATGGTACTATTATGAATGTTATTTTTGTGACTAATATTGAGTAAATTTTGAAACACATATTACCATTTGGCTAACCGTTGCTTTCCGCTACGGCACTCGCTTTCCACGGGCGAGCATCAAGCCTCCTCGTCGCTCATCCTTCGCTCCTGCGGGGTCTTGATTGTCTCACTTTTCCCGTAGGAAGCTTTGCTCTGTAGCGAAAGGCGCATGCCGTCAGCTACACTCTCCTGCCTCCGCTACAAGCAACTACTGTTCCATAAAAAATCGGTTGCTTAAAAATAATGAAAGATTCGCATTCATTATAGTAGAGACTGGGCGATAATACGTGCAAATGAAAAGAAAATGATTTCTTTTAAAGAATAGAAATGTTTTTCTAGCATATCGAGAAGTATTCACTTTTGCCGTAGCGCGCCATCGCCACAGGAGCCAAGATTTTCTTTGCGACGAAAGCGCAAGCGTCAGGAGCAGGAACAGGAGATCCAAACAGGCCGCGCCTGTTTTAGCTCCTGTGTAGGCTGTGGCAAAGCGCGGAGGCTATGATTACGCTTTATTTTAATATCTTTTACTATTCACTTGGTATTTTTAGGATGTATTTTTACTCATTGCGAGTCACTAACTACTTAGGTAGTACTATATCGAAAGGAGAAATAGTATGCAAACATTAAAAGAGCAATGGTTTGGGAATATTCGTGGGGATATTTTATCAGGTATTGTCGTTGCATTAGCACTTATTCCAGAAGCGATTGCCTTCTCTATTATTGCTGGGGTGGACCCGATGGTTGGACTTTATGCTTCCTTCTGTATTGCGACCATTATTGCCTTTGTCGGTGGACGTCCTGGTATGATTTCAGCTGCAACAGGGGCGATGGCGCTTGTCATGGTAAACTTAGTCGCTGATTATGGACTGAATTATTTATTAGCCGCAACGATTTTAACGGGGATCATTCAAATAGTCATGGGGGTTTTCGGCATTGCTAAGCTTATGCGATTCATTCCAAATGCCGTGATGATTGGCTTCGTCAATGCATTAGCCATCTTAATTTTTATGGCCCAAGTTCCCCATTTCCTTGGTGAAGGATGGCTAACGTATGTATTTATCGGTGTGACCTTACTCATTGTGTACACTGTACCGCGCTTTTTTAAAGCGATTCCTGCTCCGCTCATTGCCATTGTTGTATTAACGGCAGTCGCATTTATGTCAGGTGTGGAATTAAAAACAATCGGTGATCTTGGTACGATTACACAAAGTTTACCGTCGTTCTTTATTCCAGATGTGCCATTTAATTTGGAGACACTTAGCATTATTTTACCGTATTCATTAGCACTTGCGGTTGTTGGCTTATTAGAGTCTTTATTAACAGCACAAATTGTAGACGATATGACTGATACAAAATCAGATAAAAACCGTGAAGCACGTGGTCAAGGAATCGCGAACTTCATTAACGGTTTTTTTGGCGGAATGGCTGGCTGTGCGATGATTGGTCAATCGGTCATTAACGTAAAATCAGGTGGTCGGGGTCGCCTCTCTACATTAGTAGCGGGTGTTTTCTTAATGTTCCTTATTTTAGTATTAGGTGACTTAGTAGTCGATATTCCTATGCCTGTCCTGATCGGCATTATGGTGATGGTATCGATCGGGACATTTGACTGGGGATCGTTTAAATATATCGTAACAGCCCCTCGTGCAGATGCCATTGTCATGCTTGCAACCGTTGTGATTGTTGTGTACACAGATAATTTAGCGATTGGCGTCGTGATTGGTGTTATTTTAAGTGCGCTATTCTTTGTTGCCAGTATTTCAAAAGTAAAAATAAAACAAAGCGGCACAACGTATATGATTGAAGGACCCCTTTTCTTCGCCTCCACACAAAGCTTTGTACAGGCATTTGAACAAGTGTCTGCAAAAGAAATAACGATCGATTTATCAAGCTCTCACCTGTGGGATGAATCAGCAGTTGGCGCTGTTGTAAAAGTAGTAGCCAAGCTAGAAGAGCAAGGAACAACAGTTCACGTGAAAGGATTAAACTCGGCAAGTGAAGAATTATACGATAAACTAGTCGGTTTAACAGGCGGTCACTAAGGAGGAATAGGAATGTATAAGCACATTTTATTAGCCGCAGATGGCTCTGAGAATGCTATCCGTGCAGCAAAAGAAGCGATTAAAATTGCAAGTCTTTCAGAAGGTGCACTTATTGATATTGTCTATGTAGCAGACTTTGAAAAAGCGAAACAAGATGTTCTACATGCAGCATCGCCAGAAAGTCTAGCATTAGAACGTCGCCGTAAAGTAGCCCCTATTGAACAACTAGTAAAAGAAGCAAAGATTCAATCCAAAATTACGATTTTAAAAGGGACACCTGGTTCGGAAATCGTTCGCTATGCCAATGCATCTCGAGTAGACTTAGTCGTTATCGGTAGCCGCGGATTGAATACATTGCAAGAAATGGTACTAGGCCGTGTAAGCCATAAAGTAATGAAGCGTGTAAACTGCCCAGCATTAATTGTAAAATAAAAACGTAGACCCTTATTAAGAATATGTCTTAATAAGGGGCTTATTTTTATCTGGTTGCCACTTTTGCTTTTTGTAGGCGATGTCTCGTGATAAAACCTGTAAACAATACGGTCGCTACTACTAATAATTCAAAGCTAAACATGGATACATGGCTTTGGAAAAAAGGTGCGACATAAGCATCCTTCATAATCATTTTAGAGGCTGTCCATGCTAAAATACCAGCCCCTATATAAATGATAAGCGGGAAAAGCTCAATCAATTTAATGACGATTGTACTTCCCCACACAACAATAGGAATCGAGATGAACAAGCCAATCACGACTAATAAGAAATTACCGTGTGCTGCACCCGCAACGCCAATAATATTATCGACACCCATTAAAATATCTGCTAATAAAATCGTACCAACGGCCCCCCAAAAGCTCTTCTCAGAAGGTTTGACGTCCATTTCTTCCTCATTCAATAAAAGCTTATAAGCAATATAAACTAACAGTACACCGCCAACTAATAACAGCCCATCAATTTCTAATAATCGAACAGCAATTAACGTTAACAGAACTCGTACAAAAATAGCGCCAAAAGTGCCTATGAGGATGACCTTCTTTTGCTGCTTTTTCGGTAAATTTTTCGCCACCAATCCAATCAGCAATGCATTATCACCAGCAAGCACTAAATCAATGACAATGATAGACAGTAAAGCCGTTAAAAACTCGGTCGTCATAATATCCACTATGTATTGTCCTTTCTTTTGCAAATGTTTGTAGCAAAGAAAGTATATGTAGTTAGTAGCTCATTCAGAAGTTAATAAACTTTTAAATGATTTTGTTGAGTTTACTTGTTGCTTTTCCTTAACATATAAGCGTGTTAAAGTTTTTGATCCTTAACACGCTCATTCGCCCTACTTATAATTTAGATTCAATTAAATGATAGTAATCCATTTTCCAAATGCCATCTTCTCTTAACATCGCAAAGGTTATTGCATATGTGGATGAACCAAGTGAAATCTTCATTTCAACAATTTTCATTTCTTCGTTACTTGTATCCTCTACAACTGAAATGGAATCATAATAACGATACATTAAATAATCGATTTCAAATTGTGAAGATACGGTTTCGATGTACTGTTCAACAAACTTTGTACTATCATCAATCTTCCCACCGTTATAAGTGATTTTGTAAATTTTTTCTAATTCTTGATTCATTACTAAATTCATATGGATTAAGACCATTTCTTCTGGTGTGAAGTTTGTAAGATTTGCTATAGAGCCACTTTCTAAAAACCGATTGTAAGCCTCTCGCTTTTCTTCTGTTAGTTCTTCGAGGTAAGTGAATTGTTCTTTTGCGGTTGCTTCATTAATATTATACTCTCTTATCGTTTCAGCAGGATCTTCTTCCTGAACACATCCACATAAAAATATCATAAAAGCAAACGTGGAAATCACTTTGATCACTCTCATAACATCACCCTTTTCAAATGCTATCCATATATCCTGCTATCGGATTGGATGAATTATTCTGTTCCTTGCTTACCGTAACCTTCGCCGAATTGGATTGAATGCAATTGCCCATTACTAGCCCAATTGTCTCGGTCATATTCATCAAATATGATTGTTATCCACTCTTTTTTGACATTCAAAATTTTTTCTGCCTCTGCCGTAATTGCATTTACAAATTGCTGTTTTTGTTCGACTGTTCTTCCTTTTGCTAACTTGATAGTAATGACTGGCATGATACGTCCTCCCTTAATGAATGTCTCTAATTAAATAACTAAATATTACAACTATTCATTATACAAGAAAACAATGTACATGGAATAAAAATCCACTTAATAACATCTTGCTTCCTACTCATTGACCGTCCAAATGCACAAAGAAATATATCTATAATAACTTTTCTTCAAAATGCTTTTTTACATGTGGCCATTCTTCTTTCGTGATACTATACATCACTGTATGACGAATGGTGCCTTCTTTTCGGATCATATGATTACGGAGGACCCCTTCTTTTGTTGCGCCAATTCGTTCGATCGCTCTTTGTGAACGGATATTTTCATGCCCTGTTTTGATTTGCACACGGTTGAACTGCAGCTTCTCAAAGCAGTATTGTAGCAATACGTATTTACAATTTGTATTAACTGCTGTTCGCCAATATGCAGGTGTAATCCATGTAGCACCGATTTCAAGACGTTTATGCTCACGTGAAATATCTAAAAACCATGTACAACCAACAATGTTTCCTGACGCTTTTTCAACCATCACAAAAGCAAAATCTGTCCCAGCCTCACGCTTCTCGACTGCCTCTTGTACATACGCTACGACTTGTTCTCGCTCCGTTAAATCGACCGACAGATGCTCCCAAATGCGCTTGTCCTGTGCCGCTTTATAAATGCCATCCACGTGTTCCCTACTTATTGGAATTAAGGTAATGAGTTTGTTTTCTAATTTCTTCATTTTCTCCCTCCTTGCTCTTATTTAACTGTATTTTTAGGATAATAGATATAACAAAAAATGGGTTAACATATTATACTAGATAAGAGGAAATAGAGCTTTAAATTTCGTTCATAAACAACAATTTTAAGTATATTTAAATCTATGAACAGATGAAATAAACTATTTTAAGGATACTTCTCCATACAAACAAGATGACAAACAAGAATATACGTTCTATAATGGTAATTAATTCAAATGGAGGTGTAACATATGAGACCACCACTGACTAAAGATTTAAATGCACACGAGTTTCGCAATTATTACTGGTTGAAAGAAGAGCTACAATCATTTTGTCGTGAGAATGGCATGAGTGCTTCTGGAGCTAAACTAGAGCTAACTGATCGAATTGCTGTATTCCTGCAAACAGGCGAAATACAACAGCCACTCCAAAAAAGAAAAACACTCTCTATCGAAAACATAGCTACCAATTTGAGTTTGGATACAGTGATTACTGAAAATCATCGTTGTAGCCAAGCTGTAAGAGCCTTTTTTAAAGCTGAAATTCCTAATTTTCATTTTTCTACCTATATTCAAAATTATTTTAAAGAAAACGTTGGCAAAACATATCGTGATGTTGTCAACGCTTGGTATGAAGAATTAGAACGCCAAAAGGACCCAGCGTATAAGAAAGTAATCGCCCCACAATTTGAATATAATCAGTTCATCCAAGATTATTTTGCAGACCCAAAAAATAGCGGAAAAACGCGAGACGATGCTATTACCGCTTGGAAGGAAATCAAACAGCTTCCTGGGAGCAATAAATACATAGCTAAACATGAAGAATGAGGGATATAATACTCCCCTTTTGCCCCGAGGACAGGCCGAATGGTGATGACTGACAATCTTCAAAGAACACACGCATAGTATAAGTAGTATGAAGAATACGGAAGGTGGCATGCCATGCATTGTACAAATGTTCATCGACGTGTGCTTACAGTGACAGGAAATGGTAAGGTAACGGCAAAAGCAAGCTATATTCAGATTGAAATAGCGGTGAGTACACGCGGGCAAGATATACGAAAAGCACAGCAAGACAATGCAAACAGTATGAATCGTGTTATCCAATCGATTTTAGCATTAAATATACCAAGAGAAGCTATTCAAACAGCTGCCTATACAATCTCTCCAACGTATGATTATATTGAAGGGAAGCAAGTATTTAGAGACTATGTGGTGACAAATGCCATTACCGTGAAAGTAACAGACATTAGTCAGGCTGGAAAAGTTATGGATGTGGCTGTACAAAACGGCGCAAATCAGATTTCTTCCTTACAATTTCAAATCGAAAATGCAGACGTCTATTATCAACAAGCACTCAGTTTAGCGCTACAAAATGCGCAGATGAAAGCAAAAACGATAGCAGAGACAATGCACTTACCATTGTATCCTCAACCAATCGAAATTGTGGAAGAACGTACAGAAGGCCCTGCTCTCTATCGCCAGGTAGCAATGGCAAATGAGGCCATATCAACCCCTATCGAACAAGGGGAAATGACGATCAGTGCAACCGTCCGTGTCAAATTTCATTATTAACCTTCTATAAGCATTCAGGATGAGCCCCTGTTATGAGCTCACCCTGAACGACTACTATCTTTTTGAATCTATTTCATCCATTGCGAAACGTGGATGCTCTTCCATATAGGGCTGTAAATAATTCTCACGCAGTTCGTGGCGCATATACCCCATGACCCCAAGAATGAGGACGAATGTTGCGACAGATAGGAAAAATGCTTTTCCGCTATTTCGCTCTCCTGCTACATGTAGAAGTCCACAAAGTACAATCGTTAAAACAATAGAAGCAACTAACAGCGAGGTTAATAATACATCTTCTCCTAAATAAAGCATCCGAATATTTGTCTCAAATGAGAATAATAAAATAAATCCTGTAGCGATTTGGCATAATGTGACCCATAAAGCCATTTTCACACCAAACTTTTTTAATCCTTGCTCGTGCTCTAAAATGGCTTTCTGTTTTCGCCCTTTCCATGTGTAATAAACAAATAAATAAAATCCACCAGCGGCTAAGCTCGCTAAAATAAAATGGAAATAGCGCTGCCAAATTTGTGGGTAGTGAATCAGGCTATGAAAGAACCCCTGTGCATCTCCCCATTTTTCGGGATATAGCATCGACACAACATTGACGATAAAGATGAGCGGTACAAACAACAAAATCGCTGCACCAAGTCCCCCCACCATCATATGTAGCGCTTTTTTCTGTTGCCAACGCTCCCATGTGAACTTATATAAATACAGTAAAAGAAATGCAATAATTAATAGGAGTATTACACTTAACCATGCTTTACCGATTAATATCGTGGAGTTGTAAAAGTACTGCGTATAAATAACACTGATTATTAACAGCGGTCCAACTCCTAATACAACAGCAATACTTTTATGAATCGATGCATGCCATGAACAAATTTTTGCCATTGCATCTAGCTTACTATTTTTTTTGATGATCCCTACTCCTTCAAGTAATACCGCACTTGAAGCTAGTGAAATCGTAAAATTCACAAATAAAATATGCAAAATAAATGTAATGACGATAAGTACTTCCAGTAATCCAATATTTGCAGGAATCGGCAAATTAATATCGTTTGATATGAAACTAAGCACAATATTATTCATTCGCAGCTACCTCGTTTTCCTGTTCTGTAATTTTTGCTAAATAGGCGGCAAGTGCTTCTAGTTCTTCTTCTGTTCCCATAAACGGTGGCATCGCTTTACGGACATTGTGCATCGTCGGTATAAATGTTTTGATCGACTCTTCAGACCAGCCATCCACACGATTAGCCATCGCACGACTGGAACGCCAACCATTTTCCGTATGACAAATTAAACATTGACCAATGAAAATATCGCGTCCTGCTTCTGCTTTTGTTGTATATTGGTCAACTGTATCATATGTAGCCCAAGCAGCATTCACTAAATAGCCTTCCTCATTGATTTCATCCTGTTTCTCTGCTAGTAAACCATTGGCATACATATAGTCATAAATAATATACGGTTTACGTATAGACTCCCGAACCATTTCAAATTCCCCGATAAAACTTAAAGAAGTCGCAAATACAACAAGTGATAAAACCCATGGCAATGTTTTCGGTTTTACTGTAATCCAGAATAAAAAGACGATGAGTAGTAATAACCCTACCCCATTTATCACCTGAAACATCGTGTCACTCATGCCCGTAGACCATACAATCATGTCATATGTTTCTGCGGGAATACTTTTTAAATACCATAATCCTGTGATGATCGTTCCTGGTAAGCTAATCGCCCCCCAGAAAGCAAAAACATTGAGCATTTCTGATTGTAATTCTTTATTCTTTAATCGCCATCTCACAAAGAATGACGTAATCGTAATCGCTAACATAACTGCTAAGAACATACGGAAACCAAGTGACGGTAAGTACGTTGGGTTCATAAATGCATCCCAGAATGATTTCGTTTCAATCCAATTTCCTGGCGTTAGCTTTGCCGCAAGAACACCTGTAATAATCGCCATCGTCAACCATGAAAAAAGGGCTAGCGCAATCCCTAAATTAATATGTTTTTTACGCTGGGCAATCGTTTGACATTTATCCCATGTGTAATAATAAATAATGAGCAACACAACTTCTGTGATAAAGACAATCCATTCAACGACCCATGCCCAGAAGAATATGCGAAGTAGTGAGCCGATGGAATCGGGCTGCAAAACCGTCGTTGAAAACCATATCCCTACTCCTGTCATAGCCCCCATTGTCGTCGTAATAATTAAAATCCATTTCGCCATCTTTTTAGCGAGTTCATTTAATTCGTTATTTTTCTTTTTCATTGCACGGTATTCAGCTGACACCGTCAATACGGTCATCCCGATTGCGATCCCATGACTAATCATGACATGGATAATCGCTATCGCTGCAATAACTGTCCCGTTTCCAAACCATGGAAAGTCAACGGATGGAAAATTCATTGTTGTAGCCTCCTTTTACGTTAATGGCTACATCGTAACGGAAAGTTATGTGAGAAATTTGAAGAAACATTGTGAGAAAAGTGAAATATAGGGAGTTCACCATTTTGTAAATCAGATTTCAAAGTTATTTTACAAAAACGTCAAATATATCCCACTTAGAAAGAAAAGCTCACTGTCAATTTATAGTGAACTTTGAAGCAGCTAAAATTAGAATGGAACATATTATGAGCGATTTCGTTAGTAAAATAAGGGATAGCGTTTTTATCATGAATATCGTAAATAACAAAAATTAGAAATTTCACAATTTGTTAATAATATGAAATTTTTTCTAGTTTACACTAAGTTATAATGGATTGAAAAACAAAATTTGAGATTGAAAAAGAAATATTTAAAGCAATTGATAGAATTTCTTCACCCATATATTATTTTTGGAGGGAAGTACACGTGATATTTTTTGATATTAACGGCACCTTATTTAATCGCGAGCACGCAGATCGACTCGCAACAATTGATTTTTATAAAGAGTATTCAAATGAGTTGGAAATGAGTCGAACAGAATTCACGGATTTATGGTATAGATCGTACACGAGTTACTTAAAAAATAATGTAGTGAAAGATTTATCTTTTCAAAAATACAAAATAAAGGAAATGAAGGAATTCTTCGGTTATCATCTAACCGATCAAGAGGCCGAAAGTAGATTTGATAATTTACTCAAGTGCTATGATAAGCATTGTAATACTTTTGATGACGTAGTACCTTGTTTGGATCGATTAAAACAACGACAGTTTAGGCTCGGTATTATAAGTAATGGTCATTAT
The DNA here is from genome assembly GCF_042920265.1 of Lysinibacillus sp. KU-BSD001. Lineage (NCBI taxonomy): Bacteria > Bacillati > Bacillota > Bacilli > Caryophanales > Bacillaceae > Lysinibacillus > Lysinibacillus sp. KU-BSD001. Next base: position 132,261 of record NZ_JBDQZI010000005.1, on the reverse strand, counting down.
ATTAAAGAGGTAAGAAAATTAAAACTTCTAGGAATACATCATTACTTTGACTATATCGTTACGGCAAGTGAAGTTGGAATAGCTAAACCTAACCCTGAGATTTTTTTAAAAGCTTGTCATCAAGCCAACGTGAATCCACAGGAAACTTATTATATTGGTGACGAACTAGTAGCTGATGTTATTGCCAGTAAAAAATGTGGAATGAATGGAATATGGATAAATAGAAATAAATCTATGAGTTATAATATGTTCACTGAAATACATAGTCTTAGTGAGTTGGATAACTTAATTAAATAGTAAAGTTACGTGCTGAGTTGCCTGAAACATACTCACGATAAAGGTATCCAATAAAAAAGATGATCTCTGCTTTGAAAACAGAAATCATCTTTTTATCTTAATTTAAATGTTCTGCAAAGAAGTCAACCATTGCATTGTAAAATTCAATACGGTTTTCTTCATTCGTGAAGCCATGTCCTTCGTTATCTTTAAGCATATATTGCACTTCAACGCCTCTTTTTCTTAGCGCTTCAACAATTTGGTCAGACTCTTGCTTATTAACACGTGGGTCATTTGCTCCCTGTGCAACAAACAAAGGTGTTTTAATTTTATCAACATGGAATACTGGTGAAGCGGCTTTTAACAATTCCTTATCTTTTTCAGGATGCCCTATTCGCTCATAAAACACATCGCGTTGCGTTTCCCAATATGGTGGAATTGTGTCGAGTAATGTAAAGATATTTGAAATCCCTACATAATCTACAGCAGCTGCATACAGGTCTGGTGTAAACGTAATACCAGCTAATGTTGCATATCCACCAAATGAAACACCGTAAATACCAATGTTCTCAGGGTCTGCAATTCCTTGGTCAATCGCCCATTGTACACCATCTGTTATATCATCTTGGATTTTTAATCCCCACTGTTTATTCCCTGCATCTACAAACGCTTTCCCGTAGCCTGTTGACGATCTAAAGTTCATTTGCAGAACAGCATAGCCGCGGTTTGCTAATAACTGCACTTCAGGATTGAATCCCCATACATCACGAGCCCATGGTCCACCGTGCGGAATAACAATTAACGGTAAATCTTCAGCTACTTTATTCTTCGGTAATGTTAAATAGCCGTGAATCGTTAAGCCGTCTCTACTTTTATATGAAATAGAGTGCATTTCTGCTAAGCTGTTCACATCTAACCAAGAGGCTAGCTCTGCTAATGGTGTAATTGTATCCGTGTCCGCATTATAATAGTAATATTGACTGTACACTGTATCGCTCGAAACACTTACGATAAATTTCGTCATTTCTTTATTATAATCGTTAATACCTAGTTCACTCTCATGCACACCTAGCTTTTCTTTGATTTGATTAAAAATTTGTTCAAACTCACTATCAAAAAATTCGTAATGTACTTTATCTGTAATGTATGCACCGTAAAGAAGTCGATCTTTCGATGAACTATACAATGCTCCGGCAATATCTACATTAGGATTGGAGAAAATAACTTCTTCATTGCCTTTTAAATCAAATTTGACTAGTTCAATCTTATCACGCCCTTTATTGGATAAAGCGTAAATCGATTGATTATCTTGTGAAAACCCTAGTGGCGATACCGTATCACCCGCTTCAATCTCCATAAATGGTTTGAATGCCTCTTCTTCTGTTTCACGGTATAAAACAGTCCCTACAACACCATCTGTTGCAACAGCCATACGAATTTGCCCATTGCTATCAGGAATCCAGCTTTGAATATTCCCAGGGTTTTTTGCAATTAATTTTGTTTCACCTGTTGTTACATTTAATTTGTACACGTCAAATACAGTGGCATCTTCTTTATTCATCATAATTAAGATTTCATCTTTGACGTCCTTTAAATAATCAATTGGATATGCGACAACATTCGGATATGGTGTTAAATCTTGCTCTGTTGCACCATTAAATGATGAAGAATAAATATGGTAGTTTTCATCTCCACCATTATCTTTCATATAGAAAATATGATCATCTTTCCAGAAGAATCCAGCAATATTACGATCTGTTGTGCTTGTTACTCGTACTGGCTCACTGTCATCATTCATGTTTTTAACGAACACATTTAAACGGCTTTCCCAATCAGATACAAAAGAAATGTACTGTCCATCTGGAGAAAGTTGGTAGCCTCCATTGCCAGGGTTTCTCATAAAATCTTCGACTGAAATTTCAGCTACTCCTGTGTTATCAATATCTTTATTTAAATATTGTTGTACATTATCAAAGATTTTGTATGAATTTGTTTCTGTAACTGGCTGTAAAATCGAAATCCCTTTAAAGAATCCTAGTTTTGCAGCTGATTTTTTATAGTCAGCTAGTGTTTTCTCATCCTCTTCTAAACCTAATGCTTTTATTAACACAAGTGCAGCTTCATCTTGTGTAATATAAGCATTTTCATCTTCGAACGGATCATCCCCAAGCCAATTTTCTATAATTTCCGCTCGCATGTAGTCCGAACCATGCTCATACGTTAAAGCAGTGACGGCTTTTTCAAGAAAAGCTTTAATTGTCACTTGGTTACTTTCATTTGTAACAGACGTCGTATCGTTTGCTAAAGCCGTAACTGGTATTGAAACGGCTAACGCTGCTACTAAAATGAATGATAACAATCGTTTTATCATTCAATCTCCCCCTTTCATTTGTTACACTACTAATGATAAAGGAATAAATAAAATATGGTAATTTTTATTTAAAAATTCAAAATTAATACATAATTATAGGTCGATTGGTAAATAAATTTATTTTTCTGAAACTTTATTGATTATTCAAACGTACAGTACTATTTGTGCATGTCAGCGGGAACATCTAATTTCACCATAAAGTTCTGAACTAAATGGTTAAATACTTCTGGCTGACAAAGGTTACTCGGATCGAAAGAATTCTCAATTATCCTCATTTCCGAGTTAGGTATACAACTAGCTACTTGCATCATCATTTGTACACCTAAAGTTGTATAATCTCCCACTAGACATAGAACAGGCACGTTTATAGTATTTAAATCTTTCGTGAAATTCACTTTATTAACGGCTTTTCTTTGAATCTTCGTCTCCTTCGTTCGCATATTTAAAATAATATGATGCATCTCATCACTAGCTAGTGGCCACTGCTTGTAAGAGGTCTTTGTCAAATTAGCAATCAACTTTTTAGGCATATGTAAAACCCAAGTTTGATAAGCTCCTACCATCGCAAATAATTTTTGAATAGAATTGATAGAAGTATCACAAAAACTATCAACTATAATTAGTCCCCTTACCACTTCAGGATGAACAATCGCTAATTTTTGTATTAAAACACCGCCATAGGAGACGCCTACAAACAGTGCATTTTTTATATGTAAATAGCGTAAAAGCTGTTTGATGTCATCAGCCTGTTTAGGTAACACACCTTGTATATTCGTTTCAAGCTTTCCGGAGTTCCCATTACCTCTTAAATCAATTAGGATAATTTTAAAGAACGGTTTAAAATACTCCACTTGCGGCTTATACATCGAACAAGAGGCACCTAAGCCATGAATAAAAACAAGCGGTTGCCCCTCCCCATAAACTTCATAATAAATTTCTACTCCATCTGTCATTTTTAAATAAGGCATATTTAACTTCTCCCTCTTGATTTATAATGAAGCTTATTTTCTGTCTTCGTTTCATTAATTGAAATAGATTATTTTCTTCTCCAATGCTATTTCCTCACAATCCATAATCGACAAAATTTCATCTAGATTTGTCATTTCAAAAGGGAATAAAACTCCTTTCAAATTTTTCTCAGAAGCAATTTTAGCTAATGCTGCCGTAACCATTGCTGTGGCATGATAATCTGAAAAAACAGATAATGCTAAGGTTTTAATACACTTTTGACCGCCTACTATTCCTTTCACCTCTACTGTGAGAAAAGCATGTTCAGGTTTATTTGGATTATGTTTAACAACTGTCGAAAGAATTTTCTTTTGCTTCATATTAAGTATAAAATCAATGAGATGAAATTGTTTTAAACTAGAGATGACTCTATTAAAAGCATTATTATTCCATGCCGTCCAATAACGAATATTGCGAATGCCTAATTTCATTTCTATAAATAACTTTTCCGGATGTTCAATAAGTCTCACTTCCTTTTGTTTAAATGAAGGAAGAAATTCCATTCTTCTTTTTTTGGTGAAACCTGATAACCTCTTATCATTTTCTTTTGTAGTAATATCTTGGTTTACTAAGGCAAGCATATCTAATATGCCAGTTAATCCTGCTTTTGCATTTATATTTTGGAGAAAGCCAATATTCACTGATGAAATCTGATCGACATCAGAAACTGCTTTTTTAATTAGTAAGCCGGATAAACCCGGAATAAACCCCGCCATGACAATGGATCCTATTTGTTGATTTCTTGCCACTTCATTCAATAAACTTACTTTATGTACGAAATCACGAAATCACCAAATACCGTTACATCAATACAAAAGACCTTCTGTTCAATACATACCTTTTGAATAATCGGTGTTGTTTGCTTCGTCGCAACAATGATGATATCTACCTCTTGAAGTGCCTGTTCAACACTCTCTTTATGATGAATATCTAAATATTGAAAACGAACACCACTACCAAGCGTGGTAGCTGTTTCTTTCCCCCTACTAGTTTTGTAATCACTTACGACCAAGTGAATGGTATTGCCAAAAATCCGAAGTAGCTCCGTGCATATTAACTTCCCAAGAACACCTGAACTTCCTACAACCATGACCCTTTTCACGTTAACCCTCCTTCTCACTTCAGATAACTGGAAGTACTACAGTTATTTTGAATACACTATTTCCTTCTTACTATATACGAACTAAATTTCCAATTGTTTCAATAAAATGGATATCTTATTGACTTTTACGTTGCGTCACCCCCTATAGTTACCTTTAAAGGAGTGAATAGCAATGAAAATAATAATTGAGAATACACTAGAACAATACGAAAAGTTATTTACGCTGAATAATGAAAGAGAAAACTATTTTCGGTATACTATGATGAAGCCCTTTGAAGAGATGTGGAATATAATTAATGTTCCTTTAACTTCAAAGTCCCCGGGTGGCTACGATGTTATTATGGCTACAGAAATGCTCGGATATCTTAATGTGTGGGAAACAGAAATGGGGACTGAGGCACTAGCACGCTTTAAAAAAATTCAAGCTATACAAAAGGTACATGATGCTTTACAGCGTTGTTTGGATTTTATGAACGTAAACAATTTAACGCTAAATACGGATGAATTAAAATCTGGTTTGTATATAGCCAATCCAAAGAAACTCCAATTACAAAAAGGATATACTGGTTTTGGAGGAATTCCAGGATTCATTCAAGTCATTCTATTTCCTAATGCCTATAACATTTCTAAACTCCCAGCTGTCATTGCACATGAATTTCACCATAATATTCGTTTTTCTTATTTCGATTGGGATCATGGTAACATTACGGTTGGTGATTATTTAATCATTGAGGGATTAGCAGAATCCTTTGCAAAAGAACTTTATGGAGAAGAGCTATTAGGTCCTTGGGTTAGTGATTTTGAGAAGGAAGACTTGGCTTATTCAACTGAAGTAATAAAAGAGGCCTTGCATGTAAAAGGTTTTGCTGAAGTTAGTAGCTATATGTTCGGCGATACGATTGCGAAAGAACAAGGATATCAACCTGTTGGCTTATCACCATTTGCAGGCTATGCAGTTGGATATCAAGCTGTGCAGTCCTTTATGAAAATTAATCATGTAGGAATAAAAGAAGCTACTTTACTAAGTACAAAGGAAATTCTAGCTAATTGTGGGCTTTTTTCTAACTAAACCATGTATATTCCCTTAAAACAAAAAAAGAACTGTCTCCATTTTGGAAAACAGTTCTTTTTATCCTCTTATGCTTCTTACAAATACCGCTCTTTCCACATCGCCCGTTCATTGGCATGTAATACGTCTTCCAGTTGCTTGTCCCATTCATTTGTTAGCGTATTATAAACACGCGCATACAATGCATCCTCTGATTCATTGTGTAAAATAAAGGCTAGGCATGGAACGTCATTAATTTGAATTTCCTCACTCGATAGAATAGAGGTAACGTACGTGTTCAGTTCCTCTTCATCTTCTTGCTGGTCGGTTAGAAGCTCCATCATTTGTTGTTCATCTAGTTGGCCTACTTCCATATCGGATGCATACGATAATTCGTCTGGGAATTCATCAAAATCCAGAACGGTCTCAATATCCCCGCGCAAAAAGCTTTCATGAAGCGGACTGTATTGCAATACATCACTTACCGCATCAAGCTCTTCCTCATAAACACCTTCGGCTAATTGCTTTTCGCCTTTCGGAGTTAACTGTAACGTCGTGTCTTTTTCAACAAGACCTGTCTTTATCATTTTATTTAATAAATCGTTAATAAAAAGCGGCTCGACAAGCAGCACATCCGCTACGGTTTCCCCGTCTTGAAAGACACCCGTTTGAAAAGATAGCAGCATCATTTTCATTAAAATGTCCATCGGCTTTTTTAAGACGGGATGATACGTTACTTTAAACGTATGAACTGGAATACAGAAGCGCATATCATGGACAATTTTCGCCCCGTCCAGTTGTGTGAGCTGAGAGGCTAACTGCTTTTGTAATGTTGTCAGTTCCATTTAGTGCGCCTCCTTAAATGCACGGTAGCCGTCTTGTGTTTTGACTGTTTCAAGTACATGACTGTACATGTCACGCACTTCCCGTCTTTTCGGTTTTTGTGCAAACATTTGTGTACTGCCAATGAGAGCGAGTAATTCACGCGCCCTTGAAAGCGCAACATTTAGACGACGATAATCTTTAGCAAATCCAATTTCCCCGTTGCCCCCGTTATTTCGTACCATCGACACTAAAATCACGTCCATTTCCATCCCTTGAAACTTATCGACTGAACCTGTACGGATATGGAGATGCGGCACACTAATTTCCTGTTCGATTAGGCGATTAATCCGCTTCACTTGCTCTGCATAGAAGCTAATAACCCCAACCGATTTTAAAGCATCTTGCTCTAGCGTACCTGCCGCTTTTGCTTTTTCTGTTGCATTGTTCATATCAAGAAGAAGGTTTTTAATAATGGCCAGTTCTGCTTCATTAAATAAACTTGCCCCCTCCTGCATACGTTGCTCGAAATAAGGCTTTTCATTGGGCACATCAAACCACAGTAAATGATGGTTGCGGTTGAAATGCGTTGTTTCAAGCTGATGATCTCGTAGGGCATCGGAATCAGATAAGCCACACTGCAATTCATCACTTTCATTTTTATAGAATGGTGCGATTGTTTGCATAATGTTTTCATGCATGCGGTACTGAATAGCAAGCATTGTTTTATTCGCTTTTGGTAAGTTTTTATATAGACGCTCAAATAGCGATTCTTCTAGCAGTTTTTCAAGCTCCCGTTTTTCTTCAAATGTATCGCTTTCTTTTAATACTTGTTCTAGCGTTTCTTCAAATGTTTCATCGCCAATTAACGGTGGTAGCTGATGGTGATCCCCTACTAAGATGATTTTTGCTCCTTTTAGCATTGGGAGTAGTAGCTCTGGTGGCGTCGCTTTCGATACTTCATCAATGATGACCACATCAAATGTTGGGTAGTTATCCATAAACTCACGATTAGCTGAAGCTACACATGTTGTCCCAATCACGTTGGCATGCTTCACATACAGCTTACGAATTTCATCTAAGTCATGCTCATTCGCTGATGCTAGCATCTGTTGCCACTGTTTTTGCAAGCTTTGTGTAACAGGAAGAAGTGCAATACGCTCCTCCAGTTTTGCTATTTGAGCTGTGCATGCAACAAGCACTTGTTCAACATTCGCTAATGCTTGTTCAGGATTCTGCTTAACGAGTAGCTCCAACTCTTGTTTTTCTTTTTCAAGTGTGAGTCCTGTATGATTGACGTCTTTTAATGTAGCCACTGTTTCTGCTAGTAATTTTTCTCCGCTTTGTAGCTCTTGCTGAACAATGTGAAGCGCTTCTTGCTTTTGTGCTTTGGCAGATGTAATTTCTGCTATGCTGGCAAGTAAATTCGTTGCTTCTTTTTTTGTTTTGTCTGCTTCCATACGTATTGTACGTAATGTGTCTACTGGACGCGCCTCTTGCACTGGCAGTGACTCGATATGCATCGATGTAACGGTTAACTTCCCTTTTAATCGTTGAATTTGATCTTGCAGTGATTGAATGACACCTTCATTTGCGCCTTGTTGTTCTTGTAAGGCGGCGATGAGTCCTTCTTTTAAACGTTCAAAAATAATGACCGTGTCACTAATTAAGGCACTATAATGATGCATTTGCTCATCGATGTATGCTTTTCGTAAATGTAGCCCTTGAATAGAACGGGTCCCATTTGTCGTATTAATTTTTTTCTCCACAAATGCTTTACTGAGCTTGGATAAAAAATCACTTACTTCTCCAATAGAGTATGTGTGATTCGGTGGAAGTGGCAAGTGATTGACATGAATACCAAGTGTCGTTTCACTATAAACAATCGCTTTATCGAGGCGTGCAGCGATATCTTTAATGCCTTTATATTTTTCGAGTTGTTGCTGACGTTCACCGAGAGACATGAGAAGTCGATCTAATACGAAGCTACGACGAAGACCATGCTCCTCTATATAGCGTTCGACTTCATACACTTTCTTTAGTGCCGTAATTTCTTGTGCCTGTGCTTCAATCGCAGATATGCCGCCTGTTAAGTGCTGCAGTTTTTGTTCGGAAGTCGTAAGTTGTGTACGTACCTCTGTTTGCTCTGCTAATAATTCCGCTAATTCTAGCTCTACAGATGCTTCATCGAACAATTTCGTTGCCTCTTCTAAACGCTTTTGAATGACCTCTTCTGTATCAAATTGGGATAAATCTTCATCTAACTTAGCGATGTCCGCTTCATAGCCGGTAATATTAGCACGAAGCTTGTCCAGTGCCGCCTCTGTTTCCTCTCGCTCTTTTTTCAGTGAACCTAGCTGCTTTTTTAAGGCGGTAATCGATTGCTCTATTTCAGCAAGCTGCTCTTGTGCCTGTTGCTTCTTTTCAATTTGCTCTTCTAGCTCCGCTTTTTGCGTTGTCAGTGTCTCCATTTTTTGCTTCGTTTCAGCAATTTCATCATTTAATTGCTGTTCTTTTGAAGCATGATGCTCTACTTCATGTGTAATCGTTTCATACGTTTGTGTTTTCCAATAGGCTGAAACATTTTCTTCGATGAATTTCTTCCCTTCTTCTTCGATGGACTCTGTTCGACCATAACGAAGAATACGGATATCTTTATTTGAAAGTAAACGACTTAACGCATTATCCACCGCTAAGTTGGATTGAGAGGCAACAAGCGTTTTTAAGCCCGCTTTTGCATTTTGATAACAAATTTCAGAAATAACCGTTGTTTTCCCTGTGCCTGGAGGACCTTGAATAACATATAAATCTTCCGCACTCATGGCTCCTACAACAGCCGCTTGTTGGAATTCATTTAATGCATTATGAAATTGCAATTCGACGTCTTGGCGGCGCTCTGCGATAACCGGTTTATCTTCAAATAAAATATTTTCTAAGTTCGCATTCGCTGCCAGACCTTCTTTCAATCGCTCAAAGCCGCGCAGCAAGCGTTGTAATTGTGCTTTTGTCGCTGCATTGCTAAATTCGATTTTATTCGATTCAAAATGGAGCTCATTTTTTCGTGCACGACGCGCCATATCCGGTTTTAGCTCGATTTCTACGGTACGATCACCACGATTGACTTTCACAACATCTCCTAAATCCACGTGATAGCCGCGTACGCGAGAACTCAAACCTTTCAATTGCTTCCACTGCTTAGCATCGATTCCCGATAACTGCATGACAACATGTGAAAACTCGACATTAAAACGTGGACTTGAAAAGTTCGCTTCAATGTCTTCAATTTCTGCGTTTTTATTTAAAACTTTTAAATACCCTTCCCAGCTCGTAATGCGCTTATTAATATAATCATATCGCTCTTTAGAGAACGGCAGATTTGCAAGCGATGTAATAAACTTATCCGGATATGTATGACCATTAATCCGTGTTGGTACAAAATGAACTAACATCCGTTCACGTCGATTCGTCGCAACCGGTGTACCAATACCACGTGTCCGGAAGCTTTTTGCTACTAGGCCGCTTTTCATATCAAATAAGCAATCCATAATACAAACGCGCTCAGGAAATTTCTTTGCAAGCCCTTTATTGATTTGCGGGTCAAAATAAAGCGTTAAGGAAAGCTGTGTACCATCCGTTTCAAGTTTTTCAACGAACACAACAAACGCTTTTTGTAAATTAAAAAAGGCGTGTTCATCTTGAACATGCTGCTTAATCGCTTCACGTGCTGTATTTGTCAGTACGATATGTAAACGCAATTTCTCAGTTGCTACTGTCTGCATCTGAACACCCTTTCCTTCATTCGTTCAAAAATAGTCACAAACTTAATTATACCAACAATTTAAATACCTTGAAAGTGAAAAAGGAGCCATCTGCGGATGGAATCTTTACGACCACTGCCACAGTAATATTTCTTAGTATCTATTGATTAAAAAGAGGGTATCCAGAACACGAAAACGTTCCAGATACCCCCTTTCCGCTATTCAACTACCCGCGCTTCTTGCTTATATTTCTCATCCCACGCCTCGTCTATTTTACGGAGTGGTACAGGACGGAATGTATCTTTTCGAATAATCGTATGCTGACTCGTAGCTGTTACGGCAACTGAGCCATCTTCATGTAAAATTTCATAGCCGTATGTAGTACGCAATTTACCATGCGATTCAATCCAAGTACGAACTGTAGCAACCTGACCGTAACGCATCGCTTTTTTATATTGAAGAGATATATCTAATACCGGCGAAACATAGCCAGAACGCTCTAATTCGGCATAATTAAACCCTAAATCCTTGACGATTTGTGTACGTCCAAGCTCACACCAAATAATATAACTTGCATGGTGGACTACCCCCATCTGATCCGTCTCTGCATAGCGGACTTCTACTTGCTTTTCTGATATAAACATTTCATTCACCTCGTTACTATTATACCATATTGAACTACTCACACTTTCGCTACGCTTAGAAGTGGGAGATTCCTAAGAACACTTTCGTAACCGAAAGTTTGGATTAGGCTATCCCATTCACGGACATTCAGCTGTTTCACGTCTTTATTTTGGTCACCGCAGCACGAACAAAGTTGAGAACTGGCGAATGTTTTTGACACCACAACGATTTGCTTGCCATACCATGTTGCTTTATATGCGAGCATCGTTCGAAATCGTGACCAAGATACTTCACTAATCGCTTTCGCTAATCTTTTCACCTCACCGAAAGAACATTTGTTCCCATTTTACCACAATGATGCAAGTTTTGGCAATCGCCAACCGACATTCCTCTCCCACTTACTCATTGGGCTACCCCCTTCTCATTCCTTGGAGTGTGCGTATTCTATCGGAGAGCGATAAAAATAACCAAGTCCCACCGTAGAGGACATGGTTATTCTCCTTATTGTTCCATTAAATTATAAATCCGATCCACTAGTGGTGGATGTGTATACCGGAACCATTTTACAAGTAGCGGCGGATTTACCTCACTAAGCCCCGCTCTCGCTAAAGCTTGAAATGAAGAAATGGCTGCCGCTTCATCTTCTATTAATGTTAACGCATAATTGTCTGATTGTATTTCGTGATGACGGCTCACTGCGTTATCTAGCGGATTCGTTGCAAAAAACAACATCGATGAAAGAATTAAATACAACGGTAAGGAATGAAGGCTTTCCATACGCTTAATATTTAAAATCGTTCCGTACTTCGCAATAATTCGAGGCATCCATTTAGCAATTAGCCAATACAGGATGAACGTAATGCCAAAATAATAAAGTAAATTTTTGTATATATCCTTATGTACATAGTGCGCCATCTCATGTGCCATGACAAATAGTACCTCTTCCTCCGATAATTGCTGCAGTGTTGTATCCCATAATACAATCCGCGTATTCGAACCAATCCCATTGACATACGCATTCATCGCCGTTGTTTCATCCGCCATTTCCACTTCGTATACATGATCTGCTGGAATATTTGCTTGCTCTGCGAGTGCCAGTATTTTTTCCTCCAGCTGTTTATCCTCTATCGCAGTAAAATCATTATAGAGGGGGTCAATGATTTGTGGTTGTATAAATGCATAAAATAGCGTAATCGGAATTTGAACGGCCCATACATACACCCACCAACGCTGTTTTGCTCGGCGAATAAAGAAATATAAAATACTGACAAAGATAAGTGATGTAATAAATTCCAAACCAAAGTTCATCGCATATTGTGTCAACCATTGTTGAAAAGGTTGTGTACTCACCCCGTAGCTCTTGGCAAAAAAATAGGCAACATAATTAATAGGTAACAACATTAAAAACGTTACGACCGATAGCAACAATACGTATAAGGCGTTTCTTACAATCGTCCATTTTGACTTTAAACTCCACTTTTCGAGCAGTTTGGATAGACCTGTTATGAGAACAAACAGATAAATTAACCACTCAAATGGTGTTTTAATAAAATATAAAAAATTTCTTATTTTCGAGTAGTTCTCACTTAAATATAGCTCTCGTCCAGTCATATACGTGCTTGGATCTGCTGCCGTTCCTTTTAATACGTCTGGTATACTATTATTACTGCTGTAAAAAATATAAAAATACATCGCAACGGCATAAACACCAAATAATAAAATGATGCGTAAACCCCATTTAGCTTTCATCCAATCCCCTTTTGTCTTTTATTCAAACGAAGCATGGAATAAATAATAAAAACAACTACCGGGATCAAGAGATAGTATTTGTATTGATCAAATGTCGTGACAATACTTGACCAATTATCCCCCGCCCATGCCCCTAGCATAATTAATACCGTATTCCAAATCAATGTACCTAGTGCTGTATAATGAATAAAAAGTAAGAACGGCATCCGAGCAATCCCAGCCGGAATCGAAATTAAACTACGAATGACCGGAATAAAACGACAGAGTAACACCGTCGCAAATCCATGCTTTTGAAACCATACAGCGGCCGAATCAATATCTTGCGGGCGAAGTCGAAGAAGCCATCCGACCTTCCCTGCTAACAATCGTTTTAAAGTCGATAATTGTACTAACTTACCAATACTATAAAGGCAAATCGCCCCTGCTACCGAGCCAATCGTAGAAGCGATAATGACACCGGGTACAGTCATAGCAGTTCGAATAGCCATAAAACCACCGAATGTTAAAATGAACTCCGAAGGAATAGGTGGAAATATATTTTCCAATGCCACCAATAAAGCAATCCCAATATATCCCCATTCATTCATAATGCCTTCAATCCAATTTTCCATTAATTTACTCTCTCACTTCTTTCCTTTTTCATTATGTTTCACTATATGTACAAGTGTCAGCTGTTATTTAAATTATTGATGAAAAGCTTTTGTACAGAAATAAATAAAACCACCTTTTTTTCTAAAAAGTTTGACTTTTAAACACATCATACCTTATATTTATATATGAACAATTAATCATATAAGCATATATTAATATAAAGGATGTGCATTGTTTATGAATAATGAAAAATTGGAAACCATAACTACAGATTTAGATGAGGAAGTACTATTTTTAGTATCACAAACGTTTAAAGCTTTAGGAGATCCTACGCGTATTCGTATTTTACATTTATTATCTAAGCAAGAATATGCCGTACATGAGATTGGAGAGCACCTCAACCTGAAGCAATCTACCGTTTCACACCAGCTGCGATTTTTAAAAAATATGCGATTAGTGAAGTTTCGTCGGGAAGGAACGACGATTTATTACACACAGGACGATGAGCACGTAATGGCCGTTTTACAACAAATGATTGAACATGCCAAACATATGTAGGAGGGTTTATTATGGGACACCATCATGATGGTCATAGTCATGACCATACACACGGAGCAAACAAAAAAACTTTATTTATTGCTTTTATTATTATTACAGGCTATATGATTGTCGAAGTCATTGGCGGACTACTCACGAATAGCTTAGCGCTCTTATCCGATGCCGGTCACATGTTAAGCGATGCGATCTCCCTTGCTATTGGTATTCTTGCCTTTTCGCTCGGAGAGAAAGCCGCAAATAATCAAAAAACATATGGCTATAAACGGTTTGAAATTTTGGCTGCTGTTTTTAATGGCATTACTTTAATTGCTATCGCCCTTTTCATCTTCTACGAAGCAATCGGACGCTTTGCCAATCCGCCAGAAGTAGCTTCAACGGGGATGCTATATATTGCGAGTATCGGATTACTTGTAAATATTGTGGTTGCTTGGATATTAATGCGTGGGGGCGATACAAAGGACAATTTGAATATGCGAGCTGCCTTTTTACACGTGATTAGTGATATGCTCGGCTCGGTCGGCGCTATTATTGCCGCGCTTCTCATTCTCTTTTTCGATTGGGGTTGGGCTGATCCATTAGCCAGTGTCATTGTCGCTGCTTTAGTGTTAGTGAGTGGATTCCGTGTCACAAAAGATGCCGTCCATGTATTAATGGAAGGTACACCATCGAATGTAAATATCGATGAAATTATCCGTACATTCCGTGAAACAGAAGGTATACTTGACCTGCATGACCTTCACATCTGGTCGATTACAAGTGGCCAAAATGCATTATCTTGCCATGCCGTCGTTCAAGACACACTGACGATAAAAGAAGGCCAACTTATACTTCAAACATTAGAGCATCAACTGCAACATTTATCGATACATCATGTGACTATCCAACTAGAAACAGCCTCACACAAGCATGAAAATACACTTTTATGTAATTTTGATACACAGCATGAACATCATCACGCGCATTAGATTTTCATTCATACAAAGGAAAAAGGTAGCATCGGAAAATAATCTATTTCCCGATGCTGCCTTAAAATTAATCCTTATTCTAATTTAAACAGTTGTTACATTTTGGTTGATAGGCTTACTCACATGAATAGTTGGTATACGATCTTTCCACGGTACAGCTTCCTCTAGTTGCTTACCTAATTGTAGTAAAGTTAACTCATCTGCAAATTTACCTGTAAATTGTAAACCGATTGGTAACCCTGTTTTACTCATAGCTATTGGTAATGACAATGAAGGCTGCCCTGTTGCATTAAATAAATTCGTAAACGGTGCATACGTGAAAATTTGCTCTGTCCATTCTACAGCATCAATCGATGGATTATTGGCATTTAGCTCACCAATTTTTGCTGGTAATGTAGCAATCGTTGGGCTTAATAATACGTCATAATCTTCAAAGAATGTCGCAACTTGACGAGATACTCCCGCATTGACTGCTGTTGCCTCTAACAACTCACTCGCCTTTAATTCACGACCATACTCATAACATTTCCAAATAGCCGATTCAATATATTCTGGTGAAGGCTTCAAGCCACTACTAGCTGCTGCCCCTTGAATCATCATATAAATATTCGCTGTCCAAATGTTCACTGTTGCCTTTGCAAAAGCAGCTTGTTCATATTTCGGTCTTGCCTCTACAACCTCATGTCCTAATTCTTTTAACAATTGGACTGTTTTATGAACCGCTTCTACACATTCTGGATCAACGTGTACATCCGAATTTGGTTCAGTTGTCCAAGCAATTTTTAGCGGTCTTACCTGTGTTTGAATTAAGTTACCGTAAGGAGCATGATTCATTTCTAATTTTGAATAGCTGCCGATATCTGGTCCAGCTACTTGATCAAGTAGTGCAGCTGTATCACGAATCGATTTTGTTACAGCAAATTCGATTGCAATTCCATTTAATAATTCACTATTGAATGGTCCTTCGGGAATCCGACCACGTGTCGGCTTTAAGCCTACTAATCCGCTACAAGAAGCTGGGATACGAATCGATCCACCGCCATCATTTGCATGAGCTATTGGCACAATCCCACTAGCAACTGCCGCCGCTGATCCACCGCTTGATCCACCTGGGCTAAAATTTGGATCCCATGGATTTCTTGTTGGTCCATAGACAACCGCTTCTGTTGCTGCATTATAGCCGAACTCTGGTGTTGTCGTTGTACCTGACAATACTAACCCTGCTTTTTTGAAACGCTTCATTAGTTCACTATCCACAGGTACTACTGTGTTTTCTGCAATACGGCTCCCCATGCTGTGAGGAACCCCTTCTGCATGTAATACTAATTCCTTAATCAAAAATGGTACACCGGCAAAAGGTTGTGTTTCATCTAAATTTGTAATGGCATTGTCTGCTTGCTCTTCAAGAACACTCACTACCGCATTAATCGTTGGATTCACTTTTTCTATTCCTTGAATTGCTAATTGTACAAGCTCTTTCGGTGTTACCTGTTTGTTTTTTACTAATTCCGCTAGTCCCAATCCATCATATGAAGCATACTCTTGTAAATTCATGTAACCACTCCTTCATTTCATGTATGAAAACCACTCACTTCCTACACTCAGTTTAAATACAGAAAATAAAAAAAGACATTACCCGAAAGGATAATATTTATTTTAAGAGAATATAGAATACATAAAAGAGAGAAAGTGGTGATTTATTTGTTTACAAAAAACGAGTATGAAAGTATTTTGAAAACGATTTACCAAATCTCGAATATAAATTTATCTCAAAGCAACGAAGGTTTTAAATACGCTGTGTTACAGTTATTCAGCCAGAACTTGCATTTCCATCATACGCTCTTTTGGGAAGTATCAGACGAGCATTTGCATGATACACCCGTACTATACAATATGGACCAACATACTTTACAAAATTACTTATCTACGTATCAATACTATGACCCTTTACACCCTACGAATATACAAAAGCAACAATCCATTCAATTAATGCATGAAAACCATGATTGCCCTCCAAAACATATGGAATACTACAAAAAACATTTTCTAAAGGCAAATGCCTATGACGACGAAATGGTCATGTATATAAAAAAGGATCAGGAATCCGTCGCAGCAATTGGCCTACTCAGAAAAAATCACGAGCCACGTTTTAATCAAAAGGACATGTTGACATTACTCTATTTAAAACATACGATTGAAAATCAGTATTTGCTACACCAATATACTAAGCCTAAAAGTACAATTCATGTTACCGACCGAGAGGAAGAAATTTTAGCGTATATTTGTAGGGGCTATAAAAATATCGATATTGCAAAACAATTATTCGTCAGTGAAAATACGGTAAAAAAACATCTTCAAAACTTATATCGTAAGTTTCAAGTCACAAGCCGTACTAAGCTTGCTATTTCGTATTTGCAATGTAAAAAATGAATACATCTATAAATAAAGTGGCAGGTACCTATACTTCCTAATAAGACAACTCAATTCTTATATCAGGCTGTCTCATACCAGATGTTAAACAACAAAAAAATTGTTTAATTTATAATAACGTTGTTAAAAAATGATAATTATTCTATTCAACAATCTGGCCAGATTGTTGAGGATAGCGTTTATCATTAATAATGGAGAACCTTATCATAAGTAAATGCGGTTTTTGGATTGAACTACAGAAAATGTAGTTCAATCCTTTTTAATACTCAAACATAGTCATTTAAAGCTAGTCATAAATCAGTTATAATTATAAAATAGTGGAAATTATATTTAATTCTGCCGTATCTAGGTGAGGTCAGTCTATGGTTAACGCTTACAGCGATTCTATCTTTGATAAGTGTACTATAAAAATACAAAATAGTACTAAGATGATAAGAGGAGTGAGTATTTAGTGTTTTTTTAAAAAAGTATTAGAGTAAAGCCAAATGAAGTTTTTACTCCAAAAGCTCCATTAGTTAATGAGGATATGTATATTTCTAGGCCACAATTAGAGAAAAAATTAAAAAGGGCTATAGATGGTACGTACCATATCATTGTTCATGGTGATAGTGGTTCAGGTAAATCTTGGTTGTATAAAAACGTATTAAAAGAAATGAATTGTTAATATATAACAATTAATCTTCCAAACGCAAGTTCAAATCGAAGTATTTCGGAAACGTTTAAATGGTATCTAAATCAAATAGACGAAGTGAAAAAAGTAGAGTACACCGAGAAAAAAATGGCAGAAGTAAATGCAGCTGTAGCGAAAGGACAAATAGATCATTCGGATAAATATATATTTAATGAAAAAGAACCCTTTTTGCAATGTTTAGAGTATGTTAGGAAAAGGGCAAAAAGAAATCAGGCTCTTATAGTTTTTGAAAATCTAGAAGCTATTTTCAAAGATGAAGGAATAATGAAAGAACTAGGAAATTTAATACTCTTACTAGATGATGAAATCTATGCTAAATACAATGTGAAATTTTTAATAGTAGGCGTTCCTAGTGGTATTAAAGAATATTTCTCAAAAGTAGAAAATGCATCTTCAATCAGTAATAGGCTTGAAGAAATTCCTGAGGTCTCAAAATTAAGTAAAGAACAAGTTGAAAATTTTGTTAAAAAAGGATTTATAGATAAATTAAAAATCGAAATGGATGATGATTCCTTGAGGACACTTAATAATGATGTTTATTGGTCTACTTTAGGCATTCCTCAAAGACTACATGAATATTGTTTGAAAATTGCATATGCCTTAGAAGATAATGATTGGCAAATTAGCAATGAATTATTAAAGTCGGCTAAAATTGATTGGATAAATCAATCATTAACTTCTAACTATTCAAATATAGAAATATTGATGAATTCAAGGGAAACAACTGTTCAAAGAAAGAATCAAGTATTATATGCATTGGGAAAAGTAGAGAAGGAGAAATTTAAATACTCTGATATAGAAGAAATAGTTAGAATAGAATTTCCTTCTACCACTCAAGCTACAATGAATATAGGTCAAATGTTATCTGAAATAGCAAATAGTGATCCCCCCTATAAAGAAAACTCCTAAAGGAGATAGTTACACTTTTGTTGATCCAAAATTTTGCATCTGCCTAAGAATGATGTTGGTGAAAAATAATAATGAAAAAATTGAGAAGTTACCACTTAGCGAAGTATAGCTATTAGGATAAAACCTCGCTTAGATACATTACAGAGAACCGCACCATAAGTAAGTGCGGTTAAATTCTTGAAATGGGTTCAGCTATACAGTGATTATGTTCTGTAAAGCCGAATAATATTTCAAAGATGTTAGTAGCAAGAATTTTAAAAATTCTATTGACAAAACACCTTATCCAGCAATTGATGGAATGATTAGATGAAAAAACTAAAGCAAGTAATGCTGCTTATATTTCAGAGAAGTATTATTCGAACGCTATAAAAATAAAATTATATTTGAAATTTTCTACTACTCCATATATTATATTGTTATTAAAGAATGCCCGGAATAGAACGGGAGAGGTTCATAGCTAATACCCTCTATAAAAAACTATGGAAACATGACAATCTGCCATGTCCATATAGGACGTGGCTTTTTATGTTTTATTCATACGTTTTAATAGAATAATTGGTAGCGCCTCTCTTGAAAAGTGTAGGGAACATTTTACAAGGGAGGTTTTTTTATATCTGGCTGCAAAGTTGAAGCAGAATTAAAAATCTAGTTTGGGTTATGGGCCTGATGGAAACAGTCGGTAGTCTATATGTAAATCCTAATTATTTCGTACACTAAGGAGAAAAATAGCATTTTTTCTTGGGATGCTGTTTTTTCGTTATAAAGGAGTTTTTGAAGTTGAAGCAGGAAAAAGCAATAATAGTATTTAATGGAGGTCAGGACAATATCACTCATTTGTTCTGAGAGGGAGTTTTAAAGCATGTATAATTTTAGAATTATTGAGAAGCTACAAAAAATAGATGAAGATATTCAAAGAAGTCAATTAAACTATCATTCAAAACGTGTTCTCGTAAGCAAAGAGTTTACCTTTGATGCTGCTCATCATTTACATAACTACGAGGGGAAATGTAAAAATTTACATGGTCATACGTATCGTGTTGTCTTCGGATTGAGTGGTTATACGGATGAACGAGGGATTATGCTTGATTTTGGTGACATAAAGGAAATATGGAAACAAAAAATAGAAATTTATTTGGATCATCGTTATTTAAATGAAACTCTTCCGCCGATGAATACGACGGCAGAGAATATCGTTGTTTGGATTTACGAAAAGTTTAATGAAGCCTTGCTTGATGAACAACTATATAATGGGGCACGCGTGGAATTTATCAGGTTGTATGAAACCCCTACAAGCTATGCTGAAGCCAGAAGAGAGTGGATGGAAGTTGAGTAAAGTACCCGTTATAGAGATTTTTGGTCCCACGATTCAAGGTGAAGGAATGGTAGTAGGTCAGAAGACAATGTTTGTACGCACTGCCGGCTGTGATTATTCTTGTTCTTGGTGCGACTCATCATTTACGTGGGATGGTAGTGGCAAGCATCTGATCGTTCAAATGACAGCAGAAGAGATTTGGTCTGAGTTGAAACGACTTGGGGGTAACGGTTTTTCATTCGTCACGATCTCGGGAGGAAATCCGGCACTTCTTCGTAATTTGGATGCGCTTGTTGCAATTTTAAAAGAAAATAACATAGAGATTGGTGTTGAAACACAGGGAAGCAAATGGCAAGATTGGCTGTATGATATCGATGAACTAACGATTTCACCAAAGCCCCCTAGTTCTGGGATGACGACAGATTTTTCTATGCTCTCTGATATTTTGGAAAAGCTTAGAGATAAAAACAGCCATCAGCATATATCTCTCAAAATCGTTGTATTTAATCAAGAGGATTATGCTTATGCTAAACAAGTTCACCTTCGATATCCGACCATTCCTTTTTACCTTCAAGTCGGAAATGATGACATTACTTCGATGGACAATGCACAGTTGATCAGCCATTTATTAAAGAAGTATCAAACGCTAATCGATCAAGTGATGATGGATGAAGAATTAAAAAATGTTAAAGTACTACCGCAGCTGCATGCACTTGTGTGGGGAAATAAAAGAGGTGTATAGCTATCAGCTGTAAAACTATATGCAAAATCTCTCAATTAAATACTTTACGCAGAACCGTATCATAAATAGTAGTAAACTCCATTCTCCACAATCTGGCGCAAGAGTTTAATAAGAGTTAGATTTTTAAACGACTTTATTGTTATATTTTTGAGGGTAGTGAAGTATCATACATCAAAAATTAAATAACTATATTTTTTAACCTCGCCCTAAATTTAGAACAGGGTTATTCAAACTAACAAACCCCTCTTACATTTTCCGTAAGAGGGGCTTGTTATTCTATTTATATATTTTTTTAATTAATAATTGTTGTGCTATTAATAATAAAGCACTCACTGTCCAATAAATCGGTAATATCGATGGATTTAACAGACTAAAAATGAGCATCATAATTGGATTAATGAATACCATTATTTTCACATTTGTCGGTTGATTTTTATCTAATGAAATAAAGCTTTGAATTAAATAAATGAAACAAGCAATAATTGAAATGCCAATATCCATTGTCCCTAAATTCATCCAAAGGAAATTTTCACTTGCAATTGCTACATCTATTGTAATTGCATAAATCAGTGAAAATAAAATAGGCAATTGAATGAGTATTGGTAAACAACCTAATAAAAAACTTTTCATTGAATCTGATGTTAACTCTTGAATTTCCTTTTGATACACTAACTTTTCAGATTCATTACTACTATTCCGAAGTTTGACAGTAAGCTCATCTAATTTAGGCTTAATTGAAGTCATTAATTCTTTAGAGTTTTTTTGATGTTTTGCCGATTGAATGAATAATGGTATAAGAATTAATCTAACTGCAATTGTGATTAAGATGACACTTATTGCATAACTATCCGTAAATGAATGTAAAAAATGAATTAAATAAATTATTGGTTGCGTTAAAAATGACAACAATGCTATTCCTCCTAGTTTTTAAATTTAAATCAAACTAGGAGATACGCTTTCTTCATCATTGTCTTCGGATGTTCTAATACACAGTACAAACCACGTTAGCATAGGTGGAGTCCAAGTATTAGTGATTTCATAATCAATTTCAAACGCTTCTTCTTTAACTTCCTGGATTGTAATTGTATTAGCCAAATATATATGTAAGCTAACACATAATACCGTTAATACCAAAGAAGCTAATAACCAAAAATATTCCATTGTATTCAGAAATATAGGTATATCATGGATTAAAAATGACCAAATCACAATACCCCTCCTTCCTTTTTTTGTATAATTTTATTATATTATTTATGTGAATGCTAAGTCAAAGATTAATTTCCTTACTTTAATTAATTCGAAAGTTAACGTAGACAACTCTAAAAGTTTTAGTTTGTTTACAGTCTTATTCTATTGATACACTACTCAATCTTAGAAATTTTCCAAACATCATTGATTTTTTGAAATTCTACAGTAACAAACGGAATATCCCAACCTTTAATATGCATGCTTGCTGTACCTTGGTAAATAGATGCAGGAACATGTTGAAGCATTTCCTCAAATTTCTCCTCATGATAGGCCAAATCATATGGCCATACAATACTAAATTCTTTTAAGGCTAACGCTTTCACTACAGGAACTGTATTTTCATCGTCACTATCTGTAAATAAATACGTTTTTAAAATCATTTCCGGTGACACACCGATTAAATATTGTTCATCTCCCGTTTCTAAATAGCTTGCCACTTGCTCTTGTTCATCTGTTGAAGAACGTTGTACATGTTCAACTTTATAAACCTCATTTGCCACTTTTGCCATTAAAACAGGGGCATTTATCCAATCGTAAGAAGCAATGACATAATCAAATGTATCTACTTCCAGCTGTTCTGTTAGCTTCACTTCAAGTAGCTGCCCGCCCTTCTCTTCAAAAACGTTCCTATTCATCCCCGCAAAATAATATTGCTCGAACAGTTTGTCATTTATATATAATTTGCCATTTTCTATTTTTACTTGGTCATTCGGTGTGGCGATAATATTTCCAATCATCGGGATTTTTTGCTCTTCATCAAGCCCCGCTACTAAATCACCTACTTCTAGAAGATCACTGTCCGTCACTGGTGTAGTATATACATTAAAATGACGCTTCTGAAATATGTGCTGACGGTCATTATAATAGTAAAGATCGCTATTCCATTGATGCATGTCTGCTGTCGACACGGATTCTCCATCCCCCACCATCACATCGTAAATGGTTGTAAATTCGATAGGAGGCGCTGTACCTGTTTCAATTTGTGAAGAATTTGTGTTCAGCAACATAAAGCTTCCTATTATAACAACAAAAACAAACATAAAGGACGCTACTATCGGTAGTAATCCGATATTTCGCTTCTTTTCTTTTTGACTTAATACGCTTCTTTTTACACGTTGCTTTTGAGCTGATGAAATCGGTGTTTGCTCTTCTAATCGTTTCTTAAAGTGATTCATGTAAAAGCACCTCCCATTGTGAGTCATCTAAATATCCTCTCAGCTCATCTCTTGCTCGTTTTAAACGGGACCTCACCGTACTTTCATTCAGTACAAGTAATTGTGCAATTTGGACAGTTGAAAGCTCCTCAAAATAATACAAAACAATCGTTTCTCGGTATTTTTCATTTAGTTTCATTACCGCCTGTAGCAATGTTGTTTTTTCATTTGAAAGGACCACTTCCTGCTCGGCACTTTTTGCATTTTTAAAAGGGAGAAAAAGCTGCCATCTTTTTTTCTTACGTAAATAGTCGTGACAACGATTAATTACAATTTTCCTCAAATAATTTTTGAGAGAAGCCTCTCCCTTATATTGTTCTGCTTTTTCATAAAGCGCAATGAAGCTTTCCTGTACAATATCTTCTGCTACATCCCAGCTTTGTACATAAAAATACGCAAGCCGCAGCAGGTGCTCCGTATGCAAATCCATCACCTCATGTAACAGTTCCTCTCGCATCACATCACCTCATTTTCACGCTATAGACGATAAAAATTAGAATTCGTTGCAAAAAAATTTCATTCGTTGATTTAATATGTATAACATGTCACAGCTAAGATACTTCATTAACTTTTACACCTTACACCAAATAATAAAAGCAGAGGAAATAACCTCTACCTTTTTTGAAATGATCGAAATCTATTGGACATATAGATAGAAAATATGCACGACTCAAATTGTATTTTTAAGAAATCAATGTCATGAGAATAGCAATTCCGTTAAAAGCTGCATGGATCATAATGGCTGGAATAATTGAACTAGTTTTTTCATATGTACAGGCAAAAATCAGCCCTGAAAGAAAAGTAATAGGCAATGTATTATAAGTAGGAATATGCACGATCATAAAGATAAAGGAGCTTACCAACAAACTTATCGCTACGCCATATTTTATACGCAACCACTTATATAAAAATCCACGATAAAATATCTCTTCATAGATTGGCGAAATAATGGCTGCTGATATAAATCCTATAAGGATCGTTGTGCCATTTACATCTGTTTTAAGTGCTTCTGTCTTATTATTTTCCCAACTGATTTGCAGTAAGTCCATCAGCAAAAGAATACCTATACTTAAAACTATAAGAACCATTAACCATAAAATGATCCATTTCCAATACGATAAAGGAAATCCACGTAGCCCTATTGATGCCCAACGAAGTTTATACGGCTTTAATGCGATAAAATAAGTGCATAGAACAAACACAATAGCCATAATAGCGCCTATAAGAGTGCCTCCATATAAACTGTTTTGCAATAGCTGTTCTATCAGTCTCTGCAAGTATCCTTCTACAAAAATGGGAATAATCACTAATACAATGAACAGCAATATTCCCCCTTCTCTCCAGCTCCATTCTTTTTGAGACCATTTATTTTGATTATTCATTTTTGTTCTTCCTCCTCCATCATTTCTATGCTATCTTCATCATATATGGTGACGTTACGTAACCTTCAACCACTTTTTTCAAGGAGGAAAATATGGATTATTTTACGACAGGTGAGGTTGCTAAAAGGTTGAATATGTCGGTAAGAACGTTACGCTATTACGATCAAATTAACTTAGTCGTACCAACATTAAAAGATGAAAATGGGAAAAGGTTTTATTCAGAAAATGATTTGTTATTATTACAAAAGATTTCATTATTAACAGAAACATCTATGCCTCTCAAGGATATTGAACAAATTATTAATGATCTCTCCATTGAAAAAGTACTAACCGTACATAAAATGCAGCTAGAAACAGACAGAAAAGCGCTTGAACAATCACTTCTTCATACTCAAACACTAACGTCTTAAAGATTGAAGGGAAATTGCACTGGATGCAATTGTTACCTCTACTTACTAAAAACAAACAACAAAAACTAGAACAAAAACAACTGTTATTGAATCAGCTATTTAGTGAAGAGGAGCAAGTTCAGCTAGTAAAGAGTTTACCGAAAATGGAGGATTCTCAAGGAAACATTACAAAGTGGATAAATATCATTAAACGAATAGAGCTATGTATAGAAGAGGAGCAAATGCCGTATTCACGTCACGGTCAGCTGATTGCTGAAGATATTTTACTATTATCTGAGGAAACATTCGGAGCTAATCAAGCACTCGTTGATGCATTTTGGCAAATTCGAAAAGATGAAGAGCGATCTGCTACGATGCAACTATATCCCGTAAAAAAAGAAATCATTCAATTTATTGAGGAATGCATCACATATTACGAAAATAATCACCATCGTACTTCCATAACGAATCAAGATGGGGATTATTGAGTGATTCACTTTACACATGGCATATTCAAACTTTATAACAAGCAAATCCCCCTAAATCACTGAATTTTAGGGGGATTTGTTTATAATTAGTCATATTCTTGAATAAAACCATTTTAAATAATAAGCATTTCGATTTAATCCACCGTTGAAGCACCATAAGCCATCTGCAATAAATTGCGAGAGCATACCCACAGCAGCGGGATAACAAGCAGTGTCACTAGCCCGCCTACGATTAAAATAGTTGATACATTTTGTGTAAATGCTTCTCTATACGGAATGCCTTGCCCTTCCATCAATAACGTAATGGCACTAATAACAATAGAAATGACGGTTAAAGCCACCGCACTAAATGTTTGACGGAGCCAGTTTAACACAGCAGATCCGTGACCGCTTAATTCTTTCGGGACTTGACTCATCCCCGCAGCACTTACTACCGTAAACGTCACCGCAATCCCCATATTCCGTAACGTTAACGCTACCATTATAAATACAATAGATGTATTTAAATCAATTTGCCCTAATAAAAACGAACCAATGACTGTCCCCGTCACCCCAACAATTCCTAACACAAGCATTCGCTGATGCGAATAATGGTTGCCTGCAAATAAATTAATAATGCCCATACAGATGGCAGCTGGCATGAGGATGAGCCCTGTTTCCAACACGGAAATCCCTCTTATATCTTGTAAATAAATTGGCATAAATAAGGTAGCTGCATACAAATTAAATAACAAGAAAAAAGAAATAAGTAACCCGTATGTATAAGACGGGATTTTAAACACAGAAAGCTTTAAAATTGGATTTTGCTTTTTAAAGCTATCGAACACATAAAACATAATGAGTGCACAGCCAACTAAGAATAGTGAGATGCCTAATACGAGCTGTGTTTCAACGATATTGAGGGAATATACAATCCCTACCGTGCCAAAAACGATGAGTAAAAAACCTTTCGTATCAAAACGCGCTAATAACGAGGATTCTTCATTTGCTTTTAAATAATATTTTGAAAGAATGACGACCGCTACACAAAACGGGATATTGATTAAAAATAGCCAATGCCAGGATAGCGAACCGACTAAAAAGCCTGCCAATGTTGGACCAATCGCAGGACCAAACATCGCGCCTAATGTCCAGAGACTTAAAGCGAACGGTTGCTTTTCCCGTTCAATCAATAAATAAATGAGTGTCATACTCGCTGGTACAATAACTCCTGCCGCTAACCCTTGCAAGAAACGGAAGAATATGAGTGATTCAATAGACCATGCCACACTACATAGTAAGGAAGAAATCGCGAAAACGATAATGCCTCCGACAAAAATCTTTGCAAATGTATAACGGTCCCCTAGCCAGCCTGTAATCGGTGCAATTAAACCGTTAGCGAGTAAAAAAATACTTGCCACCCATTGAACCGTTTGTAACTCACTACCGAAAATCGTCATAAACGAAGACAACACAATATTAATACTGGAAGTACTAATAATCGCCAAAAAGTTACCGATCATTAAAATGAATAAAATCATCTTTTGATTTGAAGTCATCACATCAACACCTTTACTTATTCTTTCTATTAATACTCTAAGAAGCATATAAGTATTTATGTACATTTCTAGGTGTTTATTCAATGATGCATGGAGTTAACTCATTATGCTGGCATTTCTGTTGGCGTCGGCGTTGCGTAGCCTTCTTTGTAATGTTCGTCAATCGCTTGACGGATTTCCTTTAATGACTTTCCTTCTTGATGCATCTTTGCTGAGCTTAATGCAATCTCAACACATACATTACAACGTGTACCATGGTCATCCCAAACAACCGAACCGTCTTCTTTAATTTCTTGCACGAAACAATTTAAGTTACTTTTATGACCAGCCGATTCCCCGCATCCACAATAGCATGGCATCCATTGTAAAATATCTGGCGCTTGGCCTGCGATTTGATAAGTTGCACGCATTAAATCCGTTTGTTCATCTAAAAATGAAGGTAAAATGTCTGCACTCTTCGTTTCCTCTTGTATATCTCCTGTTACATGATCATGCTGTTCATGTACTTGGTCATCTGTCTCCTGTTGTTTTACTTCATCATTATTACAAGCTCCGAGTAGTAAAGTTGCTGCTAGTAAAAAAGACCATTTCTTCATAAATCTATCTCCTTTGAAAAATAACTAATACTCTTATCATAACGTATTTAACTGGCGAATGATAACTTTAGGTACAGGAAGCTAACTGAAAAAATATAGTTGCTAGAGGACTAGCCTTCCAGAAACAGCTCTTGGATTAGGTTCAGCATACATTGCTTAACTATGCAAATGGTTCTTCAATCTGCTTTTGTACTCTAGAATCTGCTAAATTCCCTTAAAAATGCATTTTTAATTGATAATCATTTTCAATGAGATTAATATGATAATAAAGCTCTATATTATTGGAAATTGAAGGTGATGACTATTTTACATCCTAATTCTTTAAAGCATTTTCATCTAACGACGCAGCAGCTACACGATATTCAAACGGCTTTAGATGAATCGGCTATTGTGGCTATTACAGATCATCGAGGTGTTATTCAATATGTAAACGATTATTTTTGCCAAATATCAAAATATACAAAAGAGGAGCTTATAGGGCAAAATCATCGAATCATTAATTCTGGTTATCATCCCGCATCCTTTTTCAAAGAAATGTGGGAGACGATTTACGGTGGCAACACGTGGCATGGTGAAATTTGCAACAAAGCAAAAGACGGTTCATACTATTGGGTGAAAACAACCATTGTGCCATTTATCAATGCACAAGGACACCCTTATCAATACATTGCCATTCGAACAGATATTACTGCACAAAAACAAATCGATCAGATGACCCATCGTCTTTATCATGATGACTTAACGGCACTTGCCAATCGAAAAAAATTACTGGAGGATGTGAATTCACTTAGCTCCCGTGACTTTACGCTATTTTTATTCAATATTAATCGCTTTAAAAGTATTAACGATAGCTTAGGGTATGCGATTGGGGATCAATTTTTAATCGAAGTCGCAAAACGGCTACAAACGGTGGATACTTCTTCACCGTATTTTTACCGATTACATAATGATGAATTTATTTATATCACTAAACAAGTGGATAATTGGCAAACGATTGCCGAGCAGCTTCTTTCGTTATTTGAAGACAGTTTTATATTCAATGATTACGAATTTTATGCAACTGCGAGCATCGGCATTGTGCAACATACTGGACCAATCGATTCGATTCATACGTTATTAAAACAAGCAAATAAAGCCATGCTAGAGGCAAAAAATGCAAAGGGTAATCAATTTAAACGGTATGATAAAGAATTAGAGGACACGGTTGATCATTCTTTATTTTTTGAAACAAAAATTCGACATGCGATAAAAAATGAGGCATTTGAGCTGTATTATCAGCCAAAATTTAATGTCCACAAAAATACATTTGATAGTATGGAAGCTTTAATTCTTTGGCAGGATGCGGAGCTAGGCTTTGTTTCACCTGTTGATTTCATACCGTTTGCAGAAGAGCATGGTTTAATCGAGAAAATTGATGAGTTTGTACTGCGCCGCGCAATAGCTCAAGTGAACGCTTGGCATAAGACATTTGGCATACAACTAAAGGTGGCAGTCAATATCTCCCCTCGCTTCTTAGCTACACCTAATTTCTTAGCCACATTATCGAGCATCTTAAAGGAGATCAATATTGATCCTCAACTGCTTGAAATTGAGATTACCGAAATGACGATGATGAACTTAAATGAGACGTTGTTGACGAAGCTAACGACGATTCGTGATATGGGCATTTCCATTGCTATTGATGATTTTGGTACAGGCTTTTCCTGCTTAAGCTATTTACGAACATTACCAATCAATACATTAAAGGTAGACCGCTCCTTTATACGACAACTTAAAAATGAGGCAGGAAAAACAATGGTCTCTTCGATTTTATCGCTTGGTCATGCATTAAATTTACAAGTTGTCGCAGAGGGAGTAGAACGAGAAACGGAACTTACTTATTTAAAAGAGCTAGCATGCGACTACATTCAAGGATACTATTTCAGCAAACCACTTTCTACGCCAGACTTCACACGAAAAATAAAGGAAATGCTGCGATATTAAAAATCTGTTCCTGTTTTATCATAAACTTATACCTCCATTAGTTGCGTAATCAACTTTAAAACAAAAAATGAATGAAGTGCATAATTAGCATTGTGATATGACACATTACAAATAGGAGGTGGAACAATCATGTCTAAAATAATTGGTGTTGAACAATCATTAACAAACGTTGAAGATGCTTTAAAAGCAAAAGGTTATGAAGTAATTCAGCTTCGTAACGAAGAAGACGCAAAAAAAGTGGATTGCTGCGTAGTAACAGGACAAGATACAAACGTTATGGGAATTAGTGAGACCATCACTTCAGGTCCTGTCATCGAAGCGAGTGGTCTTTCTGCTGATGAGGTCATTCAGCGCGTAGAGAAATTTTTCCACTAATATGATGAAAATGGTGCTGCCTAAGACTTTCAAGGCAGCACCTATTGATTATATATAAGATTCGATGCTTGTTATGTTAATGATATCGTATATTTCCCTATTCAAAGCGTTTCACTGACCAAATATTTAACGCCGCATCCTTCTGCATATTTATAATGTTATTAATGGTGATTGACTCAATAATAAAATATAAGAAGACTCGCTCGTCAGCAAAATGCAGACCTACAAGATTAAACATTTTAGTTACCAAAACCCGCTTTAGTAACTTTTGTATTATCAAATATATAAAACCCCTCCGAAATGGTAATATAAGTATATTATATATTATTTAGGAGGCGTAACAATGAACTTAAATATGATTTTAAGTGTTATATCTATTTTTGTATTGTTAACCCTAAGTGCCTGTTCACAAGAAAAAGAAGAATATAACTTTTATGGACAAAGTAGTAATTGGGTTGCAAAATACAAAACTGAAATGAGTGAAAGTTCAGCGTGGGCAGACATTTCCTTTGAATATATTGGCGAAGAATCTCCACCTAGTACGTTTGGATATAATTTAAAAAGTCACTGGTTTGAAATATCAAGTAAGGAAGTAAAATTTAATCATCCAAATAAAAATATTAATTCAGGTAATAGTGAATGTACAGGTCCTCCAATTAACAGTGAAAGTTGTAATGAAAGAATAGATAAAGATACTAAATTAGAAGCTGTACTTGAATGGAACGGCAAATCTGAGGTTATTTTATTGAATAGACAATAAAGCTGAGGTTATGAGGTATGCTACTTCAACTAACCGAGGGCATTATTGCAACAAGAATTTATAATGTATACATAAATAAACCTGATAACGTTCCCAAATCAAAGTTTGAACATACACCAAAAAGCCACGAATGTTTTGAAAACTTAAAGCGTTTGTGGATTTTGCTATGAACTATATCTATACAGCTTTTTATACAGGAAGCGTAAACATTTAATACATCAATATATACACGATTATGGCTTACCTTTTAGTATGCATAAAATCGTGTATATTTCTTAGTGTTGTAAATGCGCATTTTGCGGATCCTATCTTTATTTGATTAGAGTATCGATTCTTTTAAGAAGAATTTAGACGAATAAATGGTCAATTTTATATGTAAAATATCCCCTAATTTACATGGAGAGAAAAATTTCTTATTTACTTGACGTGAGAAGTTGTGGTTATTTGTTGTTTTGTGCGAGGAATTTATTTAAAATCAAAATTATAGTGTCGGATAATTTGCGTTTAGCGCATCAGTTAATTTATTTATTTTTCCATTCATTATTTTAATGAAATTAGGCATTATAGTATTTATATGTTATAATTTACTTTTACTATTTATAAGGACGTGACGATTTTGATTAAAATTGAACTACCAAAACCGGATCTTGTTATCCGCCAACGTGAACAAGTACTGAAGCCTGGTGATGTGGAAATTACACCGTATTTCGGCTTCATCGATTTCCATAAGATTACACGTGACAAAGGCGGCATTTTCTTTTTCTACAATCAAGAAAATGAATTACTATTTGTCGGCAAAGCACGTAAAATCCGTCAACGCATTAAAAAGCACTTTGAAGATAACGTATCACCAATGAAAAAATACCGTGATGAAATTCACAAAATTGAAGTATACGAAATTGAAGATCCAATGGAACGCGAAATTTACGAAACTTACGCTATTAATTCGTTAAGAGCAAAGTACAATATCGATAAAGTGTTTTATTAATATTGATACAGTAAGGTTTGCGCTTTTTGGCTAGTTCCAGTATTACTAATTATTAGGCAAAATGCACAGGCACGTTATTTTAGGAAAAACAAATACAAAATATTTATGCCAAAGGGGCCGTCTGAAAAGACATTTTGAGACGGCACTTTTGCGACGAGGATGGTGGCATTTTGATGTGACCACCGCAGGAGCAATATTTCTTAATGGATAATTATTAAGAAGTAAAGGGGTGTCCAGAAAGTAAAAACTTTCTGGACACCCCCTTTCGATTTAAGCTCCTTTTATGCCGAAAAACCGCCAAGCTCCGTTTAACTGGCGGTTTTACTATTTCGTGACATACAAATTATTTACGTTTTTCGACCATTAATTTTATAGCTGTCCGATCTTCACCTGCAATCGTAATATCTGCAAATGCAGGTGAACAGATTAGATCATCCCCCATCGGTGCAATGAAACCTCGTGCAATGGCAATAGCTTTTACTGCTTGATTCAATGCACCCGCACCAACTGCATGAATTTCAATTTTATTGTGTTCTTTTAGTGCTGCCACAATTGCACCTGCTACAGAGCTTGGATTAGATTTTGATGATGTTTTTAATATGTCCATTATTCTATCCCCTTAGTTTATCACTATAGTTTTTTATACTTATTTTACCATTAAATCCTACTATTTACGTTAACTAATTTTGTTCAATTTATTGAAAAACAAGTAGATATATACTGTTTTTGAGCGTATCGGTGTGATACTACTTAAGAAAATCAGCAATAGCACAAGGAAAATATACAATTGCACTATAGAGTTCTATGTGTATAAACTTTTTTATTTTGATGATTACGGATTATTTTTGATGTATTGTTTAGTAACAATAAATTATTGATGAATTTTTTTTCAACTTCCAACCATACTATCCTTGTTTGAAATAACGAAAATGAAAGAAGGAAGTGTAAATATGGGCATACTTAGTGGAAATCCGAAAGACGAACCATTACATTACGGCGAAGTGTTTGGTGTATGGACAAATCTCGCAGCAAACTATGGCCTAATCGCTGGATACCAAACATTTTATAATCATACTGGCGATGAAGATTTACGAAAAATGATTGAAGATATCATCCAAGTGTCAAGAGACGAAGTAAAAATGTTAGAAAACATCTTAAAAACGAATGGTGTTGGATTACCACCAGCACCACCTGAACGTCCTGTAGCAAAACTTGAAGATATCCCTCCAGGTGCGAAATTTAACGACCTTGAAATTAGTGCTGCACTAACAGCAGACATGGCTGCTGGTTTAGTCGCATGCAGTCAAGCAATGGGCATGTCTACTAGAGAAGACATCGCGCTCATGTACGGTCAATTTCATACAAGTAAAGCACAGCTTGGTGCCAAACTGTTACGCCTTAATAAAAGTAAAGGTTGGTTAATTCCACCGCCATTACATGTAAATTCTCCTGAAAAATGTTAATTTTTTCAAACGTATGATAAAACACTCTTTGTACAGACTAATTTCGGGAGGTGAAATCCATGACAAACAATAACAACCAAAATTTTAATCAAAACATGAACATGGAATTCGGAACTGAAACTGATGTTAACCAAGTTAAACAACAAATCCAACAAGCTGAAGCGAAAAAACAACAAGCTTCTGGTTCAAATGCAAATTATAGTAGCGCAATGAACATGGAATTCGGAACTGAAACTGACGTTAACCAAGTGAAACAACAAATCCAACAAGCTGAAGCAAAAAAACAACAAGCTTCTGGTTCAAATGCAAACTATAGCAGCGCAATGAACATGGAATTCGGAACTGAAACTGATGTTAACCAAGTTAAACAACAGATTCAACAGGCTGAAGCAAAAAAACAACAAGCTTCTGGTTCGAATGCAAATTATAGTAGCGCAATGAACGTGGAATTCGGAACTGAGACTGACGTTAACCAAGTGAAACAACAAATCCAACAAGCTGAAGCGAAAAAACAACAAGCTTCTGGTCGATTTGCAAATAACAGTTACGAAAACGGTAATAAATAAGTTACTTAGCATCCCCAACCGGCAATCTTTTTTGTCGGTTTTTTGTTTTACACCTTATTGCTCATTCATGCTCCTAATTAGTTATTTAACAACATGTTTTTTACAGAAAATTGCACCCGTATGCATCATACAACTTCTTCTCCGCGTCTTAGGTATAAGGTAATCATGCGCGTTTAGATACTCTTTAATCGTTTTAACATTACATCGTTTAACAATCGATAAAATGTTTTATTTAAATGAAAATCCCCCGCTTATTCGCGAGGGATTGCTTCGTGTTATACTGGGCTAACACCGTGTTTACGTTGTGTGAATGTTAGCTCTTTTGATTTGTATGCATCTAAACGATTTTCTAATGTAGCACGTAGCTCATTTGGCTCGATGACGTCGTCGATAATTAACTCTGACGCTAAACGGTACACATCGATTTCCTCGCGGTACTCGTTACGGCGCTCTTCAATAAATGCGGCTTGCTCCTCTTTCGGTAATGCCGCAATTTTGTTCGCATACACCGCATTTACTGCTGCTTCTGGTCCCATTACCGCAATTTGTGCACCTGTTAAAGCAATACATACATCTGGCTCAAATGCTGGGCCAGCCATCGCATATAAGCCAGCTCCGTATGCTTTACGAACAATTACCGTAATTTTCGGCACGGTTGCTTCACTCATGGCGAAAATCATTTTCGCGCCGTGACGAATAATACCAAGCTTCTCCACTTGTGTCCCAATCATAAATCCTGGTACATCCGCTAAGAAAATTAACGGGATATGGAATGCATCACATAGACTAATGAATTTGGCTGCTTTATCGGCTGAATCATGGAATAATACGCCACCTTTGACGCGTGGCTGGTTGGCGATAATCCCTACTGATTGTCCGTTAATGCGCGCCAAACCAGTAATGATTTCAGCAGCAAATAATTTTTTCACTTCACAAAACGACCCTTCATCGATAATGCGATTGATTAAATCATGCATATTGAACGGTGCATTTTGGTTTTTTGGAATAATGTCATCAATTGATTTTTCAAAAGTAGCCGGCAATTTTGGCGCTTCCACTTTTGGCTTGTTTTTAAAGTTATCTGGGAAGTAACTAATGTACTGACGTGCATAGGCAATGGCTTCTTCTTCCGTTTTTGCTAGTACGTCACCACAACCGGAAGTAGAACAATGCATTTTTGCACCGCCCATCGTTTCGAGGTCTACTTTTTCACCAATAACCATTTCTGCCATACGTGGTGAACCTAAGTACATCGATGCATTGCCCTCTACCATCACGACAACATCACAAAATGCTGGAATGTACGCGCCACCTGCTGCAGATGGTCCGAACAATAAACAAATTTGCGGGATGCGACCAGACAATTTGACTTGATTGTAGAAAATACGCCCTGCCCCGCGACGGCCTGGGAACATTTCAATTTGATCTGTTATACGAGCACCTGCAGAATCTACTAAATACAGTAAAGGAACGCCCAGTTTTTCAGCCGTTTCTTGAATACGGATGATTTTTTCAACTGTTCTTGCGCCCCATGATCCAGCTTTAATCGTTGAATCATTTGCCATTACACATACAGTTCTACCATGAATTTTCCCGATACCTGTTACAACACCATCTGCAGGTAAGTCGCCTGCAAGTATATTGGCAAACGCTCCATCTTCTACTTGTAAACCTTCATCGAATAATAGCGCAAGTCGATCACGAACGAATAATTTTCCTTGCTCTGTATTTTTAGCGTGGTATTTTTCATGTCCGCCTTTTGAAATAACCTCTTTATATTCTTGATGCTTGTTTTCAACTGAAATATTTGTCATTTCTCCCATCCCCCTTTTATTTGCCGCTATAGATTGGTGAACGTTTTTCTTGAAAAGCTTTTAACCCTTCAAGTCGATCTTCCGTATATAGTAAACGGTTATACGCTAATGATTCGATTTGTAAGCCTGTTGCAATATCGGTTTGCATGCCATGATGAATGGCTGTCTTTGCTTGAACTAAAGAAAGTGGTGCGTTTTTTGCCATTTCAGTAGCTAGTGCTTTTGCTTTAGTTAACAGCTCTTGCGGCGCTACAACATGCTCAACAATGCCATATGCCAATGCGTCATTTGCTGAGAGGCGACGTGCTGTATAAATCAGTTCCTTCGCTTTACCAACCCCAATTAAACGAGGAAGTCTCTGTGTACCACCAGCACCAGGGATAATCCCAAGCGCAGCTTCTGTTAAACCTAGCTTTGCCGTATCGCTTGCCATCCGAATATCACAAGCAAGTGCCAGCTCTAAGCCCCCACCAAATGCAACCCCATTAATCGCTGCGATAACTGGTTGAGCAAGATGTTCGAAATGACTAACCGTTTTGCCGATTAAAGCGACCGTTTTGCGCACTTCTTCCTCGCTCATTCCTTTTCGTTCCTTTAAATCTGCCCCTGCACAAAATGCTTTCTCCCCATCTCCTGTCACAATCACGACGCGGATGGAACGATCATATTGAATCGTTTCTAATGCATCATTTATTTCATGTAGCATTTGAATAGATAATGCGTTCGCGGCTTCTGCTCTTGTTAGCGTTAAAATCGCAATGCCGTCTTGTACTTCTACCCCTACGAAATCTGGCATGACTCTTCCTCCCCTCGTGCAATTGCTACTTGCTTGGACGATAGCTTTTTCCCTAGAATTCCTTCTATATATAAGGCGGTTTGCTGTACGCGCTCTAGTTCTACACCTGTTTCAATGCCCATCTCATGTAACAAATACAACAAATCTTCTGTAGCAACGTTACCGGAAGCCCCTTGTGCATACGGACAACCACCAAGCCCACCAATCGCACTATCAAATTTCGTAATGCCATGTGTTAAGCTTGTCACGACATTCGCGAGTGCTGTACCACGTGTATCATGGAAATGCATCGCGAGCTGTTCCGCCTTAAAATGACGCAACATTTCACTCAGCAGTGCATCCACCTGCGTCGGTACCCCAACACCAATCGTATCGCCTAGTGAAATTTCCGTAATGCCCATGTCAAACAGCTTCTCCGCTACCCGCACAACTTGCGCTGGTTTTGTATAACCATCATACGGACATGCAATGACTGTAGAAATATAACCGCGCACTGTTTTACCAGCGGCTAATGCCCCGTCCACCACTTCCTTTAGTACAGGAAATGTTTCATCTATGGATTTATTAATATTTGATTGATTATGTCCTTCACTAGCAGACATGAAGACACTTACTTCGTCTATCTCTGCTGCTAATGCTCGCTCTAGTCCTTTTGCATTCGGCACAAGCGCGGCGTACCTAATATCCTTTTGACGTTTAATCGCTTTTAACACGTCTACAGCGTCCGCGAGTTGTGGAATCCATTTAGGATGCACGAAGCTCGTTACTTCGATGTAATCGAGCCCCGTTTCACTTAAGCGGTCAATTAATGCAACTTTATGTGCGGTTTCGATAAAGACTTTTTCATTTTGCAATCCATCGCGTGGACCTACTTCTTTTATTTGCACTCGCTTTGGTAGTTGCATTGGTCACACTCCCTTATTCGATTTCTACTAAATCGTCATCCACGTTAATGAAGTCACCTTCTGCAGCGATGATACGTTTGACCGTACCTGCTTCTTCTGCAGCAATTGGGATCTCCATTTTCATCGATTCTAAAATGACTACATCTTGACCAGCTGCTACTTCTTCGCCCTCTTGCACTAAAACTTTCCACACTGTTCCTGCCATACTTGCTTTTACTATTGTCATATACTATCCCTCCGCTTAAAATAGAATGTAGAGAAGAGGCACGTTTTCGATGTGTTCTCGCCAAAGTTCAATCTTTCGCGCCCCTTCTCGACTTATTTACCTACTGCCGTTGCTTTTGGTAAATAATATTCCTCTACAAACTTTGTTGTTGTAATCCCTGTTAAAAACTGTGGGTGCGTAACCGTTTCTAGTAGCATTGGGATATTCGTTTCGATCCCTTCTACTACATAGTTTCGTAGCGCCTCCGCTAACTTGCTACATGCTTCCTCACGT
The DNA here is from genome assembly GCF_042920265.1 of Lysinibacillus sp. KU-BSD001. Lineage (NCBI taxonomy): Bacteria > Bacillati > Bacillota > Bacilli > Caryophanales > Bacillaceae > Lysinibacillus > Lysinibacillus sp. KU-BSD001. The sequence goes on along the minus strand of NZ_JBDQZI010000005.1, from coordinate 94,301 downwards.
GTAGGCGCAAATACAATTAATTTCCCAATCATCGGATCATAAAATGGCGTTACATTACTGCCTGTTTCGACCGCTACTTCATGTCGAATTCCTTCTCCTTCAGGTAATTGGAGATGTTTAATTGCCCCTGGTGATGGGAAGAACGATACCGGATTCTCGGCATAAATACGCACTTCAATGGCATGCCCTTTTTTCACAATATTTTCTCTTGTAAACGACAGTACCTCACCATTTGCTACTTTTAATTGTTGCTCCACTAAATCAATCCCTGTAATTTCTTCTGTCACCGGATGTTCTACTTGCAGACGTGTGTTCATTTCTAAAAAGTAGAAGTTTTGATCGCGGTCTACTAAAAATTCAATCGTACCCGCATTTGTATAGCCAATATGCTTCGCTGCATCTACTGCTGCATCCAACATTTTTTGGCGTGTCTCTTCTGAAATGAATGGAGATGGTGCCTCTTCCACTACCTTTTGATTGCGGCGTTGAATCGAGCACTCTCGCTCAAATACAGGAACGACGTTGCCATGTGTATCTGCTAGCACTTGCACTTCCACATGATGTGGCTCTGCAATGAATTTTTCGATAAACATTGTGCCATCTCCGAAGAAGCTTTGTGCACGTTTTTGATTGCCTTCAAATGCTTTTCGTAATTCTTCTTCATTGTTGACAAGCTGCATCCCAATTCCGCCACCACCAGCTGATGCTTTTAACATCACTGGATAACCGATATCACTAGCAATTTTAGCTGCCTCATCTGTATCAGCAATCGGCTCATTCACACCTTGTACAATCGGTACACCTGCTTCCTCCATCGTTTTACGTGCTTCTAACTTACTGCCCATCGCTTGAATCACTTCTGATGTTGGACCAATAAATGTTAAGCCTGCTTCCTCCACTCTTTTCGCAAAACTAGCATTCTCTGAAAGTAATCCATAACCAGGATGAATCGCTTCAGCACCTGATTGTTTCGCTACATTAAGAATCGCTTCGATATTTAAATAACTATGCAAAACGGGTGGTTTCCCGATACAATAACTTTCTGTCGCTTCCTTTACATGAAGGCTCTCTGCATCTGCCTCTGAATAGACCGCAACTGTTTCAATCCCTAGCTTTTTACATGTGCGAATAATGCGTCGTGCAATTTCACCACGATTCGCAATTAATACTTTTTTAAACATAGCGAAACCTCCCCTACTGTAATGCTTTCGAAAACCCTTGAAATTGCTCACGTAGTTTGAACTTTTGAATCTTTCCTGAAGCGGTCATCGGATAACTATTGACGAAGTAAATATAGCGCGGGATTTTATGACGAGAAATTTTTCCTGTACAAAATTCGCGTATTTCTTCTTCCGTTGCCGTCTGTCCTTCCTTCAAAATGATCCAAGCCGCGGCTTCTTCACCATATTTTTCATCAGGTACACCCGCTACTTGGACATCAAGTATTTTCGGGTGTTTATATAAGAATTCCTCAATTTCACGTGGATAAATATTTTCCCCACCGCGGATAATCATATCTTTTAACCGACCTGTTACACGAACAAAGCCGTTTTCATCCATCGTGCCAAGGTCACCTGTGTGTAGCCAATTGTCTTCATCAATCGCATCAGCTGTTGCACCTGGGTTATTATAATACCCTTTCATCACAACATAACCGCGCGTACAAATTTCGCCTTGCTCCCCCCGTGGTAACTCTTTATTTGTACCTGGTTCAGCAATAATAATTTCGACATTTGGATGCGGACGACCAACTGTTTCCGTCTTCATTGCTAAAGAATCTTCCGGACGTGTTTGTGTAATGACTGGCGATGACTCTGTTTGACCGTAGCAAATTGTAATGTCTTTCATGCCCATTACGTTGATGACATCTTTCATCACTTCAATTGGACAGTTAGAGCCTGCCATAACACCTGTACGCAATGTTGATAAATCAAATTCCTTAATATTCGGTAAATTCAATTCAGAAATAAACATTGTTGGTACACCGTGAAGTGCTGTACATTTTTCTTTTTCCACTGTTCGCAGCACTACTTCTGGGTGGAATTCTTGAACAGGCACCATCGTCCCACCTACTGATACGATTGTTAGCGTACCAATGACACAGCCGAAGCAATGGAAAAACGGTACCGGAATACATAACCGGTCCTCATGCGTTAGCTTCATACATTCTGCAATATTAATAGCATTATTAATGAGATTAGAATGTCGAAGCATGACACCTTTTGGGAAACCCGTCGTACCGGATGTATATTGAATATTGATGACATCATCATATGTTAAGGATTGTTTGCGTTCTGCAAGTTGTTCATCAGAAATGTTGACACTAGTAGCTAAAAACTCCTCATAACTATAAGTGCCCGGATATTTTTTATCACTAATCACAACTACGGTTTTCAAAAGCGGTAGGCGAGCACTTTTTAAATTTCCAGGCTCACATTCCTTTAGTTCAGGACATAATTCATACATCGTGTCAATAAACGAATGGTCTCGGTATTGATCGATTAAAATCATCGCCCGTGAATCGGATTGCTTTAATAAATATTCTAGTTCGCTTGCACGATAATTCGTATTGACTGTAACAAGTGGTGCCCCCATTTTACCAGAGCCAAATTGTAGGCCAGGCCATTCAGGTACATTCGTTGTCCACACAGAAAAATGTTGCTCTTTTTCAAGTCCAATCGCCATCAATGCTTTTGCTACTTTATCTGCATGTTCATTAAACTGTTTGTACGTCATTCGTACATCACGATCTGCATACACTAATGCCTCACGTTCCGGATACTTTACAGCCTTTTCTTCCAGTAGCTCACCAATCGTTTGATAAACCAGTTCTGCCATACGCTTTCCTCCTATTATTCATTTGTCAAAGTTCCAAATAAACTTAGCAACCTATAGCACGTGAAATGACAACACGTTGAATTTCGGATGTACCTTCCCCGATTTCCATTAATTTAATATCACGTAAATGACGCTCTACATCATACTCCGCCATATAGCCGTAGCCACCATGAATTTGGATCGCCTGATTACATGTGCGGAAGCCCATTTCAGAGGCAAATAATTTTGCGAATGCGCCCTCTTTTTTGAACGGCTTGCCATGATCCTTTAACCATGCCGCTTTGTGTACCATATTACGTGCTAATTCAATTTCCATTGCCATATCTGCTAGTTTAAATTGAATCGCCTGTAGCTTGGAAATCGATTTGCCAAATTGTACACGCTCTTTCGAATATTGTAGTGCCTTATCGTATGCCGATTGTGCAATTCCTACTGATAGTGCAGCAATCGAAATACGTCCACCATCTAACGTATTTAAAAATTGACCAAAGCCTTTTTTCTCGTCACCTAAAACATTTTCCTTTGGAACACGTACATTTTCTAATACAATTTCACATGTATTCGATGCACGAACACCCATTTTTTGATAATCCGAACGAATTGTTACCCCTGGTGTATCCGTCGGCACAATAATTGCTGTGATAATGTTTTTACCACGCTCATCCTGTCCTGTAACTGCTGTTACAATGATTTGATGTGCATAACTAGCATTGGTAATCCAACATTTTTCACCATTGATTACCCATTCATCGCCATCTAAATGAGCTTTCGTACGTGTACCGCCTGCATCTGATCCCGCATTTGGCTCAGTTAAACCGAATGAACCTAATGTTTTCCCTTGCGCCATCGGAACTAAGTATTGTTGTTTTTGCTCCTCTGTTCCGAAGTTATAAAACGGTGTTGCACCTAAACTAACGGCCGCTGCATAAGATAACCCTGTACCGCCACAAGCACGACCAATTTCTTCAACTGCTAGTGCATATGAAATCGTATCGCCGCCTGATCCACCATACTCTTCTGGAAATGGAATACCGAATAAGCCTAGCTCTGCCATTTTATCGAAGCTTTCTTTACGGAATTCATGTTTTTCATCTAGCTCTCGTGCATGTGGTGCAATTTCTGCCTGTGCAAACTCGTGAACCATATCACGAATCATTTGTTGTTCTTTCGTTAATTCAAAATTCATAGAATATTCCCCTTTCGATTTTCCGACTATTCAGTCTGTACCGACTAGTCGGTTTGTATTATTGATTTAAAAAACCAGTATGTTATATGCTGGTTGCTTCCGTTTTATTCTAATAAATGTTTTTTTGCCAATGCTTCCTCATATCCTTTTTCTGTCACGATGCCTCGTAAAATAATATCATTAAAATACAGTGTAATTTGCTCCATTGTTAAATGCCCATTTTGCCAATACCACTTGTATGTCCAGTTCACTAATCCAATGATTGCCATCGTTGTAATGGTCGTTGAAGTACTTTTCCTAAAATGCCCACTTGCTTTCCCATCTTCAATCACTCGCTCGATTAGCTTACGGTATTCTGTTCTCTTTTCTTTAATGACTGTTTTATAATGAGCTGGTAAATACGCACTTTCATCGTAGAAAACGGTAATATGTCGCTTATATAAATCGAACACATTTGTAAAGGCATACAGCATCGCACACACTTTATCAATCGGTGTTTCATATTGTTCGTACGCTACTTTTGTTTCTTTTAAAACGTATGAAATAAAGACATCGTGTATTTCATAGAGCAACGCATCTTTTGCTTTGAAATTATGATAAAATCCACCTTTTGATGTACCTGCTATTTCAACAATTTCATCTACCGAAACGCCGTGATAGCCTTTTTCTTGAAAAAGGTCTAGTGCTGTTTCGATAATGCGCTGTTTAACTGATTGTCTAGCCATCGATTTTACTCCTCCTATAAACCACTCCTTATTCTTCGCATCTATTTTTCTATCGAAATAACACTATTATTCTATTTTTTGTCATTCCGAGTTTATTTACACTATATCACCTGAAAATGGTAGAGTCCACTAAAAAAATACGACATTCACTCGAATTTTCTTTTTTTCTCTGTTTTATGCGTAATTTTTTAGATTTTCAGATACAGTAAAATCAGCTTCTGTTTTTTCTCGAATCTCCTCGACTGTTACATTAGGAGCCGTTTCAATTAATACCATTCCTTGCTCTGTAAAATCAAAAACAGCTAATTCTGTAATTAATCGATGAACGACCTTTTGTCCTGTTAATGGCAATGTGCACGTCTTTTTAATTTTAGATTCACCGTATTTCGATACATGCTCCATAATAACAATGACACGCTTGGCTCCTTGCACAAGGTCCATTGCACCGCCCATACCTTTCACCATTTTCCCTGGGATCATCCAATTGGCTAAATCGCCTTGTTCCGATACTTCCATCCCACCTAAAATCGCTACATCAATATGTCCACCACGAATCATCGCAAAGCTATCGGCACTATCAAAAAACGATGCCCCTGCTACGGCCGTCACGGTCTCTTTGCCTGCATTAATTAAATCTGGGTCTACGTCACTTTCTAGTGGATATGGACCAATGCCTAATAAACCATTTTCTGATTGTAGTAACACTTGGTAATGACTCGGGATTTCGTTTGCTACAAGTGTCGGAATACCAATGCCCAGATTGACATTCATCCCATTTTGAATTTCTTGTACCGCTCGTTTGACAATACGCTCTTTCACAGATGTCATCCTACTACCTCCTCTGCTCTTGTTGTGCGCTTTTCAATTCTCTTTTCATACGATTCCCCTAAAATAACATGTTGCACATAGACAGCTGGTGTATGAATCTCATCTGGATCTAGTTCGCCAACTTCAACAATTTCCTCTACTTCTGCCACAGTAATTTTACCCGCTGTTGCGATAATCGGATTGAAGTTACGCGCTGTTTTTCGATACACAAGATTGCCTAATTTATCTGCCTTCCATGCTTTTACAAATGCAAAGTCCCCTACAATGCCGCGCTCTTCGATATATTCTTTCCCGTCAAATACTTTTACAGGCTTCCCTTCCGCCACGGGTGTACCAACACCTGTAGCTGTATAAAAGGCCGGAATACCCGCCCCACCTGCTCGAATGCGTTCTGCTAATGTCCCTTGTGGCGTTAACTCCACCTCAAGCTGACCGCTTAAAAACTGCTGCTCAAAAATTTTATTTTCGCCTACATACGAAGAAATCATTTTTTTAATTTGATTGTTCGCTAACAGTAAGCCTAGTCCCCAATCATCTACACCACAGTTATTACTCACAACGGTTAGCTCTTTCACGCCTTTTTGACGAATGGCCTCGATTGCTACCTCTGGAATGCCGCATAGACCAAATCCACCCACTAAAATCCGAGCGCCATCTTGTAAGTTCGACAATATTTCATGTATTGTTTTTTCTGTTTTTTGCATAAAATACCTCCTTTAAGTAAATTCAAGTTCATTATATACAAATTTACTTAAATTAGTAAACTAAAAATTCTAAAATTTTAAAATTTTGATAGAATAGTAATTCTATTTACTTAGGCTACTAGTAAAAAATTAGTGATGGGGCCTTTAGCGCACGAAATGATGGACAACGAAATCTACACATACTATTTACTATATGCAAATGAGTACGCTTTATATGTATAAATCTATTAAAAAATCTCTTTCGGTAAATTGTGCTATTTGTATAGTATTGTACGTATACTGCATCTAAATCGACCACGTCATACTATTCAAATCCAATTGCTTTTTAAATTAGTAGTCGTAATAAGCTGAAATTCATACTAAAAATACCATTTAAATAGCGAAAGGTTTGTATTATAGCCTCCGCGCTTTGCCACAGCCTACACAGGAGCTAAAACAGGCGCGGCCTGTTTGGATCTCCTGTTTCGGCTCCTGTGGCTATGGCGCGCTACGGCAAAAGTCAATGCTTCTCGATATGCTAGCAAAATATTTCTATTATCTAAAAGAAATCATTTCTTTTCTCATTGCAAGTATAATTGCCCAGCCTCTACCGCAATGGATGAGAATCTCTCTTTATTTTTAACAACTGATTATTGTACTGAACACTAGTTGCTTGTAGCGGAGGCACGAGAGTGTAGCTGACAGCATGCGCCTTTCGCTACAGAGCAATGTTTTTCTGCACCGAAAGCGGAGCGGCAGGTGCAAAGCTTCCTACGGGAAAAGCGATAAAGGAACGAAGGCTAAAACCGTCACATCGTGTGACAACGCCTTCGTGACCAACATCATGTTGGCCCCAAGACCCCGCAGGAAATTTATTTGCGACGAAAGCGTAGCGACAGGAGCAGCGAAGGATGAACGACGAGGAGGCTTGATCTCGCCCGTGGAAAGCGAGTGCAGCAGCGGAAATCAACGGTTAATACAATGTTAATATATGTTTCAGGATTTGCTCATTCTAAGTTAATAATGATTTTTATTCATTCCATTGAACATGAAGGGAGGGAATGTATGTTATTAAAGCCATACGAAATCGTATTAGGACTATTTGCGGTCATTATCGGTATTGTAATTGGCATTATTATTAACATGACATTTATTTCAATTGGGTAAAATGATGAAATTGTTATTTAGAAATAGTAAGAAGATGTTTTTTCTGAACTTTAAGTTACAGTAGTCAAGAAAAATAGCGAATGTAAAAGGCAACCCGCTATCGTCTCGGTGTTGCCTTTACCTAATAAATTCATGGTTTCTTCCACTGATAATAGTTATATACGGTTTGAATAATCAGTAGTATTGTTAATAACATCGCTACAAGTATATTCATGGTTGTATCAAATTCACCATATTTAAAAATAATAATTAGTAAAAAAACGACTACAGGAAACATCCACAATATACGAATCATTTTTCTACGATAAGATAATTTTACATACATCAATGTAAAGCCCTTATCTACTTTTTCTCTATCTCTATACAAATATGATATGAGCCAGCCAATAAGTATGCCTATTACAAGCATAAAAATGAAGACTATTGACATGACTAAAGCCTCTTTCAGCTATATACGCTCTCAATTATACCAAATTTTAACTATTATATAATAAAAAACACTCTAACAATCCGTTAGAGTGCTGTCATATTATTGGAATACAATTGTTTTATTACCTTCTACAATGATGCGGTTTTCTAAATGCCATTTTACCGCTTTTACGAGAACGCGACGTTCAATTTTTTGCCCGATTTTCTTTAATGTTGCTACATCATCACGATGATCGACACGTTCTACATCCTGCTCAATAATCGGTCCTTCATCAAGGTCATTTGTAACGTAGTGGCTTGTTGCACCGATCAGTTTCACACCACGATCGAACGCTCGTGCATATGGATTTGCTCCGATAAATGCCGGTAAAAATGAATGATGAATATTAATGATGCGGCTTTCAAAATGCGCCACAAAGTTTGGCGTTAAAATTTGCATATAACGCGCTAAAATTAGAAGATCCACTTTAAACTCTTCCATTAAACGAATTTGCTGTGCCTCTACTTGCTCACGAATATCTTTGTTTGCTGGAATGTAGTAGTATGGAATACCAAGTGCCTCTACCATTGGACGGGCAACATCTGAGTTACTAATGACCACGGCGATATCCATATCTAAATCTCCGTTTTGCCACTCCCATAAAAGCTCCATTAAACAGTGTGTCTCTTTGGATACGTAAATCGCTGCACGTTCACGAATCGCCTTATAATGGAAGCTATACGTCATATTATGCGTTTTTGCTAGTTGTGCAAACTCTTGTTCCATCGCATCACGCTTACCTACTAAATTTTCACAGTGATACTCGATACGGATAAAGAATGTACCGTTTTCTGGATCACTTGAATATTGATTTGATTCAATAATATTTGCATTATGCGTATGTAAAAATGACGATAATAGTGAGACAATGCCTGGTTTGTCAGGACATTTTACTAAAATGCGTGCACGGTTTTGTAATTGCTGATCCTTTTTTAAAGCTGTTGATGTACTCATTTTCTCTTACTCCTTTTCTGCGATGCCAATCATCGGTGCAATTTTCTCCATATCTTTCAAAATATGATCTTGTTGTTTCATGATACCTTCAAACCAATTATTGATAACGGCTACGACTTGTTCAGTAGGTGCATTGCCCGCTGCATGTGCGGCTACTAATTTATTCATCATCGTTGCCCGTTCTTCATAAAACTGCTCACGTTTTTTCATGTCAGTTCCGACATCTTCATTAAAGATTTTACCTAAGTTCAGAATGCCTGAAACCATTAATTTCTCCGCAAATAAGGAGGATGTTACAATGCGTAGTTTGTACTCATACGATGTGTTTAATGACTCAAAATAATGCTGCATCATATCTTTTACACCACTTACTATCGCACGTAATTTTTCACCTTGTGTCACTGTTAATACTTTTGTCTGTGTAAACATAGGCATAATAGCATTGATTGAATCAAAATAATCTTTTACCGTTGCTAGTTGTGTACTTTCTTCCTCTAATCGGCCCTTTACTTGTTCTGCTACGAAAAGGCGCTGGACATAGGAGGCTAATAAAAGCATTCCGTTATATTGAATTTTTGCTGTCATGTGAAATGACCACCCTTTCTTCCTCGTCATTTCCACCGAAAATCTGAAGTTTATCGTGTAGAGCGTATCATATTTTCAATATTTTGAAAAGGCAAGCTTACGTTAGATCTGGACAGTAAATAGATTTTCTCCATAAAAGGAAAGGCAAAACCGCATCATACGATTTTGCCTTGACCATTATAGTAACTCTTTACGTAAGTCTGCTGGTGATTTTGGTGATAGTAAACCGAATGGAATATCGAATACTGTTTTGGCACCACGGTCGCCTGCTTGTGATAACTTATGTGCTGCACGTGCATACGCAACAAGGACACTTGATGTAAACATTGGGTTAGACTCTAGCTTCAGTGAAAATTCAAGAATTTGCTTATCGCCCACGCCTGATTCACCAGAGCGAATGACGAATCCACCATGTGGCATGCCTGAATGATTCGCTTTTAACTCTTCTTCTGAAGTAAAGTTCACTGTTGTGTCGTAGTCTGCAAAATAGTTCGGCATTTCTTTAATTTCTTTTTCAATGGCCGCTGCATCTGCACCTTCCTCTAATACTACCCAACATTCACGCGCATGCTTTTCACGCGTTGATAACTCTGGGTTTTCACCCGCACGTACACGGTCTACCGCCTCACGAATTGGCAGTGTATATTGTACCCCGTTTTTAACGCCTTCAATGCGACGAACTGCATCCGAATGGCCTTGGCTTAAGCCGTCACCCCAGAATGTATATGTATTCCCTACCGGAAGAACTGTCTCACCTAGTAAACGATTTAATGAAAATAAACCTGGGTCCCAACCTACTGAAATAATCGATACTGTCCCGTTTTCAGTTGCTACTTGATCCGCTACCTCAAAAAATTCTGGGATTTTTGCATGTGTATCAAATGAATCGATTGTGTTAAACCATTGTGCAAAGTGAGGCACTTGTTCTGGCAAATCTGTTGCAGAACCACCACAAAGAATCATAACATCAATTTTGTCTTTGAAGTTTTGTGCTTCGTCTACTAAATAAACGCCTACACCTTCAGCACCGATTTGTACTGTCGATGGATCACGACGTGTAAATACCGCTACCAATTCCATATCAGGGTTTTGTGAAATCGCCGCTTCAACACCGCGCCCTAAATTTCCATACCCAACAATACCAATCCGAATTTTACTCATAGATTATCCTCCTACATCGGAACTAAAAAAATCACATACTAATGTGATTTCTGAATTCCCACTAAATTTAATATTTATTCTAACGTTTAGCATAAAAATACACAAGTATTTTTCATCTTGTTTTATTCGATATGAAAAATAAATATGAAACTTTTTTTAAGCCCATTCGTACATATAGTAAGCATCTTTCTTAGACTTTAAGTCAAAATTTGCTATACTTAAAAAGTGAAAATTTATTTATTGGAGGAACAACATGAAGAAGTTAACAGCAGTATTTTTAGCCTTTGCACTTGTCTTCTCAAGTGTCGGCACAGTATTCCCTATGTTTGATGATCATCAAGTCGAAGCAAAGTCCTACAAATCAGGGAAAAAGGGCTTCAACTCAAACAATAACACGTCAAACATGCAAAACAAAGACAATGATACAAACACAAATAACAACGGTACGGTTACAAATAACAACAACACAACGAACAAAAACAATACAACAGACACAACAGCGAAAAAAGGTGGCTTCTCTGCTGGTGGCTTAATGAAAGGTTTATTCATCGGTGGTTTAGCCGGTTTACTATTCGGTAGTCTATTCAGTAATTTAGGCGTACTTGGTTCGATCCTTGGCTTCCTAATTAATGTAGGTGCGATTGTATTAATTGTCTTCTTAGTAGTAAAAATCGTTCGAATGATTACACGTAAAAAAGAGAAAGAACAAGAGGCAACACAATGGAAAAGCTAGTTTTACAGGAACAAGATTTAATCAATGCCGTTTGCTTTTTCCATGCAAAATTTAAGCAAACACAACCTGAACACATTGAAGTAGAGCTTTGCTATGATGACGAAGTCGGATATAGTGCAGAAGCATATTATAACGGTGTAATGGACGAGTATAAACAAGCCCATTTCATTACAGCCATTCGTCTTTATATTGACGAACAACTTCATCAAGATTCGATGGCAGCTCGTATTCACCTTGATATTGATGACGAGCTTGGGATGATTGCCCACGTAGAATGGTCATAATCTAACAAGAAACTTATTTTATTAATTTAAAAAGACGTCTTTCAGGCGTCTTTTTTCATATATAAAGGAGGCTATACGATGGTTGCATTCAATAAATTAGTTCGCGATAAAGTACCTTCACTCGTAACAAAGGATGGTGGAAGCTACTCATTAAAATTACTTTCCCCTCTCGAACACCAGCATGAAATTACGAAAAAAATGTATGAAGAGTTAGATGAGTATCATGCAGCCCAATCGAAAGATGAAGCCATTGAAGAATTAGTTGATATGGTAGAATTAATCTATGCAGCTATTAAACTACATGATGTCTCACCCGAAGATTTTGAAGCCATTCGTCTTGAAAAAAAGAAGAAAAAAGGTGGATTTGAAAAGGGCATTTACTTAAATAGTATATCGCAATAAATTCTCATTCTACTATATAAATCAAAGAAGTTCAAAGGTATAAATGCCTTTGAACTTCTTATATTATAGAATCGAAATGCACAAATTCCTTTTTCGACGTCTTTAAATCTTTTAAATGATAGTACTTTACATTTTTTATAAGCATTTCTAAGAAGAAGCTCATTTCTTTATGTGTCTCTAGTGGCCATTCTGCTAATGCTTCCAGTCCTTTGGTCGTTGGAAATTGATATAAACATTCTAGTATTTCCTGTCGATCAAACCGAAATAAGAAATGAGGACCACTATGGAGTTTTGCTAGTAGTACATACCTCGCCATCTTATAAACCCCTTTCATTTATTTTCCCTTATTTTACATTATGTATTATTAAAACAAAAGATTTATACTAGAAATATAACATTGATTCATAGTTAACTATATACATTTTTACAAAAGTCTTTGCGCTAATAACACCTTATCTAATATACGCATGAACAGAGTTTTCTTCTATAAACTATCTACATACTAATCGCCTTAAAAAATCCATTTCGAGAGAATTTCTCGAAATGGATTTCAACCTTATTTTGCTACTTTGTCAATAATGCGACCTTCGATTTCAGTTGGAATGGTCTTTAAACCTTTTAAATGTTCCGCGAAATTTTCCCAATCTGATAAACCTAAATCTGTCACACGGCCTTCAGCGTATGCTTTCGCAAACATATCAAAACCGTCTCCACCTTTAGCCGTAAACGCATTTGTTGCAACTGTATACGTTTTATCTGCTTCAATGGCAGTATACGTACCATCTGCATTTAATAATTCAATAGATACAACTCGTTCACCTGTTGGTTTAGAGGAATCGTATGTTACACGCGCGCCTGATACGTGCAGGAATCCACCGTTCTCTTTCGGTAACTGTTGAACCGACACTTCAAACGCCGCTTGTAGCTCAGCACCTGTAGTATCCATTAATGCTAACGTATTACCAAATGGCAGTACTGTAATTACTTGACCAACTGTTACATTACCTGCCGGGATCGCTGCACGAATACCGCCACCGTTTTGAAGAGCCATTACGACTTTTTTATCTGTGAATTTTTGTGCTTTGGCACGCATACCATCTGTAATTAAGTTCCCAAGAATCGTTTCGTTTGCACGTACGGATTCACCTGGCGTATCACTTTCAGAAGACTGGCGTGGATTTGTTAGTTCTGCTTTTAATGTTACACCAATTTCATTAGTTGCTACTTTATCCACTTGCTCTTTGAATGGCGCTAATATTTTTAATGCTTCTTCATCTTCTACTACATCCGCAAGTTTGATTAATTCACCCGCGTATTCTGTCACAACACCTTCTTCATTAAATGTTACATCTAATGTACCTAGGTAGTCAGCATATTGGTACGCTTGTACAATTAATGTTGCATCTTTCGCTACGCCAACTGTATTTGTATCAACGATGATCGGCTCGTCTAATTGTGTATGTGTGTGACCACCAACGATTACATCGATACCTTCTACATTTTTCGCAAGCTCAATATCATTATCTACTAACGGGTTATCATCATAACCGATATGTGTTAAAGCGATAATTTTATTCACACCTTGCGCTTCAAACGCTGCTACTGCTTCTTCAGCTGCTTCCAGGTAATTTGTTAAATCTACATTACCAGGAGACGAAGTATCTTCTGTATGTTCTGTTGTTAAACCAAAGATCCCGACTTTTTCACCGTTTACTTCTTTAATAATCCCTTTGTAAAGGTGCCCATCGACATAGTCAGCCGTATGTTCATAGTTGGCAATATCAGCAAACTTCGCATCTTTTGTAAAATCTGCATTTGCACTTAATACTGGGAAATTCGCACCTTTAATGAAATCTACTAATGCTTGATGACCTTCTTCGGAGCCTCCTAAGTCAAATTCATGGTTTCCAAGTGTCATCGCGTCAAAATTCATTAATTTCATTAACGCTAAGTCTGCTTTACCGTGGAATTCATTGAAATATAACGTACCGCTAAGTACATCACCAGCATGTAATAATAGTGCATCTTCGTTTTGTGCACGATACTCTTTTACAGCTGTTACAAGCTTCGGAAATTTGGCTACATTTGCATGTGTATCATTCACATGTAGAATGGATAAATCAAATGTGTTTTCTTCTGTCGGTTGCTCGGGTTGTTCAGTTGGCTCTTCTGGTTCTTCAACAGCTGCTTCTAGCCATGCTAAACCTCGTACAATAAAGGAAGCTAATTGTCCACGTGTGACATTCGCATCCGGGCTATACGTTTTTGCAGTAGTACCAGTTGTTAAACCATTTTCATATAGCGCTATAATTGCCTCATAGTACTCGCTAGAAGATGCGACATCCGTAAATGGATTAGCACCTTTACCTGTAATTTCAAAAATACTTGTGACCATTTTAGCAAATTGACCGCGTGTAATTTCTTCTGCTGGTTTAAATGAGCCGTCAGCATATCCTTTAATGAAACCATAGCTCGCTAAAATTTCAATTGCTTCAGCATATTCGTTGGATGCTGGCACATCTGTAAATGATGCTGTTCCTGGCCCTTTTGTTAAGCCAAATGCATTAACTAACATTTTCGCAGCTTGACCGCGTGTTACAGGCTTGCTAGGTTTAAATGTACCATCTGCATAACCGTTAATAACACCTGCTTCATGTAATGTTAAAATGTTCTCATAGTGTGAGTTTTTCGCATCTACATCTGTAAATCCTGCAGCAGATACACCTGAAACCGCTACTAAACTAGCTGTTACTGCACCTACTGTAGCAAATAATTTGCGTTTATCCATTGTCAGACCTCCATCTACTTAGTAACTACCACCTAATTGTACAAAAGTTTACAAATATTATCTATATTTACCTTCGTTAATTTTCTGATTACTATGTTTAAGATAGTGTGTAGTTTGTTAATAAATTATTAATGGGTATATTTTCTTTCCAAAACTTATACGTTGTGTCACACGTGTTGATTTACTTCTTATTGTTAAAGGGAACATTGCAATACGTTGATTTCCGCTACAGCTGACTCACTTCTTGCAGGAGTCGAGTCGCCTCCGCTCCAATCAACGAGCAAGCGCCTTTTTATCTTACATTTGATTATTTTGCAGCTATAGCAAGTAATATGATGCAGATTGGAAAATTAATAATACTAGTGCATTAGCAGCTAGTAAATTTGGAACACAACCAATGCGGAATCGTTCTATCTAGTTACTACTAGGATGATGTTAGACGCACAAAAATAGCAAATAAAAAGAAGGCAAAGTCCTTTATTGGACCTTGCCTTCTTTTGGTATGTGTAAATTAAGCTTCTTGAGCTTTGTTACGTAATACCATTTGTAAGATACCACCGTGACGGTAGTAGTCTACTTCTACTTCTGAGTCGAAACGAGCTAATGCTTTGAACTCCGTTACTTTACCTTCTGGAGAAGTTGCAGTAACAGTTAGGATATCACGTGGTTTCACATCGTCAGTTAAGTTAACAGCGATTGTTTCGTCACCTTTTAATCCTAAAGTATCAGCTGATTCGCCAGCCATGAATTGTAATGGTAATACACCCATCATTACTAAGTTAGAACGGTGGATACGCTCATAAGATTGTGCGATTACAGTTTTAACACCTAGTAAGAATGTACCTTTAGCAGCCCAGTCACGAGATGAACCCATACCGTAGTCGTTACCAGCTAATACTACTAAGCCAGTACCTTGTTCTTGGTACTTCATACATGCATCGTAAATGTACTCAACTTCACCAGTTGGCCAGTAAGTAGTGAAACCACCTTCTGTACCTGGTGCAACTTGGTTACGGATACGGATGTTCGCGAATGTACCACGCATCATTACTTCGTGGTTACCACGACGAGAACCGTAAGAGTTGAAGTCACGGATTGCTACGCCGTTTTCGATTAAATATTTACCTGCTGGTGTATCTTTACCGATTGAACCAGCTGGAGAAATGTGGTCAGTCGTGATTGAGTCACCGAACTTAGCCATTACACGTAATCCTTCTAAAGTTTGGATCGCACCTGGCTCTTTAGAAAGACCAGTGAAGAATGGTGGGTTTTGGATATAAGTTGATTTGTCATCGAATGTGTATAGAGATTCAGTTGAAGTCTCGATAGCATTCCATTTTTCGTTAGCAGTGAATACTGTTTCATATTCTTTTTGGAATAATTCACGAGTAACTACTTGGTTTAATACTTCGTTTACTTCTTCAGTTGAAGGCCAGATGTCAGCGAAGAATACATCGTTACCATCTTTGTCTTTACCTAAAGAATCTTTTTGTAGATCGATATCTACAGTACCAGCTAAAGCGTAAGCTACAACTAGTGGTGGTGATGCTAAGAAGTTAGCTTTTACTAATGGGTGTACACGACCTTCGAAGTTACGGTTACCAGAAAGTACTGAAGTTACGAATAAGTCATTACGTTTAATTGCATCTTCGATTTCAGGTAATAATGGACCTGAGTTACCGATACATGTTGTACATCCGTAACCAACTGTGTTGAAGCCGATTTCGTCGAAGTACTTTTGTAAGCCAGAAGCTTCTAAGTAACCAGTTACTACTTTAGAACCTGGTGCTAAAGATGTTTTTACCCACTTAGCAGGTTTAATACCTTTTTCTACCGCTTTTTTCGCTACTAAACCAGCCGCTAAAAGAACGTATGGGTTAGAAGTGTTTGTACAAGAAGTAATCGCAGCGATTGCTACAGCACCAGCTGGAATTTCTACTGCACCTTCAGCGAATTCAGCAGTTGACGTTTTAGTAAACTCTTCTTCAGTTAAACCGAAACCTTGTGTACCTTGTGGTGCAACTACTGCATTGCGGTAAGTTTCTTTCATTTGTGATAATGGAATTAAGTCTTGTGGACGTTTTGGACCAGAAAGGTTCGCTTCGATGTCAGCAAGGTTTAATTCAATTACATCTGTGTAAACTGGCTCAAGGCTTGGGTTGAACCACATATCGTTCGCTTTTAAGTAAGCTTCTACTACTGCGATGTGCTCTTCGTCACGACCAGTTAAACGCATATAGTTTAATGACTCTTCGTCGATTGCGAAGAAACCACATGTTGCACCGTATTCAGGCGCCATGTTTGAGATTGTTGCACGGTCAGCAAGTGGTAATTTAGATACACCAGGACCAAAGAACTCAACGAATTTACCTACTACGCCGCGTTGACGTAATACTTGTGTTACTTTAAGTGCTAAGTCAGTAGCTGTTGTTCCGTTTGGAAGCTCGCCTACTAATTTCACACCGATTACTTCTGGAATTGGGAAGTAAGATGGTTGACCAAGCATACCTGCTTCAGCCTCGATACCACCTACACCCCATCCAAGAACGCCGATACCATTGATCATTGTTGTATGTGAGTCAGTACCTACTACTGAATCTGGGAATGCTTCGAAAGTGCCGTCAGCAGTTTCTTTTACGTGTACGATTGGAGCTAAGTACTCTAAGTTAACTTGGTGTACGATACCAGTTGCTGGTGGTACAGCGCGGAAGTTATCATAAGCAGTTTGTGCCCATTTTAAGAAGTTATAACGCTCAGCGTTGCGCTCGAACTCAAGGTCCATGTTCGCTTGTAATGCAGATGCGTTACCGTATTTGTCAACTTGTACAGAGTGGTCAATTACAAGGTCAACAGGGATTGCTGGGTTGATTTTCGCTGGATCGCCACCCATTTCTTTCATTGCTGAACGTAAAGAAGCTAAGTCTACTACTACTGGTACACCAGTGAAGTCTTGTAAAACTACGCGAGATGGTTTGAATGGTACTTCAGCTTCTGCGTCTGCGCCAGCGCCCCATTTTGCTAATTCGTTTACGTGCTCTTCTTTGATTACATATGCATCATATTGACGTAAAACTGATTCTAATAATACTTTGATTGAGTAAGGAAGGCGTGATACGTTTGCAATACCAGCTTCTTCGATTGCAGCTAAACGGTAGTAGTTGTACTGTTTACCGTTAACTTCGAAAGATGCACGGCTATTGTGTAAATTCTCTTGTGCCATTTGTAAATCCCCCTATTTTTTCATAATTGAAAAGGCTGTTATGTAAGCTTCTTTTCTCCAAAAACTATCATATCTCATTTTTTAACATAAGTAAATTACATTAATATTATCTTTTGCAATAAGTTTAATTTATGACCTAGCACAAATACGACATTTCTCTACAATAACGAGCAGATTTGGCATAGTAAAATTTTCTTTTTCGAAAATCCGATTTCTTATCGTTTGATTTTTGTTTCGTACTACTAAGACCTGTTGACAACAAACACTTTTTTAAATTGCTCATAAAGACCATAAAATATACAATGACTTCGCTTTCATTTAAGAAAGTTTCATCCAACGTTGGATAAAGATCGATATCACCCCGCGTAATTTATCGTAGCGATTTGAAAACTTCAGTGTGAAATAAAGATTCTTCATAAAATGCAAAATATTCGTTCGTGCTTTAAACCACTCCTGTGTATAGCCGCGCTCATACGCACTCATTTCTAATCTGTCAAATACTTGTTCCACCCATTCCACTAAAACATCCTCTTCAAATCCTTTTGCTATGATGGCTTCTACTATTTTTGTAAAACGTTCTTCCTCATCATCGGTAAATACATACCCTTTCCAAAACGCCGCCTTAATCCCTTGTAACAATTGCGGGGCGTTATGCATGCTAAAATCAGGATGTTGAATGAGTGCAACAGCTAAATCGCTCACATGCGCTACACTGTGTGCCCAGCCATGTGTCTCACTGACAAAGCTACGTAAATCACGCTCTCTTTGGAATAGCTTTACCGCGCTCATCGTAATCGCTTGAATTGTGTCGCTAGGTAAAATGCGTAGTTGGCGATCCGCATGTAAAATCGCTGTTAACCAAAGTGCTGCAAATGAACGGGTATACACAGCGTCTGTATTGACTTCGTCTAAACCGTACAACAATCCCGCTTCCTGCACTAACGTTACTGCAATGTGTTCCAATTGTGCATGTGGAATTTGATTAGCGGATAATAGTTCCATAAATAAACGATAATTTAACTGATCCCGAAGCTCACCATTCGGGTCACCAATATGCGCTAACATGTCTTGTAATACGGTTGGGTGCTCGTTTATGTATGCTTGACGCTCCTCTAAAGATTGGGCAAGCACCATTTGTAATGTTTCTCTCAAAAATATTCCTCCTCATCAAATCATTATTGTCATTTTAAGAGACAACAACCGATTTGACTAGGAGGAACTATCCGCCGATTGAAAATGCTTCTTCTGCATCTAGTAATGTATTCACTTCAATGACTTTATCGGAAAAGCGTTTCACAAGCTCCACATCTACCGTATTGATTAAATTCGTTAGTATAACAGCTATACATTCAAACTTACGCTTTTGCTTGATTACATTAAATTCCTCTAAAAAACGGCTTGGTAAAAAGCTGGATCCATCTGTTACAAATAAAATATCCGCATGATTAAATTCACTCGTTGTTAAAATATCGAGCGACGCACGTAAAGGCTTCTCATAATTTGTACCGCCTCCTAAAAAACGACGATTAAATGCTAACACCTCATCCACAGTTGATCGTCCTTTTGGAAACACCATCATTTCCCCGACATCACTAGCGAATGGTACGATGGCTAAATCACGCTTTTGCTTCCGTGCGATTGCTAATAGTGCTAAACAAAAAGCTTTACTCTCTGCTTTGATCGATGTCATGGAGCTGCTTTCATCGATGCAAATAATAATCGGTCCGCGTCCTTTACGCTCTTTTCCTTGTGTATCAAAGACAAGCGTCTGTTGTTCTGCATAGCGGCGTAAAAAGTCAAGCTTTGCATGAGGCATAATAAAATGTGCTAGCTCCATTGGCAAAAGCCTTCCTACTTCTTGACCTAACGTAATGTTTTGACGCTCCATCGTCATTTTATGTTTGATTTTTTGTTTTTTCTTAGCAATACGTTTAAAGCGTCCTACTAATTCTGCAATTTTTTGTAACACATCCTGTTGCCTAATTTCCTCTGCTAGTTGGAACTGCTCCGTTATTGGCACCGTGTTTAACTTTTTGCCACATAGAGCGCCTATTTCTGCCACTGTTTGCTTAGTTTCCCTTACTTCTTTTTGCGAATGAGCAAGCATTAAACTCAACTGCCCCTTCGATAAGTCCTGCATCGTATTTTGCAATTCTTTTAATGCTTGTTGCTTTTCTTGTTGTGAAGCCACTAACTGTTTTTCATTCCATTCTATTTGTAGCTGGATGCGCCTTTTTTCTTGCACGGAGGCACTCGAATCCCCTTGCAATACTTGAAGCTCTTTTATTCGGTCATGTACACGCTGCTCCATTCGCTCAGCACGTTCTCGCTTCCATTGTGCATCACGTACTGCCCGATTATCTTTGAACCATGTTTTTAGCTGCTCTCCTACCGATACTGTCGTTAATACCGCTAATAAATCATCCGCTACTGTTAACTGTTGCCATTTTATAAATTCCTCTGTCTGCATGAGGTGCTCGACTACATCGTACTGAATAGGAAGATGTTTTTGCATATTAGACTGCAACTGCGACTCACATGTATAAAAAGCATACCAAATATCCCCGAGGAGATGAGTAAAGCCAGCATATATTTTTTCACCTTCCTCACAAGTCTCTTGCAGCATTTTGGCTAATCCCATTAGTTCATTAAACCGTTCAAATTGCCGCTCAGAAGGAGATAAAACCGTTTGACTATATACATATTTCATGCTTTCACCTACACAAAAAGGCGCCTACACTAGCCGCCTTAAATTTATGAAAAATTAAAAACCAATCACATCCGTCGTGATTTGTAATAATCGTTTGTGCATATCCTGTTTTAACTGAATGAGCTCTTCCCGATTAGGCGCTTGTCGATGCATCGCTTGCACTTCTAAAAATAGCGATTTCCCTTGTATCAATAATTCACTTACTGTTGTGTGTGAATTAGGTGTTCGACGAATCATAGCATTTCGCGCATTGACAATAACGTCCTCAAACTCTGGTACAATTCGTTCAATAAATGCCTCTACTGTGTCATGGCAAATATCGTGCAAAATTTCTTCTGTTTTTCCCTTTTGATCAATCGTTTCCCATAATGTATGTTTCAGTAATGTTATATCCGTACGTGTCACTTCAAAACGGCCTTCTAAATACGCTTTCGCTTGCAACAAGGATAGCGACTGTTTGAAACGGCGGTCAGATGGGCGAATGCCCTCATCTCGTAGTTTACTACGTACTTTAGCAAGAGTTTGGTAAATGGCATCCGAAATGAACACCGACTTCACACGACTCTGATGAAAAGTGAGCTCCTCTAATGTTAATGTCGGCATAGTCATTTCTCGTTCATCTTTTAGCATTGAAATAAATGAATCTTCCTCTCGAATATACTCTACCTCATACCGAAGTAAAAATCGGTCAAATAATGCTTCTAACCCTTCCTCTTCTTCAATATATTCATTAGAAGAACCAACTAACGTCATAAGCGGTGAAGTAACGGGCACGCCGTTATTATAATAAATACGTTCATTTATAAGCGTTAACAAAGAGTTTAATATAGCAGAGTTTGCTTTAAAGATTTCATCTATAAACGCAAAGTGAGCTTCTGGGAGCATTCCTTCTATATTGCGCTTATAAATGCCTTGCTCTAAATCTTTTAGTGATAACACACCAAATAACTCTTCTGGTGTACTAAAAGGTGTTAATAAATGTTGAAAGTATCGGCTACCTTCTACTATTTTACCAAGCATGGAAGATAAAGCGCTTTTTCCTGTACCAGCTGGACCGATGAACACAATATGTTGGCGTGACAGAAGAGCTGTCATCAGCGCCTCAATTTCAGCCTCACGGTCATAAAACTTACGATTTAAACACTGTTGTATTTGCTGCAACTTCATATAGGACACATTTCGCTCTCCCTTCTTCTAACCTAATTTTATGTTTTATTTTTTGAGAATATCATCGGCGTCCATTATTTCTTATTATCATCTTTCACTTTTGGTAATTTTTTAAACATTGTTCTGTCGATAATCGTTTGTAATCAATAAATTTTGCTAACACACCTTAAGACTTTGAGATCTAAATTCATTGCATTAAACTTTCAAAATAATATTTACCCTAGCCGCATAAACTGCCTCAGAATGGCGCATGCGGCGTTGCAAGTAATGAATTCATCTTACTTTAAATATGCATAATCAATCAGCACGTTTTTATATAACTGTATCTTGTAACTATTTTTTATTATGTAATGTCACTGTGATTATTAGTTAGGAGGGTTTTTATGGCAATCATTAAAGTGTCGACCTCAATTTTTTCTGCCATTAGAACTATTGAACGCGCATTAGCGAAAGCAAAGTTAGATGACGAGATTCAATTAGCATCTGGCTTATATAAAGAGTCGATTCAGTTTGAAAAAACAGTGTCCGTTGTAGGAAGAAATGGCGAAGAGACGATTATCGAAGGATTACTCATTATTCCGAAAAATGTAACGGTGACATTTGAGCAAATTACGTTTATTCCGACCGCTCAAATATATGTTGAAGGAAAAGCGGTTTTTAAAGACTGTCATTTCCAAGGAAAAAAAACAAGTGCCATTCTCTCGTTAAATAAAGGGAAAGCGGAACTAGAAGACTGTATATTGATGAATGCGACAGATGTGGGGATTGCAATTTTTAATGAAAGCTCCGCAACGATTAAAAATTGTCTGCTTGAAAGTAATGGAAAGTCACAAATATTACTTGAATCTTCTCATTTATCGATTGACAACTGTGAACTTACACAAGCTACACACGGTATTTGGCTAAAGAAGGATGCAACCGTTCATAGTCATAACAATTATATTCACCATCATAGCGGTACCCAAATGATCGTTCAAGAGAACTCTACTTGGATTGATACTACTAGTATAATCGAACACGGAGAAGGAAACGGGATTTACGCTTCTAAACATGCAAATGTCGAGCTAAGTAGCACGACTATCCAGCATCACAAGCTTCCACAAATTTGGATGCAAGAAAGCAATCTCTCTCTATCCAACAGTACAGTCAAACATGGGAACGAATCTGGTATTATGCTGCGCGAATATGCAACAGCAGAAATCGAACATTGTACGATCGCTAATCATCGTATAGCAAATATCCAAACGACTTTAGAATCTAGATTAAATATTACTAGTTCACAGTTATATAGCTGTGACGGCGTCGGTGTTCAAGTCCGCGAGAAATCCATTGCAAATTTTAACGATACAACCTTTTCCGCACACGTCTTGTCTCAGTTATTTGTCACAGAACAATCGATTACGTCATTAAAAAATTGTACCTTCAAGGAAGGGAAACAAGTGGGCATTTTAATCGAAAAGCAAGGCAATTGTACCATTGTGGAAAGCACGTTAAAGCATCACGAAAACACGGCCATTACCGTAATAGATGGTGAATTACTGGTCATTGGTTGCGAAATTACAGACAACGAAGGAAACGGGATTTTAGCTGTTACCAAAGCTACTGTCACTATCGAAAACAGTTGCTTTTATGGCAATGAAATGCCCCATATTGCTGGAAAAAGTGAAGTGAACATTCAACTACATCAAAGTGAATTATATGATGGTAAAGGCTTATACGTACTGGATCAATCTCAACTGACCGTCATCGACTGTAAAATTTATGATGGTGACGGCGTTCAAGTAGAAATTAGCGATCAAACGAAGGCAAAATTCGATAATTGTATCATTTCTGGTGGGAAGACAAATGGATTAAAAGCCTATCGTGATTCTTCCTTGCTCATTCTCAATTGTCAGATTTTAAAACATGCTATGCCACAAATTGTCTTAAATGATAGCTCCCTTATTATGAAAGATACAGAATTACTAGAGGGCGAACGAAATGGTCTTATCGTTGAAAATAATAGCGAGGCATTTATACAAGACACCTTTATCTCAAAACATGCTTTCCCGCAAATCTGGATTGACCTAGAATCTAATGTAGAACTGAAATCGGCACAAATAACAGAAGGCGAAGAATCAGATATTTATGTACAAAATAAGTCGACTCTCCATGCTTCAAACTGCATTATTCGCAACGACAAATTTCAATTCAACGTGCAAGCTGTAAATCATTCTAGCATTACACTAGAAGAAACGATTGTTGATAATTATGTAGGTGAAAAGTTTTATAGTGAAAATAATAGCACCATTACAAATTTATTGGATGAAGTGAATGATTAGAAAGGCGCATCTGGACCAAAATAAGCTCCGCTAGCTTTTGATACTAGGGGAGCTTTTCGATTTACTTTAATCATCTGCATGAATCAGCATGCTAAAGTGGAATTTCACACCGAGTTTTTGTAATTCAGTTGTTGCCTCTGCAACAAGCGCCTCTGCTTGTTTCCGTTTCGCCGCATCCAATTCTTCAA
Source organism: Lysinibacillus sp. KU-BSD001 (assembly GCF_042920265.1). NCBI lineage: Bacteria > Bacillati > Bacillota > Bacilli > Caryophanales > Bacillaceae > Lysinibacillus > Lysinibacillus sp. KU-BSD001. Next base: position 69,892 of record NZ_JBDQZI010000005.1, on the reverse strand, counting down.
ACATTTTATCTTGATGGTTTGGCAATTCCACGCCTAATTCTTTGCATTTTTCAGCGGCTTGCTCTTTTGTTAATTGACCATCTTTCATTTGTTGTTTAATTTCTTTTATTTTTGCCTTTGTTTTTTCATCTAACGCCTCAAACTTATCGTGCATTTCCTCAGAATCTGGGAATGTTACACCAAGCGTCACTAACTCCTTTTTTAAGTTGATTAGGATGTCATCAACTTTTTCTCTCGTTTCTGCATCAAGCTTGTGCATTTCGTGACCATGCACGAAATAATCGTTTGCCTGTATGATCGGCGTCACTGCACTCCCCGTAATGCCCACTGCTAATGCTCCCGCTGCAATATATGTTGTCAGTCGTTTTTTCATCTTCTCCGCCTCCTTTGAATAGTTCACTTTTATTCACGGTAGCATCGATAGTTTTTCCTGTTTGACATAAAACATACGCAGATGCTATTTGAAGAAGTTCTAAGGGATTAACAAAAAATACAATAAATTCACATCACACTTGTTGATTTACCTATTATTGTTAAAGGGAACATTGGAATACGTTGATTTCCGCTACGGCTGACTCGCTTTCCGCAGGCACGGCTTCAACTAATTTCTTTCGGCTCATGCCGAAAGAAATGGATTTTCAGCTCGTGCTTTTCCTGCAGGAGTCGAGTCGCCTCCGCTCCAATCAACGAGCAAGCGCCTTTTTATTAATCATTTCACTAAAAAGCACCCTTATGATCTACTAGCATTTGTATAATCAACACAGCTAAATTCACATATTAAAAGCTACCCTAAATAGAATACTGCTTTTGAAGCATAGCTGAAATTCGCGCAACGGCAAAAGTTATTAGCATAATTAATAAACCTAACAACGCAATTCCAGGATGCATTGCATGTTGACTTGTCAAAAAAGCAAAACCGATACTATACAAAATAATGATGGTAATTGCACAAGCTTTTATGATACTTAATGATTTTACTGTCACAGCTGCTTTTTTAGTTTCTATCGTTTTTATAAATGCTAATGCTTGATAAAGCGCAAAGTAAAATGGAATGGTCGTTACATACATACCAAGTAACACAGGATACTTTAAATGAGCATACTCAGGATATATGTTCGCTGAAGTGGAAGCCATTTGCGGTAACCAGTCTATACAGAGTAGGAAAATAACACTACCAAACAGATAAATCCCAGCTTTCAAAATGTTTGTACTAATTCCCCACATTTTTATCCCCCCTTTCTTTTGAAAGTTTTTCCTTTTCACAGTGGACGTTTAATTAGTATGTAAGTTCCTATTAGTACTCTAGAGGATGGTAAGCATACCAAGTATTCCTAATAATCAACATGATTAGTACTAACGTGAAAAGGCAACGCTACATGTATATCCCCCTAATTAAAAGCAGCTAATTCATCTATGGGAATTAGCTGCTTTTTGCTTTACTTATTACAACAATGACCGTTCAGTAAAACGAATTAAAAAAGTATATTAAAACACGATTTATACTAACGGCTATCACAAACACAACAGCCATTGCTGGTTTTAATGTGGTCCATAATATAACAGCTGCTATTCCAAATATGACCAACTCCAACGTTAGTAGACTTATCCCCTCAAGGGCTAAAGAAGCTTTAGGCGCACCAAATGTAGCCCAAATACTGATGGTGACAACCAGGAGTCCTGTACAAAATAAGATTTTTGTTAAATAACTATTTCCCTGTTGTAAACCCCAATAGCCAATAATAGCTAAAGTAGCTATCTCTAGAAGAAAACGTAGCAGTAAGTTTACTATCATTTATTTAATCCCCCATCTAAATCACGAACTTTATTAAACATTCGGACTTCATGCTATTTTACAAATAGAATTTAATCCATTCGCTCTATTAGTTTTTTGTACATTTCCTCTACAGTTTCTTCTATTTGATTTTTATTCGCTTCGTACTTACCTTTTCCTATAACATTTGCGGCCATTTTTAATACTTGTAACGCCACGGTGTAAAATTCAATTTGCTTTTCAATAAAAGTAATCTTACTTTCAAATAATGACACGGTAGAATTATTACACGCCTCACTTAACGGCTGCTTATCTAGAGCCAGTAATGATCGAATTTCTTGGAGTGAAAATCCTAGTTGCTTTAATACTAAAATAAATTTGATTGTTTTTTCGCATTGTGCACCATAAAATCGATAGCCATTTTCTAATCGCTGCGGGTGTAATAAACCTTCTTTTTCATAAAATCGAATCGTATCATGTGATAAATCGTACTTTAAAGCAAATTGTTTTATATACATATAGACTCCCCCTAAGTTCAGACTATCATTGGAGTGAACTCTAATGTCAAGGTTATGTATTAATTATTCTATTAACATAGCTGTCCTCTATAAGGGAAAGTGGATTTTCCCTCATAAAGCAGCCATCTTAGCACCAACTATTATAAAAACAAATCGAGGCACTATAAAAAGTTTTTAATATGTATGGACATTGAATCATAGTAAACTATTCATAATAACAAATAAAAACCCACCACAACGTTACTTGTATCTAATTGCGTCAACAAGTTTGTAGGTGAGTTTTTTACGTATTTTAATGCTGAAGTCCATACTTTGTTTCTAAAAGAATTTGATTGTTGTTTAAATATATACTTTCAATTACAAGTGCTATTAACCCATTATCAGATTTTGTTTCATGCCATTCTCCTGCTTCCCATAAAACCGCTTCTCCTTTAGACAGTTGTACAAATTCATCTATATCATTGCGGACATATCCTTCACCGGCTAAAACGACTAACAACTGTGGAACTACTGCTTTATGAAAACCAATAACGCCGTTTTCTCTTAATGTAAATAATGATATTTTCGCTTCTGCTTCAAGTTGCGCAAATGGGGTGATAAAAAAATTTGAATCAAAGTGTGTTACGTGCATACCTAAATCCATGTCAAATTTAAAAAACTTCATTATCCATCTCTCCTTCTATCAATGTATTTATCGCTCTTTACCAAAATCCATGGATGAACTTTAGTAAAATTTATGTATAAGGGCATAGACTGATCCCTATGTGTGAGCAAACCGACAAGCTTCCTCAGTTCAACACAATTGTTAATCACAAAGGCTTTGCTACTATCACTTTGCTTTCATGTAGATATGTGCATTTTAATGTTCCAGCATCACGATTAACTTTAAAAATCCGCCTCCAGGTTGCAAGCTTATCGTCTCATTTGCTTGTATTTCAGCTAAAAATAAATGTTTTTTAACGGTTCACGGTAGGATTTTGCTCATGCTGGATGATTTTGATCGGATGCAAGGACTTTTTACTCGGATACCCTAGCTTTTTGACCGTTCAATGTCGAAAATTTTAAGATGATTTATGTAGATAAATTGCCATACAATGTGATGATTTTCACATTATTTCTTTATCGTTACCCGACAGAAGACGCCCACTTCAAGGAGTGAGGAATGTTTAGCCCAATGAGTGAGTGGGAGTAGTTCAACGTTAAGTTCAACTTATTCTGTTTTTTACATTGGAAATACCAACTATTAACCGAAATATGTATTTAACCTTGTATACCTTAATGCATTACCTACTTACTGGTACGTATTATTCAAGCATAAAATAGAAATAAAACTATTGTTCTTGATGATGGTTTATGTATTTTTATCTTAAAAAATAGTGTCGGATAATATTATACATGTTAGTTAGGCATTTCTAGTATTTAATAAAACTATCATAATACAAACATTAGTACAATAGTATTACTCTTCAATACCTTCTGTAAAGATATCTAACTAATGATATAAATACACTTCTTCATTAAAGTAGGTGAATGAACTTGTATAAGAGTTAAAATCCAATTCCATTCTGCATATAAATTCGGGGGTTCTAGAGTGTTCATTATAAAGAAACGGACAGGATGGAATTATGAGGACAATATACAAGGAAACGGTGACTAACATGCATATCGATAGTTTCTATATGTTGAATTAACCGTAACTTTCCGCAGTATACACTGAGCTATAAATATAAATTTAACTATTATATCGACAAAATTGAATTGAATATATAGAATCTTTGTAAAAAAACAACAAGTACATTTAATTATATTAAATGAATATGAATGTATGATGAAAATTTTAATACTTTTCTAATATATTCATATACTTACACTTTAGATATGACTATATTGTGTAATCGTTGCGCAATCAAACTAAACACTAAATTATTATATTAAGATATAGCTAAAGAAAGGAGTGGGAAAATTATGAAACCACTAGCATTCATTTCTTCTATTATAGGTATTTGTATCGCTATCTTAATTGGTATTAGCATTAACAAAAGTGTAATCAGTGTTACTGAGCCGACGCTTGAAAACACAACACAGGTGAAAACGGAAACAACAATCCCTCCTCAAGTTGCTTCAGCTAATAGTCAGGTATTCCCCCAAATTAGTATGGAAAACGTACCTGATAGCAAAATGAAAGAAGACATTATGTATGGCTACAATTTAGTGAATGAAACGCATGTCTATGCAGAGGAGAACGTCGGCAATCAACTTTCTTGTACAAGCTGTCACGCTGGTGCTGGTTTAAGAGATTCAAATGCTTCTCTTGTCGGTGTCATGGCAGACTATCCAAAATATATCGCGCGTTCAGGAGATATCGTAACAATTGAAGAGCGTATTAACGGGTGTATGGTTCGTAGTATGAATGGTACAAAATTCGAAGCCAATAGCGATGAGCTGGAAGCAATGGTCGCATACTTCAAGTATATTTCTGAGGGCGTAACAATTGGCGAAGAACGCCCATGGGCAAAATCAGCAGATATGAAAGCTGTCCCTATTCCTGATGTAGCTAATGGCGAAAAATTATTTACTGCAAAATCCTGTATTGCCTGCCACGCCGTTGATGGTTCTGGTACAGGTGCAAACACGGGTCCAGCATTATGGGGAGAAAACTCCTTTAACGACGGCGCAGGTATGGCGCGCGTGTCAAAAATGGCTGGCTATATTCAAGCATACATGCCTGTTGGTCAAGAAATGACATTAACAGATCAAGAAGCATCCGATTTAGCTGCGTATATTTTATCACAAGACCGTCCTGAATGGAAAAATCATGACAAAGACTGGCCAAATGGTGGTAAACCTTCCGATATTATGACGAAAGAACGCCGCGAACAGGTACAAAACGGGACAATTAATTGGAATGAAGTACTAGCTGATTTCCAATAATCACCTTGAGCTAACACAAATTTTTATGTGTTAGCTCTTTTCTTATACTTAATTCTATAGCTATATGACGTTACAAAGGCGTAACAAATTTATAGCCCAGGCCCCGCACAGTCACAATTCGCTTCGGGTTATGCCGATCTTCTTCTATCTTTTCTCGTAATTTTTTGATATGGGCATCGATTGTTCGATCTAAAATTTCCCGCTCAATGTTTGGATATAAATGCCTTACTAAATCCTCACGAGACAATATGACATTCGGATGGTCCATAAAGTAATAGAGCAATAAAAATTCATGCTTTGTTAATTTGACTGGTTTCCCGTATAAAAGCACTTCCCCTTTTCTCGGTTTAATACACAATCCATCCCGAATTAGTTTTTGACAAAAAAGCCCCGTCCGTCGAATGACCGCTTCCATATGAGCAAGCAATTCATTAATATCAATTGGTTTTGTTAAATACGCATCCGCCCCTATTTTCAAGCCATTGATTTTATCTTCTACGAGCAACTTGCTGCTAATCATAATAATCGAAACATCTTGCGTATTTTGCTCACGCACCCACTGACAAAACGCTTCTCCGCTCATACCCGGTAATATTAAATCTAATAAAATCATACATGGATAATTTGCTTTAAATTTTTCAATCGCTTCTTCTGCTGAATACGCTACTGTCACTTCATAACCAGCTTGTTCCACCGCATCTTTCAGTATCGTAGCGAATAGCCGATCATCTTCTACAATTAGTACCTTTTGATTCATATTAGCCCTACCTATTCCTTTTTTTATACTGAATTTAAACGTAACTGTTGATTATTCATTTTGTATTAAAAAGTTGTTTTACTATGTATTGAATTATATTTATGCTAGCCGTTACTTACATAATGTAATTTGTCCTGCTGCACAAAATCAGTCGCAGCTTCATTCGTTAATCAACACCATTGAAAGTTTAACATACTTTTTACCGTACAAAATATGGCATACAGCCAATTCACTAGTTATTCGGTTTTATATACTAATTTTCATACGTGTTAGCTCATAAAAAGACTTTATTTCACACCTACTGATGAACTGATTATTTCTATACGTAGGAAAATAATAAGTACTACTCTCTTCCCGTAGGCATGGGGCTGTAAACTGTAGCTTCCTATCATACTAACAAATATAGTTACTTATTTAAAAATACGTTCGCTTTATGCAACGTCGAATATTCCCGACTTTTTACATATTGAAAATGAAATCGTTCATTTCCGGGGAAATATTTCGAAAATTTCGTTATTTGATAAGGGAATTAAATTTCCTATTATAACAAGTATCTCTCTTTTGATTTTCTATTACGAGTTCATCATAACGGGCTGTGTTTTATTTTCTAGCATTAGAAAATTAGTCACCAACAAAATAAGCATTTGTCCTAAAACGGCGTAAAATAAAGGATCTTGTATAGATGCTATTTCCTCTACTTCTATATAAGTTTTAAATTTCTCTTTTATTACACTATGCCATCTTCCTATCTCATATCCATTTTCATAAAATTTAACCCCGTCCATTATGGACTTTTTTGTATGTATTTCAATATTGCTGCTGATTATTTTAAATTCTGCATTAAGTACATCAAAGTTTTTTTGACAAGCGTGAAACATGCTCCCTTTTAACTCTCCCTCTAAAAATTCAATATAATAATCTGGCTTAGCAATCCAATAATTTTTTTTATAAGTTTTTATTACTTGTATATCCCTAGCATCAAAAGCTTTAAAACTAACTAATAAACTATGTCGACCACAAAACATGTCAAACAAACTATGAAAAATAGTTTTATAATGTCTTTGAATAGTACCGATTTTTCCGTTGCTTGCATCAAAAATTTCCAATTGGACAGTTGCACTTTTTACATAGGGAGATTGATAAGTATAGCAATTCATCTTTTTCCTCCTATTTTTTAGGTTCATCACCAAAAGCGGGGGTTGCCTATACATGGCACACTACACTCCGAGCGGATGCTTTCCGCGGGCATGGCTTCAGTCTCCTCGGGCCAACACGATGTTGGTCACGAAGGTGTTGGCACAGGACGTGACGGTTTTAGCCTTCGCTCTTTTATCGTCCCTCACTGCTCCTGTCACGCACGCTTAGGCGCAAATAAATTTCCTGCGGGGCCTTCAGCTCGGGGCAACATGATGTTGCTCACAAAGGCGTTGCAACAGGACGTGGCGACTTTAGCCTTTGCTCACTTCCCCCGCTGGAGTCACCGCTCTCCGTTCCGTGTGCTACCTACTTCTACATAAATTAATTATTAATGAAATAAAGTGTTTGTTGATTGGAGTGGAGGTTGGGCGAGTGCATCTGACGGCTACGCCTTTCGATGCAGAAATAATCTGTTCCCTTCACTGCGGAACAGATTATTTTCCTGGGGGATTAGCGTCCTAGATGAGACACTGGACTGAGCGGAGCGAGGGAAGCGGCTCATCGGACGCCCCCCGAAAAGCGCCCAGCTGCTCCTGACGCTACGCTTTCGTCGCAAATGAATTTGGAACGGAAATCAACCCCAAGTTACGGTGATGAGCCATTTTTTATAAATTTAAACAAACTATTCCCTGGTGAATATGAAATTTTTTTATTTTAGTATATATGATAACAAATTATGGTATAAAATCTCAATTTGATTATCTTTTGAATAACTTTATAATTTATCAGAACGGACCTAATAATGTAATTGAGACTACAATGTAGCGCAAAACGTCAAAAAAAGAAGGCTTACGCTTATTAGCTGCTGCCTAATGTACAATAAAACTTTTGGAATAAGACGGTTCGCTAACAATGAACATCTTTTGGCCTTTTGCCATATGTATAGAGCGAAAGGAATGATGACAGTGGTTTCGATTGAACATCTCGAAATTCAAGGGCAACCGTTTATGGCTGTTACAGTCCGTTTACCAAAAACAACGTTGCTAACCGTTTCAAATGATAACGGTTATATTATGTGTGGCGCTTTAGATGTAGGGCTTTTAAATAGCCGCTTAGCAGATCGGAAAATCCTTGCAGGTCGTGCTGTCGGTGTAAAAACAATCGAGGAATTATTAGAGGCTCCACTTGAGTCCGTTACGATTGAAGCAGAAGCAATCGGCATTTATCCGGGGATGATTGGAAAAGATGCACTACTTAAAATGCTTTAAAACACGTACGAAATGTTCTATTTCATTATTGTTTTTCACCCAATGAAGAGGCGTATTTGATATTGAATCGAATATGCTTCTTGTTTTTATGTGAACAATCCACTGTCTACATACTTGCCTGTTGAAATACATAAAACGTACAAACTGAAATTTCACTTTGAAAAATGAACGATTTAGACCTCTCATCCTTTACGTTTTTTCATTCTAAATACTGTCATGATGACAAACAGAAGGATACTATAAATACTTACACCCACAATTAAAAGTAACGCCTCATTCATTAAATATATGGGTGGGTAACCACTATGTTCATTCATTTGCCATTCTTCTGCTTTATACATGCCCCAAATTGTACTTACCATCAGCATATACAACCCAAGTGCTAAAAAAGATTTCGCGGGAAATAAACGCGATTTCTTTTTATTCTTCACATCAAATGAGATTAAAAAATAGATAAACAACCCACTATATATGAGCAATATCACTATAATTTCTGACATATTCACTATCATTCTCTCCTTATTTTTGCTTATAGGACTTGTAAAATTAGGAAAAGGTTCCTTTGTCTATCACCTTACTTATTAAAAAATCCTCCCTTATAGCCAATTAGCTAAAAGGAAGGCTCTTTTCACTAAGATATAAGTTTATTACGAGACAACTAGGAATAATAAAATTAAAGCGAAAACGCCCCCAAAAATAGTAGGTAGTTGTTCTCTAAATGTCTGTGTCACACGTAAATGTGTCCTTATACGGCCAATCGCAAGCACTACTAACATGAGTGCGCCGTACATCACCAGTGTTTCATAATAAAACCCTAGTAGTAAACAAATCACTGCAACCATTTCCATAAAACCTACTGCAATGCGGTGCTCATGTTTTGACAACGCTCTTTGATCCATCTCTATGCCTGCTATTTTTCTAATACTGGTCATACTAAAAACGATTACAAGCAGCAATTGAAGGACTACTATTGCGACCTCCATGCTTTCCTCTCCTTTTGATTAATAACTTTATAATTCCGTTTTTTCCTATAACTACATAAAATGATCGTACAAAACTGATACTAGACTCTCCTATTCTCGCTTAATCAGTAGAAAAATCAGAACCTGCTAATAGATCATCAGTAGGTATTTTGCATAAAGTGGATTGCTCTACTGGGCCTTTATTTTTCAAATACGATTGTACGATGTGGTAGCCAATACAGTAGCCAATCCATTTGGGTAGTTGTTTCTTTCGATCACCATATAAGTAGGCGTGATGATTCCCTACTCCTTTGACATTTAATGCTGGTACAAATGATTGTTTCCAAATCATTAGAGCTTCTTCATAGGAATAGCGCTTTGCCCATGGAGATAACGATTTTTCACCGTATAACTCTTCTACTGCCCATTCTGCCATCCCCTCTAGCACGACGGAGTCCTTTAGCAACATTTCTTGCGGCGTTTTGTTTAAATAAAACAATCGGCAACTATGGTGGTACTCATGGACAAATAAAGTGGTCAATTCGGCTTCAGCTAAATCTGTTGTAACAAATAAAAATAAGGCTTTATTAAAAGCAACACCGTTTTTATTGGCTGTCATACCCTCGAATATTGGTCTATTGTTTGTTAATGGATATATATAAATCCTTACCTTTGGCCCATCCCAAAGAGGCTTTAACCTTCTATATTCTTTTTTTACAATGCCCCACACATCTCTTTCTTCTAGCTGCTTTACTGTATCATCTAAAGCCATCCATTCGTGCGGTTTAAATAGACCACTATTTAACAGCTCGTAGTAGAGCGCTTCTTGTGGTACTTGCGGGAATAGCTTTAAGAGGGGGGTAACAATTATTTTACGCTGGACTTCAGCTAGTTGATTTTTAGGTTGTTGCTTACACGATTCACTGATTTTATATAGTAACTTCTGTGTAGGAATAACCGGCATTTTCTCACCCTTTTTTCCTTATTATATGTGCTGGACGAATAGCACGTGTCTATTAATTCCCATTACATATATTAGAAGATAGCTATAGGAAAAGGAGGTTAGAAAATGGGGCAATCTAATATGTACGATTTATGCTGTAAATACCAAGGAAAAAGAGTACGCATTACAGACAATCAAGGGCAAGTTCATGTTGGTACGATTACGCGTGTAAATCGAAGAATGGTTTGGATTCAACCCGATAGCGGCTTTGGTGGATTTGGCTTCGGCTTCTGGGGTCCTTACTACGGCCGTGGTAGAGCATTTGTTTATGGTGTTGCACTCGGCACCGTTACGGGTATTGTCTTAGCATCAGCATTCCTTTGGTAAAATGAATGACGCTCTCTTTTCATTAAAGCATCACATCACTCTCAGGCATTTAAATTATTGACAACACTCCCTCCCTTAAGTGAACTGTTTAATGTCTGAGAGACCTTCCCAAAAATAAAAAATAGCTTGTGACGTACTCATCAACAAGCTACTTTTGTTCGGATTTATTTACATTATTACCAATCTTTCATGGTTTTAGTACAAATTTAATACTTTCCTCTTCATGATCATGAAACATTCGGTATGCCTCACTTGCCTGTGTTAGTGGCATACGATGGTAAATCTGAGCCACAAATAGCCGTAGTCGTTATGCGAACAAGTATATCATCGTGCTTTTGTAATTTAGCGTCTGGCACTTCTTTTACTTGTACATCTTTCATACCTTGATAAGTTACTGCCTTCATGTTATTTCCCTCCATATTTCATATACATGTTTATTTTGACCAATGACCTACTAAAATAACGCACTATCCACAATGATTTTTCTGTGTATGACAAGATTAGTTATTGGCACACTATTTCATATCGTAAAAATGGAGGTTTTTAGATGAATGAGCACATGAATTATGGTGAAGATTATAAGTTTATCCCTATGACATCCATATTAAGTATGGTAGGACAAGTTGTCGTTCCTGATATTTATTGTTATACCATTCAGGTTGTAAATATTTGCTTCATCGGCGACCCTTCTAAAAATACTGGTTGGACATTGATAGACGCAGGCATGCCAAAATCGGCTAATGCCATTATTCAAGAAGCGGAGAATCGATTTGGTCCAAACACTAAACCTGATGCTATTCTCTTAACGCATGGACATTTTGACCATATCGGCGCTATTATTGAATTAATCAATCATTGGAATGTACCCGTCTATGCACATAAAAATGAAATTCCATACTTAACAGGACAGATGAATTATGCTAATCCAGATCCTACTGTAGGTGGTGGACTTGTTGCTAGGATGTCTCCGATATTCCCCAATGATGCAATCTCACTCGGTAACTATGTGCAACCTTTGCCAGAAGACGGCTCTGTTCCGAACCTAAAAGATTGGAAATGGCTCCATACACCAGGACATTCTCCAGGACATGTGTCGTTCTTTAGAGAATCGGATCAGTCGTTAATTGTTGGTGATGCATTTGTAACGGTCAAACAGGAATCCCTTTATCGAGTTCTCATGCAGGAAAAAGAGTTGAGTGGTCCGCCAAAATATTTGACAACAGACTGGGACAAAGCGTGGGAATCAGTAAAAAAACTAGAGGCACTTAAACCTGCTGTTGCCATTACAGGTCACGGCATCCCCATGTCTGGCGAAGAACTGGCACAAAGCTTAACACGACTCGCTACAAACTTTGACCAACTCGCTATCCCTAAGCAAGGTCGTTACTTAAATTAGTCTTTCAAATGAGCTATCAAACGTAATCGTGAGATAGCTTATTTTACTTAAGAAAAGCTTCTACACAACTTATTTGTATATTTCTCCCTCTCCTTCAATACATTGAAAAGAACACTTATTTAAGAAGGAGATGTGCTTATGCCTAAAATTGCTTCGGTTAGTACATATACACCACCTTATACATTGCAACAATCGAACATTGAGGAATTAACGAAAGAACTATTCCAGGATAAGATTCCTAAACTCGAACGTTTACTACCAGTATTTGATAATGCTGAAATAGACACACGCAATTTATGTGTACCTGCTGAATGGTATCGTCATGAACATTCATTTGAAGAACGCAATCGTCTTTATATTGATTTAGCTGTCAACTATAGTGTAGAGGTCATCGAGCGATGTGTAGCGAATAGTGCTTTCCTCGATCAACCGATCTCGACTGAAGATATCGATGCTCTTATTTTTGTGAGTAGTACAGGCATCTCTACACCTAGTATCGATGCTCGTGTCATGAATATCCTACCCTTTTCTGATCGGGTCGTACGGATACCGATTTGGGGGCTTGGCTGTGCAGGAGGCGCTGCTGGCATTAGCCGCGCTTATGACTACTGCAAGGCCCATCCGACAGCAAAGGTGCTCGTCGTCTGTATCGAGCTATGTAGCCTCACATTCCAGAAAAACGATTACTCTAAAAATAACCTCATCGGCACAGCACTATTTGCAGATGGTGCTGCCTGTGCACTTGTTTGTGGTGATGACGTAGCGCTCCCGCAAAATAGACGCATGCCGCATATTCTTGGGTCAGCTTCCAAATGGATGCCTCAATCTGAAGATGTGATGGGGTGGAATGTAAAAAACAGCGGCTTTTACGTGATCTTTTCTAAAAGTATTCCTTCTATTATTTCTACATGGCTTGGTCCATTCATTCATGAGTTTTTGGAGGAACACGGACTTAGACCAGAACAAATAGAGCAATTTGTCGCTCACCCTGGTGGAAAAAAAGTATTACAAGCTTATGAGGATGCACTACAACTCACTGAGCACCATACCGCTATCTCTCGCAATATTTTAAAACAGCACGGCAATATGTCCTCCCCGACCGTCCTTTATGTGTTAGAGCAATATTTACTAAAAAAACATACATCCAATACGTACGGGTTATTAGTAGCACTTGGTCCTGGCTTTAGTGGGGAAGCCGTATTATTGGAATGGAGGGAGTAAAGTGATCTTTTTTGTCCTATTCTCCATTGTCATTATGCAACGATTATTGGAGCTAGTCATTGCAAAACGCAATGAAAAGCGCATGCTGGCAAAAGGCGCTTATGAAGCAGGGGCCTCCCACTATCCATTTATGATTTTATTACACGTGAGCTTTTTTGTTAGTTTACTAGTAGAGGTTTTATACTTTGACTTAACACCCTCTCCTATTTTTGGGTGGCTACTTGTACTTTTTCTCTGTACACAAGCGTTACGTGTTTGGTGTTTAACTTCTTTAGGAGAATTTTGGAATACGCGAATCATGATTTTACCTGGCGCTAATGTCGTGGCAAAAGGACCTTATGTCTATATGAGACACCCTAATTATTTAGTCGTTTCTCTTGAAATTGCGCTTCTACCGTTCATGTTCGAGGCGTATGTTACCGCGATTTGCTTTACTATTTTAAACGGCATTATGCTATCCGTTCGCATTCCTACCGAGGAAAAAGCATTAAAAGCCGCAACAAACTACGAACAATATGTACATCGTAAACAATCTAACATATAATGAGAAACAGTGTTTTTATTCATTAAATGAATGTCACAATCAATTACGCCTTGGCGTAATTGCGTCTGGGTTCGGCTTTGTGCTTGCACAAAGAACTCCATTCCAAATCCATGACATCCGTCGGAGGGTTAACTTCTTTTAGCAGGTGTTTGAACACAAGCTAAAAGAAGTTGATACTGACAAATTCTGTTATTTTTAGTATACTAATATGGATTACAACTTTGGAGGTGCTTCGTTTGAATCCTTTTATTTCCGTATGGTTACATCCTAAACAAACCGCTCGTTATGTCATTGATCATAAACCAGTTTGGTTTGCTATCGTGCTTGGCTTAGTAGGGTTTATCGCTACTGGGTTTTCAGTCTTTCAAGACTCCGAGGTATACCCTGACTTTTCATATGTATGGATCTTTTTAATCAGTATCTTTTTAGCTCCACTACTTGGCATTGTGATTATGTTTATTTATGCGGGTGTTATTTATTTAATGGGGAAACTACTCAAGGGGACAGGTGCTTTTTGGGATGTGTTTAAAGCTTCTTCCCTATCTTATATCCCAACAATTATTACGGGTCCATTGTATATACTATGGATGTTTGTCTCTCCTGAAAGCTTCTTCTTTCCATATGTAACCGATGCCTTTGCTATCATAATGTCTATCATTACGATTGTTACAATGATTTGGGGTATCGTCATTTCTGTAGGAGCGATTGCAGAAGCGCATCAATTCTCAATTATGCGTGCCATTGTCACAATAATCGTCCCTACGATTTTACTAATTATTTTCTTAACAATCATATTTGCTATAATTGCGATTATTTTTGTTGGGGTATTCAGTAGTTTCGTTTAATTATCTCGATATTAAAGGCAAGGGGGTGTGCACTTCCCCTTGCCTTTATTTATTGTCGTAATCACCTCATGTTAGGAACTATTAACAATAAATTTCGTATTAAAGAAAGGGAGGTGTTGAAGCGTGAGTAGAATGATACTGATTATTGTGAGTTGTATAATTATTTTACCAATCGCTATAGGTGCTACAGTTGTTTATAGTAAAAAAGTGAATGAAAAAGAACAACTTATTTTAAGTGAAGTCATCGCTTTTATCCATAAGGAAGAAAGAAATATAGATATAGAGCAATTGACGATCGTAAAACCAACCATTTTTTCTGGATATGATGAATGGTATGTTGAAAGAATCGATACAAATGAAATATACCACTATCAAAATGGACAAGTGATTAAAACTGAATTGAGTAACGAATAAGTTAAATTCACCTCAGATCTTATGTTTAAATGATGATAAAATATCCAAATTTACTAAAAGGTGCGCTTACGCTGGATAATGAATAGAAAAACCCCTATAAATAAACTTCCATAAATGAAAATCCAACCAAATTGCCAATAAAATAAGCTAGGTATAGATTGAATATCATCGCCTGCAGTCATCATTTCTAACGGAAGATGAACAGGCGGTATAAACCAGATAAACCCTTTTTGTAAGAGTGCTGTATTCTTCAATGTCGCCATTACTAAAGACAAAATTAGTATACTCAGCACACCCCACCACGTATTGATACTACTTTTAACGATTTCTCTCGTGAAAAGGGCAGACAATGTAACAGCTAAAAATGAGAGACTAAAATGTGCTAACAATCCCATCATTATATGTACTGGACGAGCTTCCACCCCAAATAAGCCAAAAACAATCGGATAAGCTACCGCCACTACACTTAAACAAAAACCAATACACGTAGCAATTATAAAAAGTGCCAAATAATATTTCCCTAAGCTTCGAGCATGCAATAACGTGATTTGCTTTTGTCCCCTTTCCTCCACATGAAATACGGTGACTGTAAACCACCCCATCATAAAAAAGAGCAAAAGAGAAGTAAACGAGTAACTATCTAATATCGGATTCGGTATATAAGTATAATTCACGATTAACCATATAATAAAAATGGATAATGGGGGAATGTATTTATGGGATCTTATGTAACTACTAAATTGATAGCTTAGTAATCCTTTCATTGGCATTTCACCTCCTTACCTCTAAAAGTTTTGGTAGAACGACTCTTTCTTTGTATTTATAGGGAGCAGCTGCTTGATCGATGCTTCTTTTAAAATAAGCGCCCGTATTACTTTATCGGTGTTCTCCTCTTTTAACATTGCCTCTATTCTATTCACCTTCGCGTTCAAACTGCTTTGTTTCGTAATTTCTATAAAGGGAAGTAATTCTTTACATGATTGTTGTATGGAAATTTCAAAAATCAATTGATTCATTTGCTCGGTTGCTTCGTATGCCACATTTGTTTCAACTAGTTGGCAATCTTTAATGAATAGCACTCTATCTACTGCATTTTCAAGTAATTTCGTCTCATGGCAAGTCAAGATAATACTTAATCCTCTTTCTTTCAAAGTTAACAGAAGCTGCTCTAAATCTGCTTGGGCTGTCGGATCAAGTCCAGAAAGTGGCTCGTCTAATATTAGAAGGTCGGTTTCTTCTAGCATCGCCTGCATAATCATTGTTTTTTGCTTCATCCCCTTGGAGAAGTGACTCATTCTTGTTTTAACATCATTTTGTAAATGAAATGCGTGGATTAGCACATCTATTCGATTTCGCAGTTGCTGCTGATTCATGCCTCTAATCGTCCCCATGTGAAGCAGATACTCTTCAGGCGTAAAGCGTACATCTACAGGCGTGACTTCTGGGACATAACCTATTTTTAACGGCTGTATGCACTGCTTTAGCTCACCTCGGTCCGCCCTTGCTAAACCGCCAATGATTTTTAATAACGTACTTTTCCCGGAACCGTTCTTTCCAACAAGTGCTACAATTTCACCTTGAAAGATGGATAACGAAATATTTTCTAACACTTTTTTATCTTTATATTGCTTATGTACATTCTTTAATTGCATAATCATCGTCATCTATATAACAGTCCCCTTCACTAAAACTAACCTGTGGATTTTCGCTCTTACAAATAAGTGATCCTCAAGTGTATTCGTTACTGCATCATCTGAGTATATAGGTAAAAATGATACATAACGGGTATAAGTAATGCGACTGCTAGGCAAAACACTGCTGCAAGTGTAGATTGTTTAATGAGCCGCTCATCCCCATCTTTCAAATGTCGAAAGAACATGAGTGTGCAATAAAAACATAAAATTATGAATACACGCGGTAAAATATCGACCCATATAGCCGAACCATATATATTTTCCATCTACTCACCTCCCCCATTAAGTAACTCCCTATCAACATTTATAAAAAGTACACCTTATTCTGCAATCTCTATTGTTTTTCCTGTCAGTAAACAATCTAATTTTTCTTTTAAAATCGTTTGTAAAATGGTGTAACCTTTTGGACCTGTACAATGGCACGAGTAAATCCGAGTAATCGGTAGCTCATTTAACGTATGCCCCATTGCAATGATTTCTTCTTTTGTTTTTCCTAATGTATTAATAATTGGAAGTCCTATTAAATGAAATCCACCAATGATGGCGGCGATCTGCTTATTCGGAAACTTATTCAATACTGTTTTAGTCATGTGTACAATCCCGTGATGACTACATCCGCTAAATAGCACTAATCCTTTTTCACTTTCTATCACTAACATGATTTCATGATTAAAGTCGTCTAACGCTTTCTCTTCCCCCTTATACAGGTTTTTCGTATACGCATCTGTCGGCTGTAAATGCATAATATGAACGCCTTCTGCTATTTCCATATCTGCATTCACAAATTTCATCCGATGGCTGTAAGCATGATTCACTGCAGGAGTTGCGCCTACTTGGTGATAGTACGGCCCAAGCTTTAACCAATGAGGGTCTAGTGCATGTGGTGATAAGTAAATGGGGGCATGTTGATTTACTTTATTTAAATAATTTAATCCTCCAATATGATCCGAATGCCCATGTGAAATCACTACTGCATCAGCTTGATGTAAATCGATATTTAACAGTTGTGCATTTTTTAAATACGAGTCATCTGGTCCTAAATCACAAATAATATTTGCCTGCTTCGTCTCAATATACAAAGATAAGCCATGCTTCGCTATGAATTGTTGATGATGTTTTGTATTTTCTAAGATTGCTGTAATTTTCATAAGATTCTCCCCTTACTAAATCAGCCCTTTATTCTCTATAATGCGCTGGAACCTTTACAAGTGCATATCTTTCGGTCCACATTTTAGTCGTGACAATTAACCGTTCATCGTCTTTTTCAAAAAATAACCCGCTACCTTCCTGTTGCTTAAATGCCCAGCCGTATAAATGAAGCATCTGTTGAATGTTTTCATTCACACCCAACATACGATTGTCATCAAGCTTTGTTATATACCAAATGATGTCTCCTTCTGTTGCGAGCTGTACCATTTTTTCATCGGATGCATCAATTTTTTGCAATACCTCTTTCGCTGTAATGTCATTTATCGGAAGTGCTGGATAATGCCATTTGTTTAGAAACATATACAGCGTAGCTACTACAATACAAGCTACAAAGCCAAGCACTATTTTTTTCACAAACCATCTCCTCCTTAAAAGGCTATACTACTTGTACGAATAGATAATAAAAATGTTTCAAATTAATCCATAAATAGGAAGTAAGGCACTTAGAATAGCAAGATGATTCCTGAACGAATTTCAATTTTTGTATTCTATCACCATCAGTCTATTTCATATATTCACAATATGGAGGTGGAAATGATGATATTAGAAGCAACCTATATCATTCAAGAACAAGATATAGACGAATTAGGTCACATGAATTACATGAACTATTTAAAATACTTAGAGGATGCTCGGTTTAAATGGTTTGAACAAGTATGGCTTTCCTTGGAAGAACTAGTTGCACAGCAAAAAGGCATTGTCGTGTTAAAGTTCGATATGTCTTACTTAAAAGAAGTACGGTTAGATGAAACGATCACAATCCGTACGATTCCTACTAAATTAGGCAATAAAAGCTTTACACTGAAACAGGCAATCTATAATGAACACGGTGATATAACAAACGAAGCAACATTTATTTTTACAATTATGGATTTAATCGAACGAAAAAGCATCCCTGTACCGAATGAAATCAAAAAACAATTTACTGAAGGTAATAGTGGACATTAAAAACAAAGGGAGTGTCCGAGAAGGTATTCTGGGACACTCCCTTTGCGCCGAGGATGGTGGAAATTTTATTTCTAGCACCGCAGAAGCACCGCCTGCAGCGGATATTTAACATAGGAACGAAGCACTGTCCGTAAAAGTAACACTTTTCGGACAGCGCTTTTTACGTTCAATCAACTTTCAACTAATCGTGCTATATTTCACCTTCAAAATAGTATGTATTGTCTTCTATTAGGATAAACTTTCCGTATAAACAACTTTAGGAGGCAATCATATGCTAAGAGTTCAATCTGACATCATTGGAAAATACGCACATTTCGGGCAACTACGTGAACGTATTGAAAAACACGGTTTCTCCATCGGCGGGAACTGGGATTATGATAAAGGGAGTTTCGATACGACTTTGCACTGTAACCAAGAAGAAGGAGAAACGATTTATTTACGGATGCCGTTTGAAGTGACTGAAGGAGAACTAGATGGCTATAATACCGTGATTCGCTTCCAAGAGCCGTATGTTATTAAACACGTTGTCCATGTGGGGCTAGATTATGATGGTAGCTCATTAATGGATACAACGGGTTTTAGTCAGTTCCAATCACCTATCGATAAAGATGCCCCAATTATCGATAAAAGCAAATGGGTACACATGAGTGAAGAGCTTGTATCACAAGAAGTTCTACCTTATATCCAGGCAGAAAATATTTATTAATATACAATAAGCTAGCCCTACATATGAGTATGGCTAGTTTTTTGGCCATTATTAAACTGTAAAAAAAATACATATAAACCGATAAACACTATATATACTTTAATGGAGGATGATCACATGAAAGTCAATGCTTCCCAAAATACTTCTACTACTGTGTATTCAACCACAACGAATAAAAGTATTCATTTTGAAGAAGTATTAATGAATACACAAATACTTACAAAGGAAAATGAACAGGCTTCAAATGAGGTTTATAAAAAGCTTTCAACACAATACAATGTAAGAAATGCCACATTCGAGGAAATCGTCGATATTGCCCATGCTTTATATGAAGCAGATGAAATGACAGGGAAAGAAGTGACTATTTTAACATTTGATTATGAAAGAGCAACAAATTACATGAAACAACACGCACCTACCCCCGTGTCAGCCGACTTTAGTATGTATGAAACTGTTGCAAATGCAAACGGTAAACGAGATTGGATTGAAGAGCTTCAAGCAAGAGCGGCTAAGGCTTTACAATATGGAGATTTGATAGGTTATCAAGCTAGGCAAAAAATAGCGAATACGTTAAAACAAATAGATGAATACGCGCATTCGACCATTTCTACATTTGACGACTTACAGAACAGCAAACTAACCATAGAGGAAGCAAATGCAATGGTCGACGAAGAAACAGCCATTCGAAGTGGACTATTACCAGAAGATGCACCGAAAGAATTGCATGACTATGTGCATTCGCTTTCTTTACGAGAAAAGATGCATTTATTTATAATGCTCGCAGTGCAAGATATAAAGGCAAATGCATATAAAGATCATAATGGGCATTGGAAAGTGTACTCCCCTGGCGATTCAAATTATGTAGATATATTTAAATTACCTGACTTTAGCTATACAAAATTAGCCGATTTGATGTTAGACGATTTAGAGTTTCAGCGAAAATACATGGAAATAGACGAATATGAACTAGGGTTATCCGTGTTAACTCACTTCAAGTTGATTGCAGAAAGTAACGAATAGTATAGATACTACAAGAAGAACGTATATTCTAAAGTTGTCATATACGTTCTTTTAGTTTATGAACTACTGACCTCTTCATACTCTATTTTAATAAAAGCAAGCATTATGCCGATCAGCATGAAATTGGATAATAGTGAGCTCCCGCCGTAACTTAAAAACGGTAATGTCACACCTGTCACTGGTAACAGCCCCATTGTCATGCCAATATTTTGACAGATTTGAAATGCGAACAATCCAATGATGCCAGCGCCCGCGGCATAGGCAAATGTCGAATTCGCCCTGACGATGGTCAACAGAAAACGGTAGATTAATAGAAAGTACAATAAAATGACGAGCGCTCCACCAATAAACCCTAACTCCTCTGCAACCGTAGCGAATATAAAATCTGTATGCTTCTCTGGCACATACACATTATTTCCTAAAACCCCTTTCCCTGTTACTTCACCAGATCCAATCGCTAATATCCCTTGTCTTGTTTGATAAGCCGAGTCCTCATGTTCAAACGGATGCAGCCAGCCATTTATTCTAGAAATTTGGTGTGGTGACAACTGCCCTACTAGTTGCTCTGAATAAAAATGAGGAAATTGAAAATACGCAATGATAATTGCAATGAGGAGTGTTACAGGTATTAACGCAAATGAAATTAATATTTTTTTGCTAATTGCTGAAAAATAAAGCATTGGTATTAATAATGCTGCATAAAGCATAATCATCCCCGTATCGGGCTGTTGATAGACGAGCAATATAGGTGGAATCGTTACAGCAGCAATTTTTCCTAACAACAAACAATCTGACAGAAATGTTTGATTGTCTATTTTTTCATGATGGCTCTCTATGAGCTTTGCTACGACTAATACAAACGCAACCTTTAAAAATTCAGAAGGCTGAAAAGAGCCAAGCCATTTAATTTGATACCATGCCTTCGCCTCATTGACAGGTTTCGCGATACTTTCCGGCGCAAAAATTAGTCCGACTAACAATAGAACAATTAAAGCATAAAAATACCAATCTATTTTCTTTAAATGTTCCATTTTTAAAAAGGCAATTCCCATCATGAAGGTAAAGCCGATGAAATAAAAAATCATTTGCTTTGTCACAAATGAGCCTGAATATTGGGCAAAAACCTCTGTACTAGAGTAAATAAAGACACAGCTAATCACTCCCAAAATCCCTATATACAACAAGATATACTTATCAATATAGCGCTCAATCCCAATGCTTGTCCTCCTCACCTTTCGCTTTATTACACACGGTATGTTTGCCTGCAAAAGCTTATGTGTATCACCGTATTTTATGGTAGGACGCTTTTCGCCTATTGAAAGTAATTTGTTTCAAAAAATTAGTCCTATTTTACGGGATCAATCATATACCATCCATTTTTATCAAATAAAGGAACTATATTATCCCATTATCCGTCTGAAGATAGAGGGAGATTTACATAGGAGGAACGCTATTGTTTAAATATGTTGTTCAAATTCTTATAGGTAATTTTATATTTTGGGTTTCGGTGTTCGTTTCTTGGTATGAAGGAAGTAGTATAATCGAAAACTCACTCGAATGGCACTATTCAACGCCCTTCACAAATAGGTTAAACATTGAAATTATTACTGGAAAAGAGATTGTTCCTTTAGATTATTTTATTTACGCTGCGAAGTTTCAACCTGTATTCCCAATATTGATATTGCTAAGTATTATTTATATAGCAGCTATAGTTATTTTAATTGTAGTGAAATTTAATCGTCATAAGTGGGCAACTATTATCACAATAATCATTAGCTTATTTTTAGGAAGTTTTAGTATTACATTAACGGATGCAACGACAACTGGCGGGAAAACATTATTCATAATCACACTAACAAGCACGGTTTTCCTGATTTTTCTCCTCATAATGAACTTACGAAAAAAATCAGCATCCGAGCAGTTATTAACGACAGTCTAAATAAAAGTATGTCTTATGAACCACTCTACTTTTTCACCGAAAATGAATCCAATACCCCAATATACTGACCTATATAAATAAGCCGCTACTCTATTTGAGTAACGGCTTATGATTTTTTATACAGGAGGATTATTACTCATCTAAATAATCAAATTGTCGGGCTCGTTCGATTTCCATTCTGGAGACTTGCCCTGTTAATTCATCAATTTCGGAAATCGGTAAAGATTCAATTTCTTCATCCATCCCAATTTCCTCAGGGTCATCATACAAGTCATTATAATCATCAAAATCCCCTTCGAAATCGGACGGTGTCTCAGAAGTCCCATAATGAGCAACTTCTTGGAATGAGTCTTCGTAATCATGGATATCGTCTTTATCATCTCGACCAGCAAAGGAATTATCAACAGGGGGGAGTATCACTTGTTCTTCTACTGGACGATCCGTTGGGACACTTCTTGCCTCTGCATGTTCTATACAAAACAACGTATACGGAACTGCACTTAAACGGTCATACGGAATATCTTTTTGACATTTTGCACACACTCCATACGTACCATCTTCCATCGCCTGCAGCGCTGCATTTACTTTCGCTAATTCATCATTATTATGTGCTTTTAGCGCCATGTCTTTTTCGCGCTCGTACAATTCCGTTGCTAAATCAGCCGGATGATTGTCGATCGTCGATAATTCATCCACTGAATCACGTAGGCTGCCTTTGTCTAGCAGGTCATCCTTCTCAATAATCCCTTCTGCTGAATTTTTTCGTTCGATTAACATATGTCGTAATTTTGTTTTCTGTTTTTCAGTTAGAATGGCCATCACGTCCTTTCGTTCGTTCGTAGTATGAGCTGATTGACGTGAAGTTATAAATATTATTCGTTTCACTTGTTATGAAGTTGACGCGCATTGATGAAAAATGCCGTCCCTAAAATGAATAATACTAAACAAATCCAAAGCGAAATGCCTGCATAGTTATTATGAAAAATCGTTACATTCACCAAGTTTACGAAGAGCATTAAGCCCATCACAACGTACATAGCTTTGATAAATTTCATTAGTTGTGCCCCCTTTTCTTTTTTCTTAGTGGCTTATTATAAATTTTTTACAACAAATAGAGTCGGATAATATGATATTTTTATATTAAATCCAACGAAAACCGCACCATATCTACACATTGAATACCATTTTCAAAAATAGGTGATTTATAATGGTGGATGAAAAAATCTTTATCGATATGTGTCATACGAAAGCCAAACTTTTGATAAAGTGCTATTTGTGAAATACTCGAATTCCCAGTTCCTACCTCGATTTTCTTAAAACGAGCTAGCGTAGCAATCTTTATGGCTTCTTCCACAAGCCGTTTCCCTAACTCTCTTCCCTGCTTTTCTTCTGCTACAGACACATTGACTAATTCTACCGTTCCTGGCCTTGTCGGTATTAACACAAAAACACCGATTATGTTATCATGTTCTTCTAATATGTAGCATTTCCCTCTTTGTATATATTCTTTAATTATTTCCCCAGACGGATTGGCTTGGAGTAATAAATCCATCGGTAATGGTTCGTCGTTTTTTAATAATCGGATATCCATGCCATTCCTCCCTCTTCTTTCTCTACTAACTTGTGAAAGCGCACTGTAATTACTGTTCTTCTCATTTTAACTCATTAAACATCAAAAAAGGTATAAGTCCGATACTATACCGAACTTATACCTACATAACATTGAATAAAGTACATATAAATGTTTTTTTATATTACAACTACTTTATGTTTCACCATACACTTAAAATTCCTGAGCACCGTTAGTTGTTAATTTCCTTATTATCATTGATTAATGTAAGAGCTCTATGCAGGAAAGCTACGAACTGCGCACGTGTTAACTGAGCCTCTGGGTTAAAATCACCATTACTACCGAGCGCAATGCCATGTGCTTTTAACGCTGCAATATATTCAAATGCCCAGTGTGTAGGTGATACATCGTTAAACCCTTCCGCGCCTGTTAATGGTAATTTTAGTGCTAGCGCTAACAATTTTGCCATTTGAGCACGTGTCATTTGAACATTGGGATTGAAATTACCATTTACTCCATCAACAAGACCTGCTTGCTGTACCAACATAATCGATTCGTAATACGGATGACTCGTCGGAACATCGTTAAAGGCTACAGGATCCCTTTTTGATTCTAATTGTAGTACACGTGTCAGTATAACCACTACATGTTGACGTGTAATGAACTCATTTGGTCTAAACTGCCCGTCCGGATACCCTGTTATAAACCCTTGTCTTGCAAAATCAGCAATCATTTTACTTGCCCAATGATCTACTGCTATATCCGAAAATGTCACATTGTTTATCGGCTTTTCTGGTTTTTCCGGCTTTGGTGTCGGTGTTGGGCTTGGCTGTTCCGGTTCTGGCGTCGGTGTCGGGTTTGGCTTTTCCGATGGTGGTGTCGGTTTCGGATTTGGCTGTTCCAGTTCTGGCGTCGGTGTCGGGTTTGGCTTTTCCGGTTCTGGTGTTGGTGTCGGGTTTGGATTAGAACCGCCACCGGATGTATTATCTAATGTCCATATCGCATACAACATCAAATCCGTCGTCCCTATTGGCATAGTTTGTCCTTCTCTATATGTTGTACCTGTGCCATCCTGTTTCGTATTCCAACCTAAAAAATTATAACCTACCTTTGTTAACTGCCCTATATTACCTTTAATCGTTACGATGTCTTGTATTTGATAACGATTAGCATCCATTGGCACTTGTCCACTTGTTGCACCATTTCCATCATAAATGACTGTTAGCAGTGGACTTTTAATTGTAAATGATATTGTTACATTATTGCCTGCACCGTCCGTTACGACTAATGTATAGCTCCCTTTATTAGTAATTGTCGTACCACTTGTAAATGGATTACCATTTAGCATAGCGGTTCCTTCATTATAAGTAACTGTTACACCCTTATCATAGACTTTATTATTTTCCACACCTGTCACTACTGGTGGCACTTTATCAATGGTAAATTTGATAGTTACTGTACTCCCTGCTGTATCTGTTACAGCTAAAGTATAATCCCCGTCAGTGCTCACTACATCTCCACTTGCAAATGGGTTGCCATTCAGTGTAGCGGTTCCCTTATTATAAGTAATTGTTACATCTGTATTGTATATTTCATTATTCACCACACCTGTTACGATAATAGGAGTCTGATCTAATATAATCGTAGCAGAATAAGCCGATGAACTATTACCAGCTGCATCCTTTAACTGCATATAGACTGTTTTTGTCCCCTCGCCAGCTGGCAATGTATATGGTTTAGTCGAAGCAAAGGGCTCCCATGCATTCCATGTTACATTATCATTAGAAAAGCGCATTTCGGTTGGTCCGTGTGCATCTGTTCCTGTTAACGATAACGTTACATTTTCTGTGTTTGTAAAGCTAGCTCCGTTATTAATCGCAAGCGTTCCTGTCGGGGCTGTTTGGTCTAGCATAATGCTATCAGAGAAAGGAGATGTATTCCCTGCCGCATCCTTTAACTGCACATAAACCGTTTTCGTCCCTTCACCTGCTGATAATGTCCAGCTTTTACTTGAACTAAATGCCTCCCATCCACTCCACGACGTATTGTCATTAGAAAAGCGCATTTCAATTGGTCCATTTGCATCTGTTCCCGTTAGCGATAACGTTACATTTTCTGTGTTTGTGCCGGCAACCCCGCTATTAATAGAAAGGCTTCCTGTTGGCGGTGTTTTATCGATTTTAAAGGACACTGTTGTCGTATTCCCCGCTGTATCTGCTACAACTAATGTGTAATCTCCATCAGAACTTACTGTAGCTCCACTTGTAAATGTGGTTCCATTCGATGTTGCGGTCCCTTCATTAAAAGAGATTGTAAGGTCAGTATTATACACTCCGCCATTTGCTACACCTGTCACTACAGGTGGGGTAGTATCTAAGTTAATTGAAGCTGAAGTTGTTACCCCTACATTACCAGCCGTATCCCTTAACTGCATATAAACTGTTTTTGTTCCATCACCTGCTAATAATGTCCAGCTTTTACTTGAACTAAATGCTTCCCATCCGCTCCACGACTTATTATCATTAGAAAAGCGCATTTCGATTCGTTCATCTGCATCTGTTCCTGTTAACGATAACGCTACATTTGTTGTGTTTGTATCGGTAGCTCCATTATTGATGGCTAACGTTCCTGTCGGGGCTGTTTGGTCTAGCATAATGCTATCAGAGAAAGGAGATGTATTCCCTGCCGCATCCTTTAACTGCACATAAACCGTTTTCGTCCCTTCACCTGCTGATAATGTCCAGCTTTTACTTGAACTAAATGCCTCCCATCCACTCCACGACGTATTGTCATTAGAAAAGCGCATTTCAATTGGTCCATTTGCATCTGTTCCCGTTAACGATAACGTTACATTTCGTGTGCTCGTACCGGTAGCCCCGTTATTAATGGCTATCGTTCCTGTTGGGGCAGTGCTATCATATGTGATGGTAGAAGATAAACTTGCCATATTTGTTGTACCATCACTAGCTGTTGCTACACCTTCTGGGATCGTCATGGTTACGCTCCCGTCAGAACTAGGGGAAACGTTGACAGTATAATTGCTTCCGCTACCTGACACACTTGTAACAATTCCATTTGACACTTGTATACTAGATGTAGTAAGTCCAGTAACTGGTTTACTAAATTGTATTGCCCATATCATCGCACTTGCATTTGTTAGTAATGGTGGACTTGATGTAATCGTTACAGTAGGTCGAGCATTGACAGTCATATTCATTGTGTAAGATGACAAACTATCATTTTTTCCATCACTTACTTTGAATGTAAAGGATGAAGATGTACCATTTGTCGTTATATACTTTAGCTTATTTGCATCTAAAACTGCTTTCGTCACTATTCCTCCAGTAGTGATGCTTTCACCTGTATCCGCCTGATTATTACTATTCACATCATTAAATAATGTGCCATGACTAGCCACATTTACAACCTGTATGTGATGTAATGTATCCTCACTATCTTCATCACTAAAAGCAAAGTCAGAAGTAGCAAAGGTATAAACTTCCCCTTCATTTATCGTGATTGTTTTATTGCTCGATGTTGGTAATTTATTCGTCGTAAGTGTTGTAACAGACTGCATCGTATAGGCACTTTTACGTCCAGCAGCATCTTCCACAATAATGTTAAAATAGTTTTGGGTATTAGGCGTAAGTCCAGTTACCGTATAGGTATTACCACTAACCGTCCCTAAAAGTGTACCGTTTGTCTCGATATTGCTTACTGTATCTATATTATTACTGCTAGATTGATACACTTTATATTGTAAATTTGTTGTCGTATCATCTGTTGCCTGTTGCCAATTGAGCGTTACATCGGAAGTAGTGATATTGTTCGTGTGAATGGTTCCATCTGACACTACTGGGGGCGTTACATCTAGATTAGGATTAGCGATTGTAAATTCTAAGAAAGTGACATCCCACACGCCTCCACCATCTGTCGTAACAGTAATGACGAAATAATTAATACCTTTTATATTTACATTAACCGTAAAATCTCGTTTGCCATTAATAGAATTTTCAGTATGCTCCCCTTTTAGCTTATGACTTAAATCATATCCTTTTATATTGATTGTGTATAAATTAGGATTGATAAATGTATCTAACTTTAGCTGTGTTAAGTCAAATGTTCCTCCCGTAAATTCTTCACCCGCTGAAATGGTTACGGAATGTGGTCCCTTTCCCGCATTATTTAAATAATGACCTGGCATAAACTGGGGGTCAGTATTAAATTCGAACGGAGCACTAGGACTAGATGTTACGACAAACCCATTATTTGAATTTAATAACCAGTTAGCTTGTGTTAAATCTTGAGTTAAATTGGGGTAACTAGCAGCTTTTACTTCAACTGGCGTGATAAATGATACTACTTGTAATGGAGAAAATAACACAAGTATAAAACATAGACAGAGTTTTACTATTTTTTTATTCATAAATTACAAATTTCCCCACCTTCCTCTACCTGATTTTATTCAAAGCCTATTCAACTTCGAGGTGGAAATTCGCCATTCAAATAAATAATGAAATTTACGCCTAGGTACGGTTGCATATTATTGTGCGACTGATTTCCTCCTGTGCTGCCTAAAGCTAATGGACTCATCGGACTATTTATCTCTGTTGAATAAAGATTGGTACTCCCTCTACCACTTTTCCCTGACCAAATGGAATTTTGTGGTTCTATTGTATCTGGTGTGTTATTACAATTCGGAATATGGCGATGGCTAGGTAGTTCACTAACCGTTAGTGTGACGGAAGATGTACCACCGCTTTCACCAATCACTCGAGGTGTTAGACCACCCCCTGCTCCTTGATGCATAGCTGTTTTCCCTTGTAAATTTGGTAGTGCAAAGGTCGTTTTTCCATCTCCACCATACTTGGTACCTAAAATTGCATATAATGCTGTATTTTGTGCAATCGATAATAATTGACCATTACATAAAGCCCATCCTCGTGGTGCAAAATTCCCCGTAAATACTCTAATTTCTCCAGTGTAGGCATCCATTTATTTGTCGCTCCTTTCATCCTAATTTCTTGAAGGGTACATCCCCTGTATCGCAATACAATAATTAGCTACATTATAAGGTTGCATATTAGCATGTGCTTGTGAGCTACCAGTCGGCGATAAAGCTTGTATACTCATCGGAATATTCGGTTGATTTGCTGTATAGAATTTTGGATCCGAAGTTGTTCCCCATACGCTCTCCGCTGCTTCTGCTAATGTGGCGTTTTGGGAACTCCCCATCACGTGATGTGTATGGGCAGGCATTTCATTGACCGTCAATACATGTGACTCTTCTCCACCCATTTGCCCAAGTCTAATCCCATTCCCGACATGAACAGGTACGCGACCTCTTAAATCAGGTAATGCAAAGGTAGTCACTCCATTTCCCCCATATGTTGTACCTAGTATTGAAAATAACGCTTGATTTTGATTAATCATAAGTAGTTGACCATTACATACTGCCCATCCGCTCGGGGTAAATCCAAAACTAAATAATCTAATTTCTCCTAAAATAGGCTCCATTTTTTGAACACCTCCTATTAATTCATTGGTGGAAATTCACCTTGAACAGCGATAATATAACTAATGGTTAAATAGGGCATCATGTTATCGTGCGGTTGATTATTTCCTACACTACTCACAATCGCTGGATTCATTGTTCCATTTGAAGATTGAGCTGAATACTGCATATTTTTTGCCCAAACATTATTCAACGGACTATTTGTTGCCCCTTCTGCGTTATAAGCGACGGCTTGATGTGTATGAGCTGGAAGTTGCCCCGTTGTTAACGTAACCGTTTCTGTACCACCTTTTTGTCCCATTGCATACGTCATACCATTTGCTGAATTTGTACCTTGATGCATCACAACTCTACTTTGATAATCAGGTAACGCAAATGTCGCTTGGCCATCTCCACCATACGTCGTACCAATAAGAGCGTATAATAATTCATTTTCCGCTATCGATAGTAATTGACCATTACAAAATGCCCACCCCTGCGGTGCATAGTCACCCGCAAACAAACGAATCTCTCCAAGATACGCTTCCATTGTCAGTACCTCCATTTTCCGGGAAAATATATTTTTAAACATATATCTCTCACTTAAATTATCTTGCTAACGACTCCATGCTCACGTGTACCTCACCCATATCAACCTTATTGTTTATTTCCTTATTCTGATATTGTGGCAACAACGTCATATCTACAATGATGAGTTTGCGTTCAAAAATCAGCTGAAAGTAAGCGCCCTACCTTCTCATTCCCACACATGAGAATTTCCATTTCTAGGGTACTGCATTTCATAGAAAAGTTGCTGACATAAAAATTATGTAGGAATTAAGTGACGCCTATTTTTTCTGATTCCGACGATTCTACTTTGGCTTTTCTTAAACTTGCATACACATGAAACAAAAACGCTTCATTTCCAGTAATTTTTTTGCATTATGAAAGTCTTCACTCACCTCCACCAAAACTATAAAAGGCAAATATTAAAATTAGGTTAAACTGGACAAGATATTTTAAAAACGGTAAATATTACCCCCTTTCCATGGGCAAATCAACACAGCCCTAGAAAGCAGCAGTCACTGAAATAGTAATATATGTTTAAGAATTCACTCATTCGAAGTTGTATATTTGGATTAAAATAAAAAATGTTATTCTCCCATCTCAATTGATGAAAGAATAATATGTGACTACAATTGAATTTAAAATGGTTTAATATCCTCCGTCCTTCATTAGACCACGGACAAATAAATCCCATTTCATTTTAGAATAAAGGTAATGTAGTGACCATTTCTTCCATTCTTCTATAATCTAAATAAAAGGCATTAGAAAAAAATTTTGCTATAATAATAACGACTGTCTAAACGAAAAAACCTATTTTAAAGAAATTGAGGCTAGCGCTGCATTTATTTAAATTGGTTTTTGTTTAAAATGAGGTGTTCTGCATGAAATATCAAAAATTAGCCGCTAGTGTAGTAATGTCAAAAAAAGGGAGAATACCGAAATTAAAAAGTTATAGTGAAGAGCTACAATTGATTGGCATCGGGAGAAGCGCCTATGTGTTCAAAGTGCAACATGAACAAGTGGCTTTAAAAGTGTTCTTCCCACATAAAGCACATATCGCCTCTGAAGAAGCTGCGATTTATCGAAAACTTCCGTCTGGCAACTATTATCCTACTTTATATGATGTGGGAATGAACTATATTGTAATCGATTACCTCGAAGGACATACGTTATTTCAATGCTTAGAAAATGGCATTTATGTATGTGAAGAAAAAATACATGCAATTAATGAAGCATTAGAAATGGCAAGAGAAGTAGGACTAAATCCTTCAGACATCCATCTAAAAAACATCATCATTACCCCAAAGCAAGAAGTGAAATTAATTGATGTCGCACGTTTCCGCCAAACGAAAAAAGATCGCCAGTGGGACGATTTACAAAAAGTCTATTTCAAGGGCTATGTAAAATCTTATTTTCCGAAGCGCATTCCTAAATTGATCCTGAACTGTATAACCGTCATCTATAAAACGGGGCTACGTTTTGTAGAGTAAGAAGCTATAGAGACAAGTAAAAAAATGAGCTGATTCTAACATAGTGTAGAATCAGCTCATTTTATGTGTTCATCTCAGGAGGTTGCTTTTTACAGCGCTCATACATTTTCACTAAATAACCAACAAATGAGATATACACAAGTAATATAATGACTAAAAATAGTGTCCCAACCATTTCTAGCCCATGCTGTACTATATGTGGTGAAACGATTTGAATCCAAATGAGTATGAATTGTGTACCGACTAAAAAATAAGTCATCCACTTTGTCCCATTCACGGCCTCTAGACCATACAGTACGGCAATTTGCTTCGCGACTAAAAAGAAATAATAATAAAATACCACTATCAAAATGCCTACCGCTAAATGACCAACGTAAACGATGATTGTTGGCATATGTGTATCCACATACAGCGCTATATCTTGAATTGTAAAAGGGAGATTGACAATGGCTAATACAGTGGCCAACACTTTTGCCTGCTTTGCCCCGCTAAACTGCTGGACTTTTGCTGAAAAACTAGTCGCAATGAGCATCCAGCCAAACGCGTCTGGCAATAAATCAAACCCTACCCAAATATCGACAAAGATTAAAATCCCCCCAACAATCATATGTGAAAATAAGCGCTCCATTATGCACCCACCTCCTCTAGGAAATCCTTTAATCGCTCATCGGTCATCCAAACATAGCTATCAATGTGTTCATAGATGACAAGCGACTCCCCCTGTGTATTCACAAGCTTGATTGTGACGCGAATCGGGCTGCTATTTCCATAGGCATAAAGATGGTCAAAATCGATTGTAAATGTTTCCTCTGCTTGTAATGACAGTGGAAACGTAATGCCTTGTTCATTGTGCAGGAGTGTTGTGTGAGCCATTTTATGCTCAATGGTTACCTCTTCAATTGTCACGTCTTCTGTCACTTTAAATGTTGTACGTCCTTTCACTGATTCACGCTCATCGAATGTTTTTATGATACTTCGGGGGCTTTGCTGTACTACTGTACCATGCCATTCGATTGAATCGCTCACTGCAATCGGTGAATATCCCTCAAAATATACTTCTGCCTCATCACCTAAATGCAAACTCTCTTGTAGCCCGTCCCATTGCCATTCGTCCAGCCCGACACTAGCAGAACGTACTTCATAATAACGACGGATAGAATGAACACTATCCTTACGCGCATTATTGTAGAACATCGGTGCATCAGCAGAGAAAAAATTACTATCTCCAAACTCAATTCCATCTACATAAGTCTCGCTATCCGAATTGACTACATAGGTTATTTCGATTTTTTGGGCGCTTTCTTCTATTGCCACTTGTAGCACAACAGGTCGTGCCAATTGCTTTTGTTCGTAAATAATGGAACTCATGATCGCTGCGATGATTGTTACCGTTAAAACAATCATAAATCGTTTACTCATCTCTCCTTCCCCCCTCGGTAAAATTAAATTGAATTTGTACTTTTTAGTAATAAAATAGAGCGGCTTTTATACATAGAATCCGCTCAACTGTACATTAACGATATTTAAAAACTTCAAACGTTGAATCATCTCTACTGCTTATAGTGTAGTAAATTATCATATACAAAAATAGGCTGCTAGTAGTTCCGATGACTGCAGGGATGAAGGTGATTGACTTTGCTAGCCCACTGAAGAATTTTGATGTTCACCATGTCCTACCTCTCCTATGTTTTGTACGTAGATTTCTTATATTAGTACAAAAATAGAGTTGATCTAACGAAATATAGAATCAACTCTTTACTAGGCACTATCATTTTAAATTAACTTGGCCATATAGTACTCGTCTACATATCTTCCGTCAATACAAAGGGAGCTTCGTTTCACCCCTTCCATTTCGAAGCCCATCTTTTTATACAAATGATACGCAGCATCATTATACGTAATGACCGTGAGCTCTAGGCGCTGTAGCCCAACTTCTCTTGCCCATTCCTCCACATGTGAAAGTAGTGCCGTCCCAACACCTTTTCCGCGGCTCTCACTATGAACTCCGATGACAATATAAGCTCTATGTGCAATGCGGTTAGGCGTATCCCCCTGTACAATGATGTAGCCATAAATTCGGTCTTGTTCAACAGCAACAAAGACGGCTGAATTATTTTTGTTGTTAATGGCTTCAACTACTTTTTCAAATTGTGTTGCTGTTACGTTTCTTTCTCCCGGATTAAACAGCATCAAGCCCGACTCCTCAGCATTTTTCATTACTTCTACAATTTGTCCTGCATCTTCAGTAGTTGCTTGGCGAACGTCCATCATCTTTTTCCCTCTCCTCTTAAAATGTTTAAATTAAGTGTTACAAAGCTTTCCTTAAGCATGGCTCATCATACAATAGAATCCTGTCGTGACTAATAAACGGAATGATATCCACTTTCAATGTTCTGTTATCTTGCAAATGCTCATAATGTTCCCTCTTTGTCTCGAATCTCTTTGAGCAGCTCGATCATTTCTTCATTTTGTTTTTTTATTGCTCCTAATAATTTCTCCACTGCAATGACAGAAAAGATAAGAATTGCTAACAAAAACATAATTATAATTAACATTTACTTTCTCCCTCTCAACAGTTTATTTCTTTAGTGGCTTGTAACGTAAAGACTTTCGCCAACAGCTCTAATACAAACGGAAAAACAATGTGTATACTACTTTGAAAAATCGAAGCGACACTACCAATATGCTATATACCGCACTCCTCATCATGCTAAAAAATATGTAAATTGTAAATTTTATTATTATATACTATATATTGTACATAATTGTTAGACGAAAAATTTATAAATATAATATTTTTCAAGAATATTGCAGTTAACAAAGGAATATTGTTAATTTCTACATATTTATCTATAGAAAAATATGTTGAGTAATTGGATAAACTATTTTCTTCTGTACTGTACTGTACAGCGTGTCATATTGTTTTTTTGTCCTTCTTCCTATCTTTAGCGTTTCAATACAAAAAGCCTACCTCCATTTAAATAGATAGTAGGCTGTCAAGTTTCACCCGTATGTCTAAAACTACGTTGAATTATGTGAGCAATTCATATGTGTTCCAGTCTCTTGGTTTTATGCTCTTCTCCGCCCAGCTCTTTTGTGGTGCATCGTATGGCGCAGTTGCCATTAATTGATCATTATGCCAGCTTGCTGCTCCAGAACGAACCATTTCATCGAGTAGAATGTGAACAAAATCTTCCGGCTGCATTTGAAAAGCGGAACGTGCAAAATCTTGGAACCAACCACACTTGAGTAAGTAACTGTCGATTTCTTGTCTTGCCAATCCATTTTTCATGATTAATGTGAAGGCAAAAATCCGCTTGCAAGCATGCCATGCAATTTTTTCTGGCATAGTGCTCCACTTTTCTAGCCTCTTCCTTGCTGCATCAATGGCAACTAACGGATTTTCTATTTGTGGTCCATGCCCTGGATAAGCTTTCTGAATTCGAAGGGTGGATAAATCATCTAAACTTTCAATGGAGCGTTGAATGGCACTCACACCTTCTCTAAACATATTTAACCAGCCAATATCATTATTGTGAAAGAGATCCCCGCAAATTAATAGTTCTTGTTCAGGCTCATATAAAGAAATATGACCTAACGTATGCCCCGGTGTATGCAACACTTTCAACGTGCTATTCCCACTATTAATCTCATCGTTATGTGCAAGCTTTGTATCGACTCGGTAAGGTTCGACAGGCTGATCTAACCATTCTGCACTACACGCTTCCGCATCACCCATATTAATTAAATGGGCGTCCCATTTATGTGCCGCAATTCGTACACCGTAATTTCGTTGCAGATGAAAATTACCACCTACATGGTCACTATGATAGTGCGTGTTCACAATTAGGTGTAATGCTTTGGGTGAAACACCTGCATCTTTTATTAATTGCTCGGTCTTTTTTGCATCGCTCCCAAAACCAGGATCAATCAGAATCGGGCGTTGATCTTGAATCAAGACCATATTGGCACTTGGAAATTTTCTTTCAAAGAAAATAATATTGGACTTTTCCATAAACGAATCCCCCTTACACGCAATAATGACTGAGCGTTCACTCAGTCAAGCTTATAGAAATACTTAAAGAATTACACCTGAAAAATTCCCCTGTAACACTTCTTTTCTATGCTGATTTTTACATAAAAAAGAGGTATGTATCGCTATTCTATTCTTTTCTTGCCTTTCATATTTTTCAATTTTCACTTCACAAGTGATTGTATCCCCTGTAAACACAGGTCTTAAAAACTCAAAATTCATCGTACGTGCGAGTACATTATGATCTCCACCTACTTTTGTCGGCAACGTTGCCGTTAACAATCCTTGAATGACTAACCTCCCCTGTTCATCTGGGGTTACATGATGAATCCCTTCATCAGCAGAAACTTCCGTAAATAATTCAACATCCCTTACTGTAAAAGTTCGTTCAAACGTAATGATTTCTCCTACTTTTAATACCATATTAGTTCCCCCCTCCAGTTCCATACTTCAATATTAACAATAATCAGATTATTAAATCAATAGAGATTGGTATTTAATATAGATGCTACTCATGAAAAGGAGGGGCTCCTCATCTCTCACCAATTAAGAGATGAACTCAAGCTAAGAACGCCACCTCGTGTAATAACGCCGGAGTGACCAACGTTAAATAGCTAGCTTATATGTTCCCATATACTTTTAAATAACCGAATAATCATTCTAGGTATATATAATACAATCCTTACAATCACTTCACTCACAATGGATTCGATTATTTCAACACCAAAGTCTTTTATTATGTCACGTCGTGTGTGTTTCCTCTTTACTGCTTTTTTCAATTTGGACCTCCAATTATTCATAACTTACTGCCTATCCCTATAATAAGGCTATGTTAAGAAAATCGGAAAGGGAAAATATTGGCTCATCACCGTAACTTGGGGTTGATTTCCGTTCCAAATTCATTTGCGACGAAAGCGGAGCGGCAGGAGCAGCTGGGCGCTTTCCGGGGGGCGTCCGATGAGCCGCTTCCCTCGCTACGCTCAGTCCAGGGTCTCATCTAGGACGCTAATCCCCCAGGAGTCGCCCAGCTTCCACTCCAATCAACAAACACTTTATTTCATCAATTCGTAATGAACGAAAAATACAAAAATAGTAAAAATTATTGTAACCTTTATACTTCACCACAGCACGTTTCCGTTGTGAAGTAAAGCTTGGCTTCTATAACAATAAATAGTACGCTATGGCAAAAATGAATACTTCTTCATCAGAATCTGTGTTCCACCTATAGCAAAATCATTTTTATAGCAAACAATTTACGTAGAAGTAGGTAGCACACGGAACGGAGAGCGGTGACTCCAGCGGTGGGAAGTGAACAAAGGCTAAAGTCGCCACGTCCTGTGGCAACGCCTTTGTGAGCAACATCATGTTGCCCCGAGCTGAAGGCCCCGCAGGCAATTTATTTGCGACGAAAGCGCAGCGACAGGAGCAGTGAGGGACGAACGACGAGGAGACTGAAGCCATGCCCGCGGAAAGCATCCGCTCGGAGTGGAGTGTGCCATGTATATAAGGCAACCCCGACTTTTGGTGATGAACCAAAATATTGTGAATTTCCATATAAAAGGGACACACAGCTTGAGAGCACTATTGCCCCTACACTGTGTGTCCCCGATTGTTCTAATTAACAAGATTATTTGTATTGTAATACCCCACCATAAAATAATGCATCTGTTCACTTTCCCTCATTATGCCTTACCTATGATAGTGCATATGAATGTTTATTTAGTTCTGAGATGGCTCGATATATGTTGAGCTATTGTTATTTCGAGTAGTTGCATTTTGTATCTTTAGTAATTCCGAAATCGTGACGAATTTATAGCCTTGCTTTTGAAGTTCAGGTAGAATTTCTTCTAATGCTTGAACGGTTTGCTCTCGGTTTCCACCGCCGTCATGTAATAACACAACACTGCCTGGCTTCGCACCTTTCAATACAGTATCTACAATTTTTTCCTTCCCAGGTCTTTTCCAATCAAATGTATCTAGATGCCATGACCACATCACTACTTTATATCCTTCTTTTGCAATGGCTTCTATCATTGCATCCGTATATTGTCCTTCTACAGGTCTGAATAAAACTGGTGCATAGCCACTTATGCCAAAGATGGTCGCATGTGTTTCTTTTATTTCCTTTATTAAATTCGAGACGTTCGTTCTTAATGGATGGGTATACGTGTGAATAGCTAATTCATGCCCCTCCTCATGTACACGTAGAGTAAGATTCGGGGTTTTTTCTGCATATTTACCTACAATGAAAAACGTTGCTTTTGCATCATATTGTGCTAACACGTCTAAAATCTCTGGCGTATATTTTTTATGCGGTCCATCATCAAAAGTTAAAGCAATTACTTTTTCATTCGTTTTTATTTCCCATACTATTTTGCCGGTTTCCTCATAATATTTTCTACCTTTATCTGCATACGAATTTTCATTTCCCCAAAATATTGAGGCTATAAAAAAGCCTAATGCTAATAATACAAGAACATAATATTTCCTCACCACTTCACATCCCGCCAAATAATCTATTTACACCGTATTATCTGTGGATTCATAAAAAAAATGCTTTTATTTTTAACTCTTCATCAAAATGTGTACTTGATTTCACATTTCCCCTCGTCGCCCATGCTTTGCTCCATGTACTTGTATTTCTTTAAGACAGAGCAGATTGTGGCGTTGCGCGATTAAACTTATTACAAAAATTAAGCTATGTAGGTTTTTACTTTTGCACTATAGGGAAATGAGATATCTTCCTTTTTAAACCTTTAAATTCTAAGGAGCTATGAATAATTCAGGTTGAAATTGCTCCCTTCCTCAACATTTTTTTCTAATACGAAGCATCTCAATTCTACTAAGGTAGGTGATTCGAAGAGCATTTCCAACCCTATCAATACGATTGGCGAAAGAATCTGCTTTTGCTTAATTATTTAGCAAATCAATTTTAAGAATAATTATTGATTGGATGAATACCCCCTCTATTTTCTGCAACTACACATATAATAGGCTATAAAAAGGAGGTGTTTTCATGGGTAACTATGGAAACTGTAACTATGGTAAAAGTAATGGTTCATCATTCGTTTTAATCGTTGTCCTATTTATTCTTCTAATTATTGTCGGAGCTACTTTCATGTATTAACATAAGCATCTGTTGCTAGCTATGATCGTCATTCCTCACCTAATTTTGGTTTAGGGTCACTTTCCATCGAGTGGCCCTTTCAATAGTTTCCTTCCTCAAATTCACCGTTTGCTACATCCTGCAAGTGCTTTTATGACAAGTCGGACCAAACCCTGGCTCGATACTTCGTCTACCAGCTGCGTGTTTTGAATTTCTTTTCACCGAGAGCGATAATATATACATCTTCCCCCGTAATTATGTCGAAGCATAGTCTTGGTAAAACGAGAACCTTTTTGAATCTGCTTTAAATAATTGAGTTTTATGGATGTAGTCCTACAAACCTATCGATTTCTTTTTGAACATGTGGATGATATGCAGTGGTAAGGATGCCGAAGAAGATGATGCAGCTGCAACAGATACATTTAATAAATTGTTTTGAGGCAAAAAAAGAGTTTTTTTAAATTCGTCACTCGTTCGTCACTCGAAGGTTAAAAATCCATGTTTTAAAGAAAATAAAAAAAGCCGAAACCCCTTGATACGAAAGGGTTTCGGCGATATGGTCCCGACAGGGTTCGAACCTGCGACCCCCACCTTGTCGAGGTGGTGCTCTCCCAGCTGAGCTACAAGACCAGAGTATTTGTAAATAAATACTAACATAAAAGGCTACTAATGAAAAGTAGAAAATCGCATTTTTTGAAAATAAAATTTCCTCTTCCTCTTTTAACGACTTTAAATTTAAAAACATAAGACATGAGTTTAAGCTCATGCCCTTTTCTATAAAGAAAACACCCCGAATTGGTCAATGTCATCTTTCACTATTTCAGCCATATCATTTATCTGAAATGTCATTTTTACTCTCTAAATAGCTAAGAAAATCAGCTTTCTCTATGACATTCAGTATACATTTACACTGTGTCTCGTGTTCAATCTTTTGCAGCTCTAAAGGAAATTGCTCATCTACATGCAGCTTCATATATGACAGCTTTTCTTGTGCCTTTTGTGAGCGTATATTATGAATCGTTGCCCCAGCAAACACATAATCTAAATTCAAATGTAAAAAGGCCTCTTTTAAAATAGCCTCTTTCGCTAACTCGTTATACCCCTTTCCCCAATAGGCAGAGCCAATCCACGTGCCGATATGGGCAGTTTTCTTCTCTAGATCAATCGATTTTAACGTAATGACACCAATTAATTCCTTCGCCTCGTTTAAAATCACCCTTGATAGTTGCTTCCCGATTTTTTCCTGCACAACAATAAATTGAATAAATGACTTTGTTCCTTCTAAAGAGCATTGCTCATCTGTTAAGCCTAGCGCCGCTTTAATCTTTTCATCGGACGATAGGTTAGACATGCTTTCTGCAAATTTTAAATGATGATTTACTAATTGTATTTGTACCATCTCTTCATCTCCCATCAACCTTTTTCTCTATTTTCCTGAAATGCTATTGCATCTCTCTTGCTTGCTGATTAGGCGAAAAACAGTGATATTTATTGGATATTAGAACGTAATACTATCAGAAAGATACTATTTTGTCATCTACATGTACAAAAATCGTGCCTCCTAATAGCTATTACATGTAAATACGCTTTCATGAATGATTTTATGCGTTTCATCCGTATTTTTACGTGGGAAATAATCATGAAAAAAAGGAAATGTGCTCGCTTTCAGAACACATTTCCTCTTCCTATTCAAAATCGGTTGGTAGCTGGTGGATTATTGAATATATTCTTCGCTCATGAGCATATCCTTTAGTAGCTCTGTCGGAATTTCGAATTCCACAATTCCCATATAGCCAGGTGCTACTTCGTATTTATCAAACACAACGACAAGCTTGTTGTCTGCTGTAATATAGAAGTTTTGATCGGGTTTAATTGTAGTAAAGGCATAAAATACTTCTTCGTCAGGAATGCCTCCGCCTTTTATCCAGTACACTTTTTCTTGATTCGATGCTAGCATCTCCTCACGCATTTGTCCTATAACATAATCGCTGATGACAGAGACATATCGATCATCTTTAAATAAACTTGGTAATGTCAGCACGATTTCTTTTTGTTTATCGATTGTATCGTAGTGCATGACTGTTGAAGAAGAACCGACTGTTTCGACTACATAACGACCGATCGATAACAGTTGTTCGGTATCAGTTGCCACAACGTAGCCGCTGTCTACACCTAAGTGTCCCCCATTTGCTTGCTCCATGCCTTTCATATCTTGTTGGAACTGCTCGTATAGCGCTTTGCCTTCTGCTGCGTATTTTTGATTTAATGCATTAATCTCATCCGAGCTACCAGTAATTTTCGGCACATCGATATTCGCTGAATATGTGTCCTCTTCCGTCTCATAATGGACAAAAGTTAATACTTCCACAACACTACCCAGCACGGGAACATCCACTAATGCCCGCGCCATTGTCGGACTCATATTCACACTAGCTGTAAATAAAGCGGCCGCGGCTGCTACACCTAACAACCATTTAGGCGCTCGTTTTTTACGCCCCTTTTTTAAGCTCGCTTCGACAACAGCATCTAAATTTTCCGGAATCGGTATATTGCGATATTTTTCCTCTAATTTCTTTAACTTGTCCATCAGAACATCTCCTCTTTCGTTAATTGAATTTTAAGTAACTTTAATGCTTTGTAGATTCTGGATTTAATCGTATTGACATTCGTATCTAATATGTGCGCCACATCCTCGATTTTTAAATCTTCGAAATAGCGTAAAATTACGACTTCACGATAAGCAGGTGGTAATGTATCGAGCGCATCATCTAAATCTGTATTTTCATAGGTGTCCATTTGATGCGGTGAAAAAAAGGCTAATTGCTCGTCATCCATCACTTGCATCCGTTTGTTTTTTCGTAAAAAATCAATGGCGGTTCTCACGACAATTTTATAAAACCAACTTTTGAGTTGTTGTTCATTTTGTAAAGTATGTAGCGATTGTAACGCTTTTTGAATACTGTCTTGCACTATGTCGAGTGCATCTTGCTCGTTTTTCGTGTAGCTATAAGCAAGTAAATAAAATCGTTCTTTGTTTGCGCGGATAAATGTCACGAATACTTGCTCAACATGTTGATGCTCCATCTCCTAAAGGCTCCTTTTTCAGCATTTTTCATTGTATACATAAACTAGACGGATAAGAGGCTAGAAAAAGTTGAAAGAAAAAATATATTTTTATTTTTGGTTAGCGCAATTATTGTATCAAATACATGTAATAACCAAAAATAGAGCTGATAATAGCATGTATTATCAACTCTATCAATTAAGTGATATATAATTGTATTTGCGGAGCGCGTTTTAGTAATTCTTCCAAAAAGGCCTGTTGCTTAGCTGGTGAAATTTTAAACTCACTCCGTCTCGCGGATTGATAGTAAATAGCCAGCCCATCCTTTGATGTCATCAGATGCAAACCTGACCGCATATCGGCAGTACGTGTAATGTGAGTCATTTGCTTATACGGAATTTTTATATGAAATGGTCCACCCGTCACCTGTAAATACGTAGCGCGAAACGTATAGCGGATCGTTAACATCGTCCATAAAAAGACACCGACAACAACAATATATAGCCCAATCATTATCCATAACAGCATAATATCAAACGACGAAATGAGAAACGGTAAGAAAAAACAAGCCGCACAAAACAGAATTACGGTCATCATAAAATGTTTAAAAGAACGATCATACTTTGGCAAAAAG
Source organism: Lysinibacillus sp. KU-BSD001 (assembly GCF_042920265.1). Classification (NCBI taxonomy): domain Bacteria; kingdom Bacillati; phylum Bacillota; class Bacilli; order Caryophanales; family Bacillaceae; genus Lysinibacillus; species Lysinibacillus sp. KU-BSD001. Next base: position 27,324 of record NZ_JBDQZI010000005.1, on the reverse strand, counting down.
ATCATCTTGAACACCTCTTAATCATATATACGGATAGCTGTATGAAGGGTTTCATCATTAAACTAGGATTACTGTTTTTTACGTTACTCTCAGCGCGAAAAACCGATATGTTCATCACATACCGGTTACTCATTAAATACGTAATATTTTTAAAAAATACTTTGCCATTTCTTCCTTTGTTAAATGTAAGTAGGTCATCGCTGTTACACATTTAGCGAGCAAAATATCCATCCCTTTTAATTTCTTCAGTTCAATGCCGTGCAATTCGTATAAATAGTTACCATACTCCCCCATTTCTTCACTTTTTTCTTGATACACGGTTTCACTTTCCAGAAACATTAACTCAACAAACGGTTCAATTAACTCATGCTTAGAAAATAACGGATGATCTTTCGGTACATCCAATGAATAGAAATCGTGAAATAATATGTGTATAATCGTTTCTTTCGGAATGAGCTGCTTAATACGTTCCGTAAATTTCCCCGATAGCTCCCGCTCAAACTCCTGAGTAATCATGTTTTTCTCCGTAACAGCTAGCACCTCTGCCCGCTGCACATCGTCTGGAACAGAAAAACTGACGGAATATTTGGACCCTAACTCTCGAAGCATAAATTGTATTTCACCCATTTGTACAGTCACAAAATAGGCATCCATACGCCCCATATTACGGATTTTTATTTCCTGATCTTTCATAAACACGAAAAACATTTTCATCACTCCCTTACTTCACAGTACTTTAAAACACTATGTGCATCCTTTCTTACATTTATAGATTATTAAACACACCGATTCTTACTATTTCATAAACATGTCTTGCCTTATCCACCCACTTATCATAAAAATAAAGGGATGCTTTTCAGGAGGTAATTACACTTAATTTCTTGAACATTACTCTGTTTGTATGAAAGTTTATATAGAAATGGCTCCTTCTTTCGAAATGAGCATAAAAACTGTTGACTATCTATTTTTATAACCTCTCCGCTATATTTATTTAAATGGGCATATATCTTTTCAAAACGCCCTTTTGACTAACTCCCTTCCATATGATGTGAATATACTCATATGAAAGGCAACAACATATGTTAATAGCATATAAGAACCTTAAACTGTGCATTAATTTTGCACAAAAGCATTTGCACTAGCCGCACATTCGATATGAGCCTCCACAGCAAGCTCGTTTCATGCATAAATACAAACGTTTCTAGCTTCTGTGCATCATAAATTCAACTTATATAAAGCTAATTGATTACTACTTCCGGAAAGCATCTTACTGTATTCCACGACACAATAAACGAGTTATATAAAGGGTGTAATATAGTATATGGGGTATTTGGTAATGGAACTGAGATACCTATGCTATATCGGCTTATATTTTTTTATTGCAGTATATGAAATTAGGCAATAATACCGGAATTATGTAACTTCAATGTACGAGTACATTACTTAAAATGGGAGCTTGTATATGTAAAAAAACCCCTCGTGAACACGCCATATTATTATTTCAAAAAAACAATTAAAATGAGCCAACCTCTAACATGGTTGGCTCATTTACGTCAATCATTTATTCTGTTGTGGATATAGGTCTTTCATTAATATCATGTAATTTTTCGTAAATTCTTCTCTTTCGGTACAGCATAATACCTGCTTCTGCTATATCATTAATCATCGTTTTATTCGCATAGGCACCAAAAATCATCCCAGCTATCGGTACCATTTGGAATAGTTTTTTCCAGCCAAATGAATCACGATACGTGAAAAACACTTCCTGCCATCCTTGCAATTGTGAAATCATGCTGGCAGTTGCCTTTTTGTCTTCGTGCATGGCAGCCAGTTCTGTTAAAACGGCTTCTTTTCCGACAATATCGGCAGAGGCAAACTGTAAACACTTGACGATAAAAATACGTTCCTGTTTGTCATTTGGATCGTACCCATGAATCATCGCAATTTCCTGTAGCGTTTTTAAAGCCATGCCTAAAATAACGGGAATATCAATCGCTAACGTAAAGAGACCACCAAAACCTGTGGAAGCGCCCTGTACAGTAGCCAGTTTCACACGACTTTTTTGGAGCTCCTCACTTAATGTAATCATCTCCTCTAACGGTATATTCCCTACATCTTGAATCGTTTCAATGGGCTGCCATGTAACAGACCGAATCCTCTTCAACACCGCTTCCTCACTAATTAAATAACGTCCACCTGTTTGAATGTAGCTACCTAATTCCGACACTAACACGGCTATTTTTTCTTGAATAAAAGCAGGCGTCAGCTTATCTAAAATTTTAAACGGTAGACGACCTAGCTTTTCCCAAAACCATAGCCCTTTTTGATCTTTTTCCCATTCTTCAATCATTTGTAAATGCACTGTTAATTGCTCTTTTGTCTCCATGCTTGTCTCCTTATGATTTCGACTCTTTTTTCTATTACGTATAACTGAACCAAAAGTTTCAAACACACAGTAAAATACGTGCATGTTCTCTAAAGTAGAAATGCCATTATTTATAAGTCTGAGCGAAAATCATAGCGTTCTTTCGGTACGTTCAGAACGGTTCCGTTAATTTTTACAATATTCTCTTCTAACCATTCGATTTTTACCGATTCTCCTTTTGCCCAATAGATTTTCTTTGAGCGTCTAATGGCATCGTTGAATTGTAATTCGCCTAGTAGCATAATGGGTGTTGTCGCATGGCCATTCGAGCGATAAAGAGTTACCGTGTATATCCCATTAGGTGACGTGGACGTTTCAATAAGTTCATCTTTAAAGCGACTCCAATCAAAAAACACATAATAAATAAAACCTCCGAGTAAAAGTGCAAAAATCATTCTCCACAATAAAAACAAACGCTTCAGCATGACCACCCCTTTCATACGATAAACGTTTTACAAATCATGTAAGTTCCATTTGTATGCAAATGAAAGGGGGTATCCGGAAAGTAAAAAATTTCCAGACACCCCTTTACTTCTTAATAATTATCCATTAAGAAATATTGCTCCTGCAGTGGTCACATCAAAATGCCACCATCCTCGTCGAAAGGTTCCGTCTCAAAATGTCTTTTCAGACGGCCCCTTTCTTAAAAAATCCAATCGAAAACTATTCCTAGCCCTTTAAATGCAAAGTATGCTAAAAGAATGGATAACGCGATGATCCCAAAGCACGATAAAAACCCTGAAAACATAAACGCCTTCACATTTGGTCCTTTTCGCTTGCCCCACTCTTCCTTATTTTCACTTGTAACGGTATTTAATTGTCCGCAATGTGGACACGGCTGAAAAAATGTTCGGCTTTCCTTCTTTTTGCCGTTGATGATGGCAATTTGCGATGAAAATTGCGCCTCATTAAAATCAATTTCAACTTGATGCCCACATGATTCACATGCTATTTCGATCTTTTTTGCTTCCACTTTATACACTGCCTCCATCTAACCTATACTTCCATTTTAGCGTAAAGCAGTAGTATATGTACACTCCCATCCAAATGCCATAAGTAAACAATCTTTCTTTCATCAGTTGTTTACTAAATGTATTCATTCATACTTCATAGTATAGTGGAAAATGTATCGTAGCGGAGGATTTATTGGATGGTAAAAAACAGTCGCTTTGTGGGCATATTATTGTTGTGTTTTGCTGTTGGTGTATTTGTTGGACGTTTTAGTGCATCGAATGAACCGTAGCCTCGTCCCATACAAGAAACATTTACTCCTGACAGCTTAGACAACGATGTCCAACAACGTTTAAGCGAAACATTAAACTTATCGTTTCGCATCATTAGCGACCCACCTGTTCAAATTGATGCAGAAAATCACTTTTTTCTTTAAGGATTACAGGGAAAACGGATATGAACATCCTTTTAGCCATACTTTTGACTACGATCATGTTGAATATCGAGGACATCAATTGGAAGAACATACAGTGTTAGTCTTTTTAGGTGTATACAATGCTTCTTATGTTTTTGAATTTGTAGAAGATAAATCTCAATATGGCCACTATTTTTTTAAATCACTCGTCACAAATTAAGGGGGAAATGCCAATGAAAAAATTCGGATTTCTGGTGCTCGCTTTATTACCACTAGTTGGCTGTGAAGAACAAGCTGTAAATGACACCCCTAACTTAACAGCTCCCGTTAGTACAACGACTCCACTAACGCTGGACATTTCTGAAAAATTAAAACAAACGATTTGTGAACAAATGGGACTTCGTATCGAAGAACTTTCAGATGATGATTTCGAACGAATGACTGAATTTACGATTCATGAGGATGATCCAACATTACATGTCGCCTTACAAGCAATGACCAATTTAAAAAGCCTTGTTATCTCTATCCCAATAAAAAGTCTATCAAGCATTCATTCATTAACGACACTGCAACACTTAACGATTACAGATACCCCACTGTATCATTTGGATTTTTCATCCTTGACACACTTAAAAGGACTAACATTAATCAATAATAATTTAGAAAAAATCAACCATCTAAGTGCTTTAAAAAATGTAGAATCACTTGCCATTATCGATAATGACGTGCAAGACTTAACACCGTTACAACAACTTTCTTCCTTAAAACATTTAGACCTTACAAACAATGCCGTTACTTCGATTGAACCTATCCAACACCTTGAAAATTTAAGCATTTTCATTGCAGCGAACAACTCGATCCAAAATATCCATACAACATCATTCGAAAATTTAGGCAAATTAACGAATCTATCTTTAAGTGGAAATCCAATTGATTCCATTGATTTTGTACAAAACTTGCCGCATCTTGAAGTACTACAGATTGCCCATACAAATGTATCCGATTTATCACCTGTAGCGCATTTAACCCGACTGATGAACTTAGATATTCGAGAAACAAACGTCACTTCTATCCAACCACTTGTCGCATTAAAACAGTTGAAATTTCTCTATCTCTCGAAGGAACAGGTGACAGATTGGACACTACTCGAAAATAGACACGGCCTCATTATTTCAGAGTCCATTATGCAAGCACAATAACCTACCGATAAGGCTGTCTCAAAAGTGAGCGATTCACTCACTTTTGGGCGGCTTATTAAATAAGTGGCTGCAAAAAGGCTCTAAATCGTGCTCTTTTTGTACAATCAACTATGTTTAATTTCAGAAATTTTAGTACTGTATCTTCCGATTTAATATTTTGTTGATATCGTAAATCCTTTATCCATTCCCAAATATCGCCGAGTCTTCTTTTCAGAAAATAAAACTCAAAGGCATCTAAATCCAGCGACTGATAAGGCATATATTTTTTATATTCCATAATGAACTGCCTTGCATAAGGTGGTGTAATATGCAAAATTAAATCTTGTTCCTTTGGCGCAATCGTCACACATTCCCAATCAATCAACATCAAATTTCTTCCTTGGATAATATTCCAATTGTGTGGATCAGCGTGACAAAGGACAAATGGTAATGACTTTTGTTTTAGCTTATTAGATAAGTACTTCATTCTATTAATACTACTCATCAACTCTTGCTTGAAAGGTCTCACTACTCGTAATACATTATCATGTATGGACGTCAAATCATGTTTGATAAACGAGGAGAAGGCGTCACAAAAATCCGTATTAAAATTTTCTTGTGTTTGGGGCTGGATTAAATTAGGTGGCACATGAGCCGTACTACTATGAAGCGTTCCGAGTATTTTTGCTAACTCATTCACTTGATATAAATTCAACACATTCCCACCAATTGTATAACCTTCTACAAACTCTGACAGTAAATATACATACTCTCTATCTTCACAGTAATGTTGCTTCGTTTTTGTAAGTAGCGACTGTGCGAGATGATGCTTTAATACGGTATGATGTTGCAGCCAATCGACTAACGGTATATACCGATCGATTGCATCAATCCACAGCTTAGCTGCAGCTCTTCTTTTATCATACACCTTTAAGAAATACTTTTGACGATAGTCTGTAATTAAGTAAGCTAACGCAGACCAGCCACCCGGCAGCTGCTCAATATGCCTTGCATGTATGTTGTAATGTTCTTTTAGCATCCCTTTAATCCGAAATTTTCTATCCATCTTATTCCCCCTCTCCTCCGAAATTCCTTCCTTTATATCTTATTCGCAGGAGCAACTCTACGATTGGGGGATGTTCATTTAATCATTTTCAGTTTATGTTACTTCTGAAAAAAGCAACCCGATACACTCGGATTGCTTCCTAATGTGCCTCTTTCTCCTTAAGACGAACGAATGACGAAAACGAGTAAATAAAAAATGCTTTTCCCACTATTTTAGTTCATTATTGAAAATTAAGGATGATATGAAATAAGATGCTTATTGATGAAAGTAACGCTTATAGGCCTGAGAGCCCCTGAAACTAGCTCACCCAATATTTTAATAAAAAATAAAACCCTCCAACACAATAACATACATATTATTCCTTAAATAGGAACATAAAAACAATCACCTCGTCTTATATCAGAGGGGTGATTAGATGAAAAAATGGTTGATTATGATAGGCTGCATTGTTTTGACCAGTGGATTTTATATTTGGTTTACAACATCGACAAACAATCCATTCAACATCGTTTATTTTTATAAAGAAAAATGGGGTATTCATCTCCCTCAGCCAGATGAGTTGCAGGAAATTGTCGCGTCTCCTTCTAGTTTTAACGGAGATGGTGAATGGTTTTACATTTTACAATACAAAGAAACAAAACTGAATGTTGAAGACACAGGTATGGTAGCTCTTACTGCGGAAAATGTAGAAGAAGCGAGTAAAAAAATTGCTCATTTCGTAACAACCACTACTTCAATGGTATCTACGAGTGAAGAAGTAAAAAATGCTTTTAAAGCTCACCCTATTGAAGTGAAAATTGGCGACTACTACTTCTACAAAGAAAAAAATGATGGTTACGACTATTTTATCGCACTATTGAAAAAAGATGAGCAACAAATTTATCTATTAGAGTGGCATCAATAATTAAAACGATTGATGCCATTTGTATTTATTTCTAAATTTACAAAATCTCCTCACACTTGTTCTCGTTCACTTAATAAAACACATGAAAATATAGCGTAAAGTATGATATGGTATAGTCTCTATAAAACTAATAATGAGGGGAAAACTATGCTAGATGTAAGTGAAAGTAAATTAACACAATATAGTGTACATTTTGTAAGTGATGCGCTTGTTTTGGGGGAAGAGGCATTTTCTCAACCAGAGGTCATGCTAGAAGCAGCCTTTACACAACTAGCGTTCAATAAAATGGATTGGGAGCAACAATACGAATTTTTTCATGAAACAAACCTTGGATTAAATGAAGTGTATACGTATGTCAAATCGATATTCGATTCTCCGACTAGTTTCCTTGAACAATCGCAACACATCGCTACCCATTTGCATAGTGCGTCTCAACACCCAAATATTAAAGACGGCGAATTGTTTGTAGGGTTGTTCGAACATTGTTTTTGGCATACGGATGTAAAAAAAGTGCTAGCGATTGTAAAAGTGGATGAAAAAGAAATATTCCTTGATGTGAAAAACGAGCAAAACAAAATGACCGTCAATGGCATTGATGGCATCAACGTGAAGAAAATCAATAATATCGCCATCATTGTCGATATGGGGGCAGATGAGCCACCTGCTGTCTTTATTAAAACGAAAAAGAAAGAAGACGTCGTGTACTGGCAAGAGCGCTTTTTAAAAATTAGAGCAGCGGACGAACATTATTATAAAACGAATTTAGCCTTAACAGAGTGTAAAAAATATATTTTAAAAGAAGATAGCTTTTCAAATACCGAGAAACTCGGTCTTTTAAACAAAACACTCGATTATTTTAGAAACGAGGAAGAATTCGAAGTAAGTGACTATATCGATACCGTTTTCGAACAGACAGATTCCGTACAAAAAGATATTATCGTCAATATGGTCAAGCCCTATGAAACAATCATTTCTGAAAGCGCACTGGAAAAGGTCGAAAAAACGTACAAACGTAAAATTAAACTCGATTCCAATATTGAAATTCAAGTGAATGTACGTAATATCGAGCAAGTGAGTGAACTTATTGAAGTCGGCTATGACGAAGCGACTAATCGAAAGTTTTATAAAATTTATTTTCAAGAGGAAGTATGATGCATTTCCTCTATAACTAAAAACAGCAGTTTCCGTATACTTGGAAACTGCTATTTCTCGTTGTACAAACTTTAAGGACTTCTATTAAAAAAATTGCGCAATAATACGAGGGGGAAGAAGAAAAAGATTACTTATCATCAATACCTTGGTATTCAAACGACATCCCCTTGAATCGGTTCTTTTCCATCTTTAAAACGTATACGAATAGATTTTGCTTTTGTGAAATCAGCACAATCCATTATGTGAAAATGCAAATGGGTTTCTGATGAATTTCCTGAATTGCCACATCTCCCTATACATTGCCCTTCCTTCACCATGTCTCCCTCGTTCACTACAATAGAGGATTGTTTCAAATGGGCAAGCAAACTATATTCTTGATGCTTATGTTCAATGATGACATAATTCCCCGCAGGATTACTAGAATCCATTTCACCTGGCACATTGTCTTTTAGGCCGTCCAAAACTTTCACGACTTTTCCATCTGCTGGAGCAAATATTGGCTGATTAAAAGCATAGAAATTTTCATTTCGCAACGGTGTATCTTTATAAGAGACACCATTTTGAACTTGGACTAAATCATACGCATAGCGTTGGTTCTCATAAGCATAGTGATAGTTGATAAATTCGTTTGTTCCACCCCAAACAACAAACCACTCCCCTTTTACTGGCATACAATAGCTATTTTGCGTGTATAGCTTATCACTGCTTGGATACGTGACATAAGGCTTCACAGAAAGACTATGAATAATCCACTGTTCATCAAAGAAGACATCTATTGCCTTTACTTTTTGATCATCTAACCAAACGTAATGTATCAAGCTTTCTATAGATATACGATAAGCTAACTGATAACTAGCTACCCCTTGATTAAATGAAGCCGCCAGCTCTACAAATTGTTCAAGTGATACTAATTCTCGAAACGGCGTAATCGCTTGGTCATAAATCATTTCATAATCACCTTGATAGAAATGTGTACCAAATTGTTCCGGATCAATCGGTTGATGATATGTATTTCTCATGATTACCTCCTGCATCATTCATAGACTCTCTATACTATACGGAAAAATTACCCAAATGTTTCAAAAATAAAAAAGCTAAAGGATTACAAAAAATCCTCTAGCTTCAAAATCAAATATACGCTTGAATAGCTAAGTAAAATTCATACAGGAAGTAGCAGCCAAATCCGAATAATAACATTCCTCCTATAATTGAGGTCCATTTAATCATTTGACGATTCATGACTTTCCTCGTAATCGAAACAATCATTAATAACCCTACATCATGTAACAAAATGCCCGTTAAAATCCCTATCGCTGCAATGATAAAACCGACCGATTCATTCGTCACATAGGAATCTGCTAACACCGCACCAAATACGGATATCCAAAACACTAAATTCCCTGGCGATACGGCTACAAATAAACCATTTCGATACGTTTTCGAAAGTGATTTATTCACCTTTTCACCCGCTAATGTAATATCTTGATCGGCATTTTTAATAGAGTCATAGGCTAACATAAATAAAAAACCGGCTCCAATAATCCACAATGGGAGCTGAACATAAGGCAAGGATAAAATTTTTGCTAGTCCAAAATAGAGCGCCAATATGAGTAACACATCAATCGTCATACCGCCCAAACCTACAGCCCAGCCGTGAAAAAATCCGTTTTTTAAACCTTGTTTCGTCATTTCAACCGTGATTGCTCCAACGGGTAAAGCAATCGATAAACCAACTAAAACAAACTTCAAATACACATCCAAAAGTCATAACTTCTTTCAAACACTATTTGTATATTAATTCTCCGTTTGAAATAATTATACATAACTTTCGTGTGTAATCAACATAAATAAAAACGGTTCTAATTTTATCCTTAAACATCCACATAAAATTTAGGGATGTAAAAAATCCCATACTGCTTAACTAAAAAGGTTTCTAAGTGTGATTGAGTACCTGTTTCAAATGGTGGTATCGTTAGCTCATACAGTTGTGCATTATCACCAATATCATTCCAGCTATCAATTTTTTTAAACTCTGTTTCAAACGCTATAATCGGATGCCCAAGTAAAAATAAATGCGTTCGTAATGCAATTGTAGGTGACGTAAACAAACATAAAACAATCACTACTAGTGCTATGAAAACAAGCCATCTCTTTTTCAATGTACTCCCCCATTTCAAAATACTTTATGGTGAAATTGCTTTTTGAATATTAATCGTTACAATCATTTTTTGACTCACTGATTTCGTTAATTTTCTTCGTTATAATCAATATAATTAAAAATGCACCACTACCCATCGCCGCATTCTCAATATGTTGGTCAAGGACGTAGTATTGAATAACAAAGAACAGTAAACACAAAATAAATACATGTATTGTATACTTCATCAAATCCCACCCTGCTTATTTCACTCAATCTATTCCTCACTGCTTGAAAATGCACTGATTTTTTTATTCATTTTTCGCACTTCATGTCGGTTGTATAAATAGAATAAAAACCAAAAGAATGTGAATATCAAAATATTACCGATGATGATGCCTATTAGAGAAGGGATCGATGATACTGGAATCCACTTCAAAGAAAAGGCAACGATAAAAAACGTACTTAATCCTACACTAAAATGGATGAAAGTTTGTTGTAAAAATGTTAAACGTTCGATACTGTAAACAATCGATGTTGTCGCACAACTAATACCTACCAGAATAGAACCAAATACATGGCCCAGAAAGTTTTCAGCTAATACTTGTAAAAAGGTCTCGCCTCCGATTACATAGCCAATAACATTCATACACACGAAAGCTGTACAACCCCAACTAATACCAAACAATAAATATTTCATCATATGCATGGACGTTAAACCCCCAATCGCTCTTTAAATTTCTTCCGGTAATTTCTTGTAATGACTTCTTTTATCCCCATCACCAGCTCCACTTCCATTGTGCCGTTAAACGCTGCTTCAATATGTTTAATTTTTCGGATATTAATAATGGCTGATTTTGAAATGCGAATAAAATCTTTCCCTAATTGCGCTTCCAGTTCATATAAAGGTTTATTGACGATGTACCGTGTTTTAGCTACATCATACAGCACCAGTTCCCTACCTTCCGTACAAATAACAACAATCGTTTCAGGGTCCATCATATACGTTTTATTGTCATGCTGGGCCGTCAATATATACGTGTCATTTTCACTTTGCAACAGCGAAATGGCTGCTTGAATATTCGGTGTTAACTTGGCAGTATGAATTTCTACATACGGTTCTTCACACTTCGCATCAATTTTCAACTCCACCCGCATTCACCGTTCCCCCCTTATACTAAAAATTATAGCATACAAATTTTTCTAAAAAATGCATCTTAGCCCGCTATGTGGTAACTTACACCGCGATCTAGACATAATACCGTTAGCTTATAAATTCCCCTCCATAACAAAACAAAGACGCTTAAAAAACATCGCTCGTGGATATCCCCATTTACAGAAAGTTTACATTAAATTTGCTTTATACTAAAAATTAACTATAATGGTAGATGTAGTGTCTTTAATGCTTGCAGAAAATAAAAACTATCACTTCTTTTTCCAGTAAGATTTCACTGGCGTTGTTTTCTTTTTATTTGAGGTACGGGTTTAGTGTGTAAACGATGAGTTGCATTCTTGAATCGATTGATTGTTCTAACACAATCAGCCGAAAAATAACATTGGAAGGAATTGAGGAAGTATGAGTATTGTTTTACAAGCGACAAAGCGTGAGGCAGGATCTCGTTCAATTTTACGCGAGATTCGAGAAAATGGCGGTGTACCCGCAGTTGTCTACGGCTACCAAACAGATACGACACCGATCTTTGTCGATGCAAAGAAGGTTTCGAAAATGATTGTAGCAAATGGCTTAAATAATATTTTTAAGCTAGCAGTAGATGAGCAAAGTGTTAATGCTGTTATTAGTGAAGTACAGCGTTGCGCATTAAAGAATACTATTACCCACGTTGATTTCCAAGCGATTAATATGTCAGAGGAATTGGAAGTAGACGTACCAATTGTATTAACAGGCGAATCCATTGGGGTTAAAGAAGGTGGCATTTTAATGCAACCAAACTTAAACATCAGAGTGAAGGTAAAGCCTGCGGAAATTCCTGAATCGATTGAAATCGATATCTCTCACCTAGCTATTGGTAGTTCCATAGCAGTTGTCGATATTCGAGAGCAGGTTGGCTTTGATATTGTGACAGAAGATGGTTATACACTCGCTACAGTGATGGCTCCAACAGTAGCAGAAGCTGCGGTTGAAGAAGAAGCCGGGCAAGTATAAAAGAATAAATACGTGTAAGGGTGTTGACTTTTGTCGCACCCTTTTTTTGCTTCCGTCATTATATTGATATAGCGGAATTGACATCATATTTACGTGGTTTCCGATGTATTTTACGCGGGTTTCCAATAGTTTTACGCGCTTTTACGGTTTCCACCTAAACTATTATTTCCTCTCCGGCAATACAACATAAGAAATACTAATCGCGCCATCAATTAGCACAACGAGTCCCCAAACCTTCAGCATTTGCTGTAATGTTGTCGTATCGCCTGCTTGCCCGATATACTGAATCATCGCCCATAACAACACGCCTCCGACGGCATATGCCACAATGTGCCGCATCCATAGCTTTACCTCATGAACGCCTTTTGCTCTACCAACGAGCCGTTCTTTCGTATTCGGCTGCTTTACTATCCAAATGCGGAACTTTTCATCTGCCCAATCAATGAATGTTTTCCCATATGCAACGGAAACACCGATATAAATGGCCGCAATGCCATGCACAGCGGTAGCAGCTTGCCCGTTTTTTAAATCGATTGCTGTTAACATGAATAAAGCGAAATCAATGATAGGCGTTAGTAAAAAGAAGATAATACTTAATCGTTCTTTCTTTAGTATGTACCGCGCTATAAGCCCTGCTATAATGGCAATCCAAAATGCAATTTCAGCAAGAATAATCCAGGTAACCACGCTCGCTCTCCCCTTCTCTTTTTCCATGCCCATTATACAAAAAGCAATATTTACCTATACGGATGAGATCACTAAAAGTTTCAATAGCGAAAACGATCGCATAATTAATCCATGTGGCTTACACGTAGATTTGCCCAAAAAGCTTCTGCTTTTGTACGCTTAAAAAAACGATGAAATGGCTCATTCTCCCGAGCAAATTCATTATATATGTGAAGCATTTCTTGTAGGAAGGCTTCAATATTTTCTACCGATACATTTTTCGCAAATAATTTCCCAGCTTGTGCATGCCTGCCCATGGGAATCGCTCCAACATACACGTCAAAGCTATCCTGCTGGTACACAAGTCCAATATCATCGTACATTGCGTTATAGCATGCAGAGGCGCAGCCATTTACATTCAGTCGAAGTCGATTCCGTACAGCTTGCCCAACGAATGTTTTATACAGGGCTTCTGTTATCGCTGCGGCTTCCATTTTTTCACCATCACAAAAGTCACATGCCTTCATGTCTACAACCGCGCCTTGTTGCGCAATATATAACCCTACATCCTCTAGCTGCTGACAGATTTCTAATCGTTTTTCTGTAGGGACAGATATAAGTAAATAATACGAAGCAGAATATTTAATCGCTCCATCTTCTCCTACGATTTCCGCTATTTTTTGCAATTGTGCAGGTGTGTAATGTTTATTAATCACCCCTGGACTAATCGCTAAGCGTGTATATGAACTTTCCTTATTTAATGTCGCAAATGTATGCTCTGGCACATTTTTAGTAAATGCATTGCGCCCCATAGTACGTCCCCCTCTAGATGAAAATAAGCTAGCAAAACGCTAGCTTATCTCTACTTATTAAAAGCTTTCTGGGTAGAAGCCTTCTGCTAAAATTTTAATCGCTTCGGCTGCACGTACACCTTCTGATGCAGCTGATAATGGTAAAATGACAAAGCGTTCATTTAACACCGCATCCATTTCTTTTAATGCTGGGTCATTTTTTAAAAACGCTATTTTTTCTTCCGCTGTTGTAGAACCATAATCAATGACGACAATTACTTGTGGGTCACGTTCAACAGCATCTTCCTTTGATACCGTTGTCCAACCAGACTCGACATCACCAAAAACATTTTGTCCTCCTGCAATTGTCACTAGCTCATTCATAAAGTTTTGAGCTGCTGTAAACACGTCTTGCTCTCCACTATCATACACAAGTACACGTAATGGCTCCGCTTGCTCAGGCAATTTTGCACGAACTGCCTCTACATCACTTGCCATTTGTTCAATTAATGCTTCCCCGCGATCTTCTACACGGAAGATTTTTGCGATATTACGAATATCGGTGAAAATGTCCTCTAATGTTGGATTATTTATACTTGAAGATGTATGTAAATACGTGTGAATGCCTAACGCCTTTAGTTCCTCTACTGTTCCAATGCCTTTTTCACTAAAGCCACTTTTCCAGCCTGCATATAAAAAATCTGCCTCTGCATCAATCACTTGCTCTTTCGTTGGATATTGCTCTGCTAATACAGGCACTTTCGCATACGCCTCTTGCAGTGGTTCGTAAATTTCATCATCTAAATAAGCCGTACCAACCATCGAATCCTCTAAGCCTAACGCTAGCATAATTTCTGTCACGTGTTGGTTTAAGGAAATCGCTTTTGTCGGTGCTTCCTCATACACTTGTGTTGTGTCATTATTTTCAATTGTTACGGCAGTTTCTTCCGCTTGTGCAGGTTCTACTTTTTCTTGCTTGCCTTCTTCATTGCTACAAGCACCTAAAACGCTCAGTGCCATAACCGTGATAAACACAAGCCACATGTTCTTCAATTTTTTCATGTCAATCTCCCTTTATTTTTAATTTATATAGAAAGAAGTGTATGCTTCCTCACGATCTATAACATGGATTCAGGTATATAAAATAATTGCGGCTTCTTCGTAATCGGGTGAATACCGATTTCCGCATGTACGCCAAAAACATCGCGTAAAAGCGCTGGTGTCAGCACCTCTAACGGCGTACCATAAGCAACAACTTCCCCTTTTTTCATCACATAAATTTTGTCGCAATACGTAGCGGCAATATTTAAATCATGGAGTGCCACCATAATCGTAATAGGTAAACTCCGAATTAAATCCATTAATTGCAGCTGATGCTGAATATCTAAATGATTCGTTGGCTCATCTAGCACCATCACTTGCGCTTGCTGTGCCAATGCTCTTGCCACAATGACGCGCTTCTTTTCCCCACCTGACAATGAGCTGAAATGGCGCTCACTCAGATGGGCGATCCCTGTTTGCTCCATCGATTGCTCTACAATTTGTCGGTCCTCTACGGTATCTCGTTCAATCAATCGTTTATGCGGTGTACGCCCCATCGCGACTAAATCTCTCACCGTAAATTCAAACAATACAGGTGTTTCTTGTCCGACGACCGCTAACTGTTTCGCGACAGCTTTTGCTGGTTTCGTTAGCATGTCCTCGCCAAAAAGAAAAACTTGCCCTTCATTTGGCTGTAGCATCCGATACATATTTTTTAATAATGTCGATTTGCCACTACCATTAGGGCCGATCAACCCTACCAATTCACGCTCTTTCACATGGACAGACACATTCTGGAGAATTGTTGCTTGTCCGATGGCATAAGAAAGATTTTGTGCCACATATACCATTTATTCACCCTCCCCAAATGAGTAGGTTTGTTTGCGCAGCATCCAAATGAAAAATGGACAACCGCATAATGCCGTAATAATCCCAATCGGCATTTCCTCAGGCGCAATAATAATCCGTGCTAATGCATCTGCCCAAACGAGGAAAATGGCGCCGAGTAAAGCGCTAATGGGTAAAACAAATTTATAATTGGAACCAACGAGCATGCGGACAACATGCGGGATAATTAAGCCAATAAATCCGATGGCACCACTGACAGCAACAAGCACCCCTGTTAAAAGTGAGACCAATAAAATGAGTAATAAACGAAACTTCTCTAGGTTCACACCTAACGTGAGTGCCGATTCTTCTCCAAGTAATAGTAAGTTCAAATGACGCGCATGAATGCGTAATACTACATACACAACGACAAATACAATAATCGGCAGCATTAAGTTACTCCACTTCGCACCTGCTAAACTGCCCATCATCCAGTGCATTACCGCTTTGATCCCGCCCTCTTCCTTAGACATGAGGAGCATAAAGTTGGTCATGGCAGATAGCACAAGTGACACGGCAATCCCGGCTAATAACAAACGAATGACAGACACCCGTCCCCCGACTCTTGATAATAAAAAGACAATGACAACCGCAACCGTTGCCCCGATAAAGGCCGCAAATGATAGCGCATACATCCCTAAAAAGGAAAAGGCCCCAAGTAAAATTACCGCTGTAGCACCAACAGAAGCACCAGATGAAATCCCTAAAATATACGGATCCGCTATCGAGTTCCGCACAAGTGCTTGAATCGCTGCACCTGAAATCGCAAGTCCTGCCCCGACGACCATCGCTAATAGCACGCGGGGTGTCCGAATTTGCCAAATAATAATTTCTTGTGATCGGCTCCAGTCCGCTTCAATCCCCAATACATTCCACGGCACATGCGATAAAATAACCCGCCAAACGGTCCCAGGTGTAATAGAAACAGAACCAATGATAACGGCTATTGTTGTGGAAATCATCAAAACAATGAGCAAAATTGCCACAAGAAAACCAAAATGAATCTTTCCTTTTTTCTGCACACTAAGCTCCTTTCAAAGGTTTTATTTCTCTCTTTGTTCCCGCAGCTTATAAAGACAAATAAAAAAATCTCCTTGAATCCAAGGAGATTGTCATAGCGAAATAAAGGGTATATTTGCCCTACTCACTACAACCATCCTCGTGGTTCTATGTAAATGCTCTACTATTTATTGGCAGGTCTCCTGGCTCATCATCAACGCGCCTCACAGCCTTCCCAGTTTCCCAGTGGCATTTGTGAGTTACTCCGATTTACAGTTGCGGGACAGCGTCGGATTTGCACCGACTTCCCTTTTAAGCAAATAACAAAATAGTATTTGCACCAATAATATGATATTTTTTTGTAATTCTTACAGTAACAGAATCTATCATAATTCACAATAGTTTTAATAAATTCTGAATATTACGTGTATATAAATAGTATTTTTTTATCTTAAATAACCACCAGATAAAGCAAGTGAATTTTTACATAAATGTCCACAACTAAAATCGTTATACAATACTTCAGTTCTACTTAAAGCCCTTCTGCTGAAGCACACTCAATTTTAGCTAAACTTATTCTTCAATATTAAAAATGTCATTCTTTTCTTCATTTATATGAATATTAGTTGTAATTCTAGCTTAATAGAATTGAAGCTACCTTCGATTTGCCTTTCGAAAATTAATCAGTTATACTGATTATCATAAATAATGATTAAATGAAGAGGTGACTATAATTGAGTAGAATTTTTAAATCTTATGGATTTATTACGGGAAAAGTGGAGCAACTGTTTGAAATGGAGTTTTCTCAAAAGTTAACACCTTATGATATTAACGTGAAACAATATGGTGTTCTTATTAAAATCGATGAAAAACCAAATTCCTCCCAGAAGGAAATCGCAGACGAACTAAAAATTGATCGAACAACAATGGTTAGTTTTATTGACCATTTGGAAGCACTGAAATATTTAACGAGAACTAAAAACCCGCAAGATAGAAGATCCTATTGCTTAACCATTACAGATAAAGGAAAACAGATTTTAGAAGACTGTTGGAGTACGTTAGAGCAATCTGAAAAGAAAATACTCTCCCCTTTAAGTGACCAAGAAGCCCGTTTATTAAAAGATCTTTTAATAAAAATTTTTAAAAATCAGGAGGAATCATAAATGAATCAAATTGAATTTTTTAAAAATCGTATCGAGTCTACTTTTAGCCCAATGGATTATATGCAAGCGAGTAAACAAAATCCAGATGAGTATGTATTGCTAGATGTTCGGAATGGTCCGCCTCATCTAAAAAAAGAAAAAATCAACGGGGCTGTAGAAATACCCCAAGTTGAGTTAGAGAATCACCTTTCAGAAATTCCAAAAGAAAAAATTATCGTTTTATATTGCTGGGATGTATGGTGCAATACAGCTGCAAAAGCTGCCCTTATTCTTTTAGAAAATGGATATAAAGTGAAAGAGTTG
This sequence comes from Lysinibacillus sp. KU-BSD001, assembly GCF_042920265.1. Classification (NCBI taxonomy): domain Bacteria; kingdom Bacillati; phylum Bacillota; class Bacilli; order Caryophanales; family Bacillaceae; genus Lysinibacillus; species Lysinibacillus sp. KU-BSD001. The sequence goes on along the minus strand of NZ_JBDQZI010000005.1, from coordinate 9,081 downwards.
AGTGGTGGTATAGCTGCATGGAAGACTATGAATTTCCCGACTACACTTTTAACGTCTCCAAATCTACCTACTGAACAATGTGAGTGTTAAGCAAAAATATAGCCAGGTTAGATAACACCGTTCTATTTTAGGACGGTGTTATAATTCCTATAAGGTAAGGAAGCGGCTTTTTTCTTTAGCTTATTCAATTAATACACTCGGTTACTTTAAATTGTATACATTCACAAACTTAAATTCTGAAACATGTTTAGTTAATTAAGCTGAATTTTTATCCTTCTTTTCAAGGGACCTATTTCTCCGTAGATAATCTCATCGTCAATTCTTACATCCACTTTGAACTTTAAAACACCGTTATCCAAATAGTAACCGCAAAAATAATTAAAATGATACCTAGAACACGGTCAAACCAATGCATGTACTGTTGATAGACTTTTCTAAAAAAACTATTTGAAATAAGTATAGCTAATAAAATAAACCAAAGCCCCACTGCCACAATGATTTCTCCACCATATATCCACCCCATCCACTTTGAAGTGTTTGGTCCAATAAATTGTGAAAAAATACTTAGGAAGAATAGTGCTGATTTAGGATTCAATACATTACATAAAAAACCTTCACGAAAGCATCGTATAACAGATTGTTTCAATAAACGGTCTATGCTCTTACCATTTGAATTCTCTAAGCGAGCTTGTGATCGGATTCCTTGCCAGCCTAACCAAAGTAAATAAGTAGCACCAGTAAGTTTAATAACATTAAAAACAACCGGTATTTTTTCCAATATAATGGTAAAACCTAAAAGGGTATAAGTTATATGAACAATTAATGCACTTGCAATACCTAAAGCCGTAGCTATACCATATTTTCTTCCTGCTCCTAAACTATTTTTCATGACAACTATAAAATCAGGCCCAGGTGATAGAGCTGCTAAAATACCTACCAAAAAAACTTCTATATACACAAAAACAGCCCCTTATTTCTTCACATTACGTACAATATAAGTTAATAAATCATCGCCTTGCCATAATGAGCTAAGCATGTCGCCACCTACTTTGTCACTTACAACCTTCATCATCATATCGTGTCGAATATATTCTTTTGCCAATAGAATTAACATTGGTTCAGCTGTTTGAATTGCTTGAGGAATTTGTCCCTTAACAAAGCCAGCAATCAGGACTTCTTGATTATCCTGTATAACAATCGTTAATCTTTTACTCATTCTACTTTCTTCAATGACAGCAGTATCTCGACGATGGTAAAACGTTTCGCCAAATGAGTCAGTCTCCTGATTAGTAAAAAGCATTGAATATAACTTAATTCCTTTTTCGCCTTGTTCTAAGGCAGGATTCCTTAATTCATCTAGTTCCTCTTCCCATGCAGAAAGCCATATTTCCTCCTTCGCTGCTAGCATTAATTTTTGCATAGCATTAATGATCTTTTTTCTCCCTTCAATATGCTTAATCACATTCACTTCTACAGGCTTTTCAATCACTTGCAACTCTTTTTCTAAAGAAGTAAGTGTGTCCTCTGTTTGTCTTCTACGATTCATAACTAGTTCTTTTACTGGAACTGGCGTATATGTAGGTGGTTCAGTTCGAAGCTCTATAATGGCTTCTTTTGCTACTAATTTTGCAATGACTGCATAAACCATTGAGCGTGGTACACCACTTTTTTTACTAATTTCATAACCATTTATTGCAGGCTCTTTCAGTAGTGCTATATAAACCTTAGCTTCATTTTTGGAATAGCCAATCTCTTCAAATTGCTCAATTAAATGTTCCATAATACCCTCCTATTAGTAGTCATATATATAACTACTATAATTAGGGCACTACCTCATGTCAATAAATAGAGTCAGAAAATTCTATCTTATAAGATTCCCCATCAATATTAGGTAGTTGCTTTAGATTGAAATTTCTCCCCTAAAAAGACGATAGTATAATGCCAAATTGTTATTAACATAAGAGGCAAAAAATATCATTTACAATAATTAACCTTTAATGTAAAATTACTAACAAAATTCAATAGTCGATGCGTTGATTGGAAGTATTAAGGATTCCTTATTGAATAGAGAGCTGTTGGTTGGTGCAAAACAGTCAATATAATCCTCAACTCGTCCATGAGCATTTGTGTTGAAATGGTAGTAAACACAAACGGTAGCTATCCGTTAACAGTTTGGATTTAAATCCTATTAAGTGAGCTTTTAAAGCTAATTAGAGTGGTACCGCGAATCAAACTTCGTCTCTTTTTGAGACGGAGTTTTTTATTTTGAAAAACCACTGATATCCACATTTAGAGAGGGAGAATTATGATGAAAACAACATGGCAAAGAGAAGACGTAACAACACACTATTTACAACAAGTAAGGGGAGGCATTCCTTTTGGGGCAGAGCAAGCACAAATTATGCTCCAAGTAGTGAATCATTTTATAGAAAAACCAGCCATTATTATGGATTTAGGTTGTGGCAACGGTTTTTTAGCAGAAATATTACTTCGTACATATCCAACCGCAAAAGCCATCTGTATTGACCATTCGCAGCCAATGATTGAGCAAGCAAAAATTCATCTGGAGGCATATACTGATCGTTGCGAACTTTATGTAGGAGATTTTAGTAACTCAATTCAAAATTTCGTAGAACCTAACAGTGTTGATTGCATTGTATCGGGTTATGCAATTCATCATTTACCACACGAAAAAAAGAAAGCATTATATACTGATATTTATAATCTATTAAAGCCAGGTGGCATTTTTATTAATATTGAGCATACTGCTTCTGTAACAGAGGAGATGGAAAAACTATATGATGAGCTATTTATTGACCATCTAACAGCATATAATAACGGGCAACGAGCAGAAATTGCTACTGAATATTATAGCCGACCAGATAAAGCAGACAATATTCTAGAACGTGTAGATATTCAAGTCCATTGGTTAAAAGAAATTGGATTTAATCATGCCGACTGTTATTTCAAGTGGCTGGAGTTAGCTGTATTTGGTGGAGTTAAATAATGAACTCCTAGGGCATTTTAAAAAAAATGGATAAGCGAATAAAAAAATTAAAATTGTCCCACCTTATTTTAAAGATATTAGATAGTATATAAGTTAAGAATCCATTTTGATCAAATCTATTTGAAAATGGATTCTTTTTAGTTTGTGAAATACAGGGCTTTTAATGAGACCATTTCCTAAAGCTATAATAACCTAATTTATTTTTCTTTTTTTCACTATAAATCTACTTACATCCTTGCATCGAATATAGTGTAAACTTTACTTGCCAATTGCCCCGATTATCATCTATTAATATTTGATTAACCCTAATAAAAAGTGCCAACACTGCATCAATATTTTTTCACCTTACCCTTTTTCCATTTATATAAAAGAACATTACTTACGAACCTCCACTATTTTTCGCCACAAAGCTATTAATACAACATTGATAGCCAATATATTTATCTTTGCCATATAGCTTTTTTCTTAAATTTTTTATTAATAAAAAAAATCCCCACACGCCATTCTATTCAATAAAAATGAGAGCAGTGGATTCATTTTCTAGTATTAGCATTCTACGTCTCTAGACTGACTGTGGTTCATGCTAAGGTACCTGTTCTTCTTTTTTAAAAGAGGTATATTGTAAGAGTACATACTTTTGGCATTACAATCAGTAGTCTTTTGATATTGTTAAGCTTTCCGAATAACTATAATTATTTAAGGAGCTAGAGCCATATGAGAATCCCTACAGTAGTAATAAAAATGAGTTTAACCCTTTTGTGCTGCACTATATTTCTTCCTACTATATTAGTCTCAGCAAATCAAGACATTAAAAATGAACTAGACACCTATATTGAATCGTATTTAGAAGAATATCAAGTTCCAGGTGCATCAATTGCTATTATTCAAAATAATAAAGTTTTTTATTCAAAATCATGGGGAGTAACGGGTGAATTAGAGAAGCAAGTAACAACAAAAACGCCTTTTACAATAGGCTCCATTAGTAAATCATTCACAGGTTTAGCTATTATGCGATTAGTGGATGAAGGTATCATCAAACTAGGCGATCCAGTACAAAAGCACATGCCTTGGTTTACAATTAAAGATACAGAAGAAGCAGCTCAAATAACGATTAAACATTTACTTACCCAATCGAGTGGATTTAGTACATATACAGGATTATCAATCTCAGACAAAGAATCTACAGATATTGAAGCAATAAAGAATAATGTAACAAGCTTATCAAACGTTAACCTTACCGCGCTACCAGGAGAAAAACATCAATATAGTAATGCCAATTTTTTAATCCTTGGCGCACTTATTGAAGAAGTTACGAATCAGACATATGCAGAATATATGGAACAAAATATATTTATTCCATTAAGAATGCAAAATGCAGCAGCAGATTATGAATCAGCTTATGAAAAAGGATATTTAAGTGGTTATCAGTCATGGTTTAGTATACCTCGGAAAAGCGCTGTTACTTACGATAATGGAGGAGCCCCTTATGGGTATATAACCGCAAGCGTAGAAGATATAGTCCAATTCATTAAACTTCTAAGTAGGAAAGATTTCGAAAACTTTTTAAGTGAAGATAGTTTCAACCATTATTTAACTCCACATATTCAAACAGGAGAAAACCGATATTACGGCTTAGGAATACGAATTTCACATCCAAACTCTTCGAATACAATGTTTTGGCACTCAGGTTCAACACCAGATTCTCACGCAGAGATGTTTTATATGCCAAAAACGGACTGGGGTGGAGTAATTCTTACAAATAAAAATAATCACTTAGAGGAAGAAGGATTATACTACCTGAAAATGGGTATTATCAATATTTTAAATGGTGACGAACCTGTTGACCTCCCTGAAAATACACCTAGCATTCAATTCATTGTTTTTGGATTTATTTGTTTACTCTTTGGGCTATTCATTTATTTATTATTACGATTGAAGTCTAAAAAAATATACAAAAGAGAATTATGGACTTTTATAGGAATTTTGGGTTTAATTTTATCAATATTTCTTACCCCACTATTTATATATTTTGTTCAGGCACCATGGCATACAATCCAAATGTTTTCACCTGATTTAGCAATACTGACAGTTATAGCAAGTACCTTCTTGGCTGTTAATAGCTTATTAGCGATAAAAATATCATTGAAGAAAATGATGTAAAGTATTTTCATACAACAGCTTCTCCTATCCAATCTGTATGAAAATAACCATTATCAACATCCAACAAACCTATAGAATTAGAAGTTCTAATTAAGTCATCTATATATTTCTTGGCAGTGTTTATGCTTTGAACTTGTATAGTATATTTCGCTAGCTTGGTAAACAGTTATTACGATCGTTTCCCCCTTCTTTTATGGTGTCGAGTAGCAGATCATTGAAGAAGGAGTTGGGTCATCGATAAATTGAAAAAACGCCATGTGAAAAGGTATTGACAGACTAGCTACGTTGATTTATATGTCAACTCCATTTCCTTATTCAGTGGTTAGAAATTGGTCGAATACTGTAACTGTAGATTGCCCGTATAAAGAGTTCAAAAAAGTTTGATAAAAATCACCTCGTGAGATATCTTCTTCTAAGAGGTGATTTTTTGTCTAAGAGTAAATTCTATAGAAAAGAGGATCACGAAGATAATAAATTTTTAGGCTTTTTTATCGTTGTAAAGAGCAAATGTAACTTCTGCTTCACAAGCGACTTCTCCTTCTACTGTAGCAATAGCTTTTGCTTTTGCGATTGATCCACGAACTCTGGTTATTTCTACTTCTAAACGTAATTGATCACCAGGGTGAACTTGTTTCTTGAACCGACAACGGTCAATACCAGCAAACAATCCTAGCTTTCCTCGATTTTCATCTTTCATTAACATAATAACTGCACTTACTTGTGCCAACGCTTCTACAATAAGAACACCTGGCATTACTGGATAATCTGGAAAGTGACCAATAAAGAACTCTTCATTAGCAGTAACATTTTTAATTCCGACTGCGCGTTTCCCTTCCTCTACTTCAAAAATACGATCAACTAATAAAAACGGATACCGATGTGGAATAATTTCTTTAATTTGTTGAGTATTGAACATAATTTCTTCTCCTTTATACTTTTACATCTATTTTAGTATCTGGTCATTATATCAAATTATAAAATCAAGTATTAAAATAGTAAAGGTTACAAACAAATTCTATGAAAAGTGAAAATTACAGCTATTGGTGAAAACTCCTATTCCGCAAACGGACGCAATTACATAGCAGCACAGGTAGAAAATCATCAAACTTTATTCCAAAGCTACAATGTTATTTTGGTTTGAAAGAAAGTCTTACTGTTTTGAAGAAAGTTGAGCGAAAATGTTATTGTTTGAGTTTTCTTCTTCCACTAACGAAGAAAGTTAGTGGAAGAAGGATTTTTTAATATATTAGCGAATAACAAGTTAAAAAGGGAAATAAGTTTTGATATTTTATGAGGTATCTAAAAAAGACTATAAAACAGAAATAGTCATAATAGAATCGATAATGTAAAATCGTATATTTTAACCAATCCACTATTTGAAAAACACCATTTTTTAGTGAAGGAGACATCGTTTTTATTTTTCGTAAAATAGTATTATTTGCTTTTATAATATCCTGATTAAATTAATAAATGAGATAACTTATAAGTGAGGGCTATATGAGTATATACAAAACACAATCTGGAAGAGAAATATCACTAAAGCTTTATGATGCTCAATTAAAGAAATTGGATTATTCATGTAAGGATGTTTACGTTCATACTCGTTTTGGAAGAACACATATCATTGAAACTGGCAATCTATTAGGTGAACCATTGTTAGTATTTCATGGTGGGAATAGTACGACTGCCTACAATTTATTAATGTACAGATTCCTACTTAAGGATTTTCATATCTATGCAGTTGATCTTATTGGTCACCCTGGAAAAAGTGATGAGGTTAATCTCTCTCCTCGCAATTATGATTATGGAAAGTGGGCAAGTGACGTTATAACAGCATTGGGATTCGATAAAATAGCTTGTTTTGGGGCTTCATTTGGAGGCGGAGTCCTAGCAAAACTGATGTGTACCGCACCGGAAAAAGTAAAAAAATCCGTATTAATTGTACCATCAGGTATTAACAATGCCTTTCCAATTATTACTGTAAAAATGATGATACCACTACTCAAATATAAACTAACAAAGAAAGAAAAATATATAAAAGAAACAGCTTTATTTATGGCTATTAAAGAAGACATTCTGGATAGAGATACTTTGGATATGGTGAAAGATAGTTTTGATCATGTAAAAACAAAGATAGGGATGCCATCCAATGTGAGTGAACAATTAATGCAACAGTGTAAAGCACCGACACTTATTATGGCAGGAGAAAAAGATTGTTTATTTCCAGCGAAAAAAGTATTACCAAGAGCAAAAAAAATCATACCAAATAACACGGTGCATATGTTAAAAGGCTGCGGGCACATGCATATGATGCCAGAGCATGAAAAGAAAATGATTATTGATTTCTTAAGTATTTAGTAACTTTAAAGTCCCTAAAAAATAATAAAGTTTTTTAATTTTTATAGAACTAATGGGGTGCTAGGTCACAGGGACATAACAGTGTTAGCCTTAGTTCCTTTATCCCTATTCCCATAGGAAGCTTTACCCTGTAGCGAAAGGTGAATATCAACACCTATACTCACCGATTCCGCCTTAATCCACTGGCAAGTCATTTTTTGATAACGTTTTGCCTAAAAAATACGTGTATATACAGGAGATATTTTGGGCGTCAACACACCTGTAAAAATTTAATAAGTAGTTTTAAAAAAAAACTCCATTTTTATCAACCTTTTTTCAAATGGAGTTTTTATATTTACTTTTAAATCAGGATTAAAGCACATTTTTAATCCTACTTTATCGTAAAGCCACATTACATTGTAGTATAGAAAGATCTATTATCGTAATTGTTGTCCCAATAAAATAATAACTTATTTACACTTCAGTTGTCCTAAAACTATCATTTGTACAACGGATATTACGATACAAACATATCAAATAAATATTATATTTACTGTTTTTTAACAATTCTAAATTAACACTAGAAATAAATTCCGTTTTATTTTATTTAACACTATAACTCGTATTGATTTTGCAAAAAGGAACCCCTTAGATAAATGAAAAATTAGAGAAATCCATTCTCAACCATAATAAAATGCACCATCTCTAATACCCCTTCCCCCCCTCTTATTATCACTAATGATTTAAACCTATCTATTCATTGAATTCATTAACTGGAAGAAGTATTCAGTTTTATGCGTCTTATATAGTTTGTACCATGAATACAATGTATCTGGTGCAAATACATCTAAGATTTTCAGCACTTCTTTCGTAAATTCTAGAGGAGCTATTCCTGATGCTGTCACTAAATTCCCATCAGATACTGCAGGTGTCGTATCATAAAATTTTTCTCCTTTATAATTAGGACAAACCATTTTCATATACCCTAAATCATTGCTTGTATGCTTTCTAGAATCCAAGCATCCTATATTCGCTAGTCCTTCGGTTGCCCCACAAATGGCAGCAACTATAGTGCCAAGCTTTAAAGCTTCTACAATTTTTTTCAAGATAGGCTGATGAATATCTTCTCTCCAAGTATCTCCCCCAGGTAAAATAATAAGATCTTTATGCTCAAGGGTACATTCATCAAGGGAAATATCGGGTTTTATATTTAGCCCGCCCATTGTGGTAATCATTTCTTTCGTAGCACCTACTGTAACGACTTTTAAAGGAGCTATACCTTCTTTGAAGTATCTCCCTGAATTTAACTCAGCAATTAAATATCCATATTCCCAGTCTGACATTGTATCAAATACATAAAGATACGCTTTTTTTGTCTTCATCTAATCAATCTCCCATCACTATTAATATTGCCTATTATAATAAAACTTCCCTGACAGCTAGTGTCAGGGAAGTTCAGATTGTCGACAAAAGGCCTTCAGAATGGTCTCATTCTGAAGGCCTTTTGTATTTTTAATATTTTTAGGGGTATTTTATAGTCTTATTTTAAGTAAAAGTACTCTTCGAGTATTCTAATT